>JANORB010000094.1:0-36935 GCA_031415135.1 Methylibium sp.
CCCGCGCGTCCCCCTGTCAACGCTTCGCCCACATCCTCGCGAATGTGCACGCATGACTCGGGGCCGCCGGAGCTGGCTAGGCCTTCAACGTATGAAACTTCCATTCACAACACCTTGCCGGTTTTGACCGGCGCACGGAGACAGCGATGAAACCGAACGCGATCAAGAAGGATGTGCTCGCCGGCAAGCCCGTGGCGGGTGCGATGGTCTTTGAGTTCTTCTCGCCCGGCATGTCGGCGATCCTGGCCAACGCCGGCTGCAAGTTCGTGCTCTACGACATGGAGCACACCGGCCTGGGATTCGAGACGCTGAAGTGGCTGTTCGCGAGTTGCCGCAGCCTGCCGATCGAGCCGATGGTTCGCGTGCCGCGCGGCGAGTACACCTTTATCGCCCGAGCGCTGGACCTGGGCGCCCGCGGCGTGATGATCCCGATGGTCGAATCGGAGGAGTACGCGAAGTCCATCGTGCAGGCCTGCCGCTACCCGCCCGTGGGCCGGCGCGGCGCGGCGTTCGGCTTTGCGCAGTGCGACTACCTGGGCGGCGACGTGGGCGAGAAGATCCGCCAGTACCACGATCGCACGCTGGTCATCGCACAGATCGAAACCGAACGTGGCCTCGACCAGGTCGAGAAGATCGCCGCCGTCGATGGCGTCGATGTGCTGTGGGTCGGCCATTTCGACTTGTCCAATTTTCTGGGCATTCCGGCTCAGTTCAACGACCCGCGCTTCGACGCGGCCATGCGCCACGTGGCTGAAGTGGCGCGCCGCCACGGCAAGGCCGCCGGCTTCATGGCCACCGATGCGGCCTGGATCACGCGCGCGCGCGACATGGGCTACACGATGATCGCCGGCGGCACCGACACCGGCTTGCTCGAGCTCGCGCTGAAGAACATGGTCGGGCAGATTCAGGGGGCGGCCGAATGAGCGCGGCCGCGGCCTTCACGGTTGGGCTCAGCCGCGACATCCTGGCCGCCGATGGTGAACCGTCGTTCGGCAGGGGCCCGCTCGAACTTCTCTGTGCTGACCCGCGCCTGGCGTGGGAGTTCTTGCCCGAGTCGGTCGACGAGATCACGCCGGACATCATGGCCCGTTACGACGCTCTCTACGTGAACGGGCCGCGCGTGACCGCCGCTTCGGTGGCGCGCAGCGACCTGCGCGTCAAGATCGTGTCGCGCCACGGCGTGGGCTACGACTCGGTCGACGTCCCCGCACTCGCCGCCCGGGGAGTCATCGCCACCAACACGCCGGTGGCGGTGCGCCGCCCGGTGGCGGTGGCCGCACTGACCTTCATCTTTGCGCTGGCCGGACGGCTGGTCCAGAAAGACCGGCTGACACGCACCGGCCGCTGGAACGCGCGCACCAGCTGGATGGGCCAGGGGTTGACGACCCGCACGCTGGGTGTCATCGGGGCGGGCGGGATCGGCCGCGAATTCCTGGCGTTGGCGCGGCCGTTCGGCTGGAAGATGCTGGCCGCCGACCCGTTCGTCGACGCCGCGCGGGTCACCGCGGTGGGCGCAGAACTGGTCACGCTGGATCGGCTGCTCCAGTCGTCGGACTTCGTCGTCGCCACGGTGCTGCTGAACGCCGCAACCCGTCACCTGATGAACGCGGAACGGTTCGCGCAGATGAAGCGCAGCGCGTATTTCATCAACCTCTCGCGCGGGCCGATTGTCGACGAGCCGGCGCTCATCGCGGCGTTGCAGGCCGGAACCATTGCCGGCGCCGGCCTGGACGTGTTTGAGCAGGAGCCGGTGGCGCCCGACAACCCGCTGCTCAAGATGGACAACGTGCTGCTGACCCCGCATGCCTTGTGCTGGACGGACGAGTGCTTCGACAACATCGCCCGTGAAGGGCTGGGGTGCATCGTCGACTTCGCCCACGGCCGGGTGCCGAAGTCGGTGATCCACGCCCCCGCCGGGTAGCGGCGCTGCAAGCGGATGAGGTTGACCCGGATCCGCGCCTTCTTGAAGCGGGATGAGCCCCTCGGGCGACGGAGCTGGCATCGTGTTGTCGCACTGGCCGGGCAACCGCCGATGCCGCCCTGACGAACTGGCGCATGCCGTGCGGCGCGCCCGCCGGTCAGCGCGACAAGCCCTGCTTGGGCAGCATCATCTGCTGCGCTTCCTGCATGCTCTGAGTCGCCCGCTGGGTCATGCTGGCCACCGCGTCGGCCTGCGACTTGTGCGCCATCTCGGCCAGGCCCTTCATGTCGGCGAGCATCTTCTGCCAGGCATTGCGGGCCGTCTCGGCCTGCTTGGCGGGGTCGGCCCCCACGCCGCCGGCGGCCATGCCCTTGGCGGTTTCCTGCATGCTCTGCATGGCCTGGGTCAACATGTCGGTCTGCGTGCGCGCCAGCGCCTGCATCGCCTCGTAGGCGGACTTGTTGGCCTCGACCAGCGCCTCGACGTCTTTGCGGCGGGCGTCCATGATCGACGCCATGTCGACCCCCGGCAGCTTGAACTGTTCAAACATCTGGGTCAGGTTGCCGAACGGGTTGGCACCGTCCGAGCTGGATTCAGTCTTCATGTCCTTTGCCATCGCGTCTCTCCTGGGTGGGTTGGGAGTCACCGTGGGAAGTCGCCCCCGGCAACTGAAAAGGCTAGGCGCATGGCACGCAACGGTCTGTGCGCTGGTACACACAGCGGCCAGAAGAATGCCGCTGCGTTGATGCGCATGCGCCCCGCCGCGCCGTGAATCACCACCCCGTCTCCCGTTGACGATCACGACCAGGTCACGGCCGCCGAGAACATGTAGCCGGCGCCGTAGACGGTCTTGATGATCTTCGGGTTCTGCGGGTCGATTTCGAGCTTGCGGCGCAGGCGCGAGATGCGCACGTCGATGGCACGGTCCAGCGGCGACAGGTCGCGCTGGCCGATCAGTTGCTCGCGCGTGAGGATCTGGTAGGGGCGCTCGACCAAAGCGCGCAGCACTCGAGTCTCGGCGGTGCCGAGCAAGTGCTCGCTGCCATCGGCGGCGCGCAGCATGTTGGCAGCGCAGTCGAGGCTCCAGCCCAGGAAGTTGGCGTGGCGGCGCCGCACTCCGGGTGCGTCGCCCGCACCACCTCCACCGCCAGCGTGCCGGCGCAGAATGCTGCGCACGCGCGCCACCAGCTCGCGTGGCTCGAAGGGCTTGACCATGTAGTCGTCGCCGCCGAGCTCCAGGCCCATCACCCGGTCGACGGTGTGGCCGCGACCGGTGAGGATCAGCACCCCGCAACTCGACAGCGCGGTGATCTGGCGCACCAGCTCGATGCCGTCCATGTCGGGCAGCCCGAGATCGACAACACACAGTGCGGGGCGCTCGGTCTGCAGGCGGCTCAACAACGTGGCGGCGGTGCGGAACGCCTCGGTCGCAAAGCCGAACTCGCGCAGCGCAGCGACCACCAGCCGGGAGACAGCATCGTCGTCTTCGACGACGTAGACCAGCGGCGCCGGCGTGTCGGCCCCATCCGCGCTCACGGTGCCAGGTCCCCAAGCAGGGCCGCCAGCTGCGCCGTGCTGAACGGCTTGGCGAGCAGCGGCACGTCGGTGGGCTGGCCCAGGTCGGGTGCGTAGCCGCTCATCAGCACCACCTTCGGCACGCCGCGCTGCGTGCGCGCGTGCGCCGCCAGCGCCCGGCCGTCGATGCCGCCGGGCATCACCACGTCCGACAGCAGCAGCGCGATGCCCGGGGTCCGGTCGAGGATCTGCATCGCCTCGCTGCCGTTCCCGGCCTCGATCACCGTGAAGCCGAGCTCCAGCAGCGACCGGCGCACCACCTTGCGCACCTGCGGGTCGTCTTCGACCAGCAGCGCCAGGCCCTGCCCGCCGTGCGCGGCGTCGGGCGCCAGGTCTGCCGGCAGCTCCGGCTCGGCGCTGCCTTCGAATGCCGGCAGCCACAGCGAAACCGTCGTGCCGCGGCTGACCGTGCTGTGGATGTCGATCGCACCCCCCGACTGCCTGACGAAGCCGTAGACCATCGCCATGCCCAGCCCGCTGCCCAGCCCCGGCCGCTTGGTGGTGGCAAAGGGCTCGAACACCCGTGCCAGCGTCGGCGCGTCCATGCCGCTGCCGTTGTCGCTCACCTCGATACGCACGTAGTCGCCAGGCTCGACCTGCAATGCGGCCGCGCGCGCCGGGTCGAGCGCCTGCGCCACCGCCTGGATACCGATCCGGCCCTCGTCCGGGGTCGCGTCGCGCGCATTGAAGATCAGGTTGAGCAGTGTGTTCTGCAGCTGGTGCGCATCGATCCAGGCCCACAGCGGAGCGCCGCCGGCATCGATGTCGAGCTGCAGGTTTTCGGGCAGGGAGCGCCGCACCAGCCGGCCGACCGAGGCGAGCAACGGCCCGACGTCGGCGGCCTGCGCTTCGAGTGGCTGCTTGCGCGCGAACGACAGCAAGCCCTTGATCAGGTCGGCGCCGCGCCGCGCGGCTTCGACGGCGGGGTCGACGAACTCGGCCATCGCCGGATCGCCGGCGCGGGCGTCGCCGAGCGCGGCCAGGTTGCCGATGATGACGGTCAGGATGTTGTTGAAGTCGTGCGCCAGGCCGCCGGTCAGCTGGCCCAGCGCCTCCATCTTCTGGGCCTGCACCAGCATCTCCTGCGCGTGTTGCTGCTCGGTGATGTCGAAGGTCAGCTCGAAGCAACCCGCCACGGTGGCGTCGGGGGCGATCTCCGGGACCAGCGTGGTGCGGGCGATCACCCGGCGGCCGTCGACCACCGCCGTCTCGTACTCGAAGGTCACCGCCTCGCCAGCCAGCGCGCGCGCCACGTTGCCGCGGATGCCGGCGTCGGTGGCCGCGCCGCGCGACTCCTTCGCACTCAACGCGCCCGGGTTTCCGGTGTCCAGGCCGAACCACTCGTGGTAGCCGCGGTTGATGTAGCGGTAAACGCCGTCCCGATCGAAGTACGCGATCAGCGCAGGGATCGAGTCGGTGATCAGGCGCATCTGGGCTTCGCTGCGCCGCAGTTCGGCGGTGCGCTCGGCGACCCGGGTCTCCAGCAGCGTGGTGTGCTCGCGGATCTGGCGTTCGGCGTTGCGCCGCGCGGTGATGTCCGAATACAGCGTCACGAAGCCGTGCCCGGGCACTGGCACGCCGCGCACCATCAGCACCGTGCCGTCGGGCCGCACACGTTCCATGACATGCGGCTCGAAGGCGCGCGCGGCCCGCATCCGCTCGTCGATGTAGCCCTGCGGGTCGCCGCTGCCGTATTCGCCCCGCTCGGCATTGAAGCGCATGAAGCTCTCGAACGGCGCGCCCACGTAGCCCATCTCGGGCGGGAAGTCGAGCAGGCGCAGAAAGGTCTTGTTCCAGGCCACGAAGCGCAGGTCGCGATCGATCAGCGTGAAGCCCTGGTCGACCAGGTCGAGCGCCGCCCGCAGCGATTCGTAGCGCCTGAAGCGGTCGTCCGAAGGGTTGGCGAGTGTCTCGCTCACGGCAGGCAAGGTGAAGGCAAGGTCCGAAGACCGGCACCAATTCTAGGAGCGGGCAGCGGCGCCGACCGGCCGGCGCAATCATTCGTCACATTGCGCCGCGGCTGGTGAAACAGTTGCAGTCCATCCTTCCGGCCGGGTTGCCGCCCACATCGCCAAGGCCGGCAGCCAACCCCGAAGGACGCCCGATGAAGCGAATCAATCCGTTCGAACTCGGCCTCGACAAGAACGAGGCCAACTTCGTGGCCCTGTCGCCGCTGAGCTTCATCGAACGCTCGGCCGGCGTCTACCCTGACCGCACTGCGGTGATCTACGGCTCGCGCCGCCAGTCCTGGCGCGACACCTACGCCCGCTGCCGCCGCCTGGCCAGCGGCCTGGCGCAGCGGGGCATCGGCCCCGGCGACACCGTCGCGGTGATGCTCCCCAACGTGCCAGCGATGTTCGAGGCGCACTTCGGCGTGCCGATGACCGGCGCGGTGCTGAACACGCTCAACACTCGGCTCGACGCCGAAGCCATCGCCTTCATGCTGCAGCATGGCGAGGCCAAGGTGCTGCTGATCGACCGCGAATTCGCCCGGGTCGTCGAAAAGTCGCTGGCGATGCTCGGCGAGCGGCGCCCGCTCGTGATCGAGGTCGAAGACGACGACGCCCCCGCGGGCAAGTCGCTCGGCGACGTGTCGTACGAAGTCTTCCTGGCCCACGGCGACCCGGGCTTCGCCTGGCAGCTGCCCGCCGACGAATGGAACGCGATCGCGCTGAACTACACCTCCGGCACCACCGGCAACCCGAAGGGCGTGGTCACGCACCACCGCGGCGCGTACCTGAATGCGGTGTCGAACGTCGTCACCTGGGAGATGCCGCGCCATTCGGTCTACCTGTGGACGCTGCCGATGTTCCATTGCAACGGCTGGTGCTTCCCATGGACGCTGGCGCTGCAGGCCGGTGCCAGCGTGTGCCTGCGCAAGGTTGACACGGCACTGATCTTCGACCTGATCCGCGAGCACCGCGTGACCCACCTGTGCGGCGCGCCGATCGTCTACGGCATGCTGATCGACGCTCCACCGGCCCAGCGCGCCGGCATCAGCCACGCCATCAACGGCCTGATCGCGGGCGCGGCGCCGCCGGCCGCGATCATCGAAGGCTGCGAGCGCGTCGGCATTTCGATCACCCATGTCTACGGCCTGACCGAGTCCTACGGCCCGGCGGCCGTCTGTGCCCGCCAGGCCGAATGGGACAGCCTGCCACTGGCCGAGCGCGCGAACCTGAATGCGCGCCAGGGCGTGGCCTACCCGATGCAGCAGGCGATCACCGTGCTGGAGCCGCAAACCCTGCATCCGGTGCCGGCCGACGGACAGACGATGGGCGAGATTTTCTTCCGCGGCAACCTGCTGATGAAGGGCTACTTGAAGAACCCGCAGGCCACCGAAGAAGCTTTTGCCGGCGGCTGGTTCCACACCGGCGACCTGGCGGTGCTGCACCCCGACGGCTACGTCAAGATCAAGGACCGCAGCAAGGACGTGATCATCTCGGGCGGCGAGAACATCTCCAGCGTCGAGGTCGAGGAAGTGCTGTACCGCCACCCCGCGGTGCTGTTGGCGGCCGTGGTCGCCAAGCCCGACGCGAAGTGGGGCGAGGTGGCGGCGGCGTTCGTCGAGCTGCGTGATGGCGCGACTGTCACCGAGGCCGAGATCATCGAGCACTGCCGCGCCGAGATGGCGCGTTTCAAGGTGCCCAAGCAGGTGATCTTCGGGCTGTTGCCGAAGACGTCGACCGGCAAGATCCAGAAATTCATGCTGCGCGATCAGATGCGGTCCGCTTCAGCCATCGACTGAAGAAGCACCCCATGGCCGACGACATCATCTTGCGGACCACCGGTCTGACGAAGGAGTTCAAGGGCTTCGCCGCGGTTCAGGACATCAACCTGAACGTCAGGCGCGGAACGATCCATGCGCTGATCGGGCCCAACGGCGCGGGCAAGACCACGGTCTTCAACCTGCTGACCAAGTTCCTGCAGCCCACCCGGGGCAGCATCCACTTCAACGGCGCCGACATCACGGCCGAGCAGCCGGCCCAGATCGCGCGGCGCGGCGTGATCCGCTCGTTCCAGATCTCGGCCACCTTCGGCCACATGACCGCGCTGGAGAACGTGCGCGTGGCGCTGCAGCGCCGGCTCGGCACCTCGTTCCACTTCTGGCGCACGGCGGCCAGCCTGGACAGCCTGAACGGCCGCGCGCTGGAGTTGCTCGAATCGGTCGACCTGGCCGGCTATGCGAGCACGCTGGCGGTGGAAATGCCGTACGGCCGCAAACGCGCGCTTGAGATCGCCACCACGCTGGCGCTCGACCCCGAGCTGATGCTGCTCGACGAGCCCACCCAGGGCATGGGCCATGAAGACGTGGACCGTGTGGCCGACCTGATCCGCAAGGTCGCGGCCAACCGCACTGTGCTGATGGTGGAACACAACCTGTCGGTGGTCGAGAAGCTCAGCGATGTGATCACCGTCATGCAACGCGGCCAGATCCTCGCCGAAGGGACGTATGCCGTCGTCTCGCAGGACCCGCGCGTGCTCGAAGCGTATGTGGGAGTCGAAGCATGATCGCGCAGACGGGTGAAATGCTTCGCATCACCGACCTGCACGCCTTCTACGGCGAGTCGCACATCCTGCACGGCATCGACCTGCGGGTGGACGAGGGTGAACTGATCACCCTGCTCGGGCGCAACGGCTCGGGCCGCTCGACCACCATCAAGGCCATCATGGGCCTGATGGGCAGGCGCACCGGCTCGGTGATGGTCAACGGCGTGGAGACCACCCCGCTCGCGCCGCACGCCATCGCGCGCCTCGGGCTGGGCTATTGCCCGGAAGAGAGGGGCATCTTCTCGGGGCTGACGACCGAAGAGAACCTGATGCTGCCTCCGATCGTCCGCTCCGGCGGCATGACGCTGCAGGAGATCTACGCCGTCTTCCCCAACCTGCACGAGCGCCGCGCCAGCCCCGGCATGCGGCTGTCGGGCGGCGAGCAGCAGATGCTGGCGATGGCGCGCATCCTGCGCACCGGCGCGCGACTGCTTCTGCTCGACGAGATCACCGAAGGCCTGGCGCCGGTGATCGTGAAAAAGCTCGGCGAGGTGATCCGGCTGCTGAAAAAACGCGGCTACACGATCGTGCTGGTCGAGCAGAACTTCCGCTTCGCCGCGCCGCTGGCCGACCGCCACTACGTGCTCGAACACGGCCGCATCGTCGCCACCGTCGACAAGGACGAACTCGACGCCAAGACCGGGATGCTGCACGAGCTGCTCGGTGTTTGAACCGCCGTGTCGCCATCAACCTTTCCTTCCTGTTCCAACCCTTCGGAGACCTTCATGACATTCAAGACCCTCACCCTCGTCGCCGCGCTCGGCGCCGCATTTGCCCCGGCACACGCCCAGGTGTCCGACAACGTGGTGCGCATCGGCGTGCTGACCGACCTGTCGGGCGCCTACTCCGACATCGCCGGCAAGGGCACGATCATTGCCACGCAGATGGCGATCGACGACTTCATGGCCAAGGAAAAGCCGGCCTTCAAGGTCGAGATGGTCTCGGCCGACCACCAGAACAAGGGCGACATCGCCGCCAACAAGGCGCGCGAGTGGTTCGAAAAGGGCGGTGTCGACGTGGTCAGCGAGCTGGTGACGACCTCGGTCGCGCTGGCGGTGCAGAAAATCGCGAAGGAAAAGAACCGCATCGCGCTGGTCTCGGGTGCGGCCTCGACGCGCATCACGAATGAAGACTGCAACGACGTCACCGTGCACTGGACCTACGACACCTACGCGGTGGCCAACGGCACCGCCAAGGCGGTGACCCAGGCGGGCGGCAAGAAGTGGTTCTTCATGACCGCCGACTACGCCTTCGGCCATTCACTGGAGAAGGACGCGAGCGCGGTCGTCAAGGCCAACGGCGGTGAGGTCGTCGGCGCGGTCCGGCACCCGTTCCCGGGCTCGGACTTCTCGTCCTTCCTGCTCAAGGCGCAGTCGTCGGGCGCGCAGATCATCGGCCTGGCCAACGCCGGCGCCGACACCATCGGCTCGATCAAGCAGGCGGCCGAATTCGGCATCACGCCCAAGCAGTCGCTCGCCGGGCTGCTGATGTTCATCACCGACGTGCACTCGCTCGGCCTGAAGACCACGCAATCGATGTACCTGACCGAAGGCTTCTACTGGAACCTGAACGACGACACACGGGCCTGGTCCAAGCGCTTCTTCGACCAGCACAAGCGCATGCCGACGATGGTGCAGGCCGGCCAGTACTCGTCGGTGTCGCACTACCTGAAGGCGGTCAAGGCGCTGGGCAGTGACGACACTGCCAAGGTGATGGCGCAGATGAAGAAGACCCCGGTGAACGACTTCTTCGCAAAGAACGGCACGATCCGCGCCGACGGCCGCATGGTGCACGACATGTACCTGCTGCAGGTGAAGAAGCCGGCCGAGTCGACCACGCCGTGGGACTACTACAACGTACGGGCCACGATTCCCGCGGCCGAGGCGTTCCAGCCGCTGGCGGCGTCGACCTGCCCGCTGGTCAAGAGTTGAGCCGCCGAGCGCTTTGAATGGGCTCCCTCTCCCGCCGGAGAGGGCTGGGTGAGGGAGCCGCTCAAGACCCTCGCCTCGAGTTCCTTCACCGTCACGAGACAGCGCCATGCAGATCTTCGGCATCACGACACAGGAATTGTTCGGGCAGCTGCTGCTCGGGCTCATCAACGGCTCGTTCTACGCCGTGCTGAGCCTGGGGCTGGCGGTCATCTTCGGCCTGCTCAACATCATCAACTTCGCCCACGGCGCGCTCTACATGCTGGGCGCCTTCCTGGCGCTGCTGGGGCTGACCCACTTCGAGATGAACTACTGGGTCGCGCTGCTGCTGGTGCCGGCGGTGGTGGCGCTGGTCGGGGTGGTGGTCGAGCGGCTGATGCTGCGCCACCTGTACCAGCTCGACCACCTGTACGGGCTGCTGCTGACCTTCGGCCTGGCGCTGATCGTCGAGGGCACGATGCGCTATTTCTTCGGCATCTCGGGCGAGACCTACCCGGTCCCCGAGGCGCTGGCCGGCGGCGCCAACCTGGGCTTCATGTTCATGCCGCTGTACCGCGGCTGGGTCGTGCTGGCGGCGCTGACGGTGTGCTTCGGCACCTGGTACGTGATCGAGCGCACGCCGCTGGGCGCGACCCTGCGCGCCGCCACCGAACGGCCGCAACTGGTGCAGGCGCTGGGCATCAACGTGCCGGTGCTGGTGACCGCGACCTACGCCGCCGGCGTGGCGCTGGCCGGCTTTGCCGGCGTGCTGGCCGCGCCGGTGGTGCAGGTGAACCCGCTGATGGGCTCGAACCTGATCATCGTCGTCTTCGCCGTCGTCGTGATCGGTGGCATGGGCTCGATCCTGGGCTCGATCGTCACCGGCCTGGGCCTGGGGATCGTCGAGGGCCTGACCAAGGTCGTCTACCCCGAAGCCTCCGGTGTCGTCATCTTCGTGGTCATGATCGCCGTGCTGCTGGTGCGCCCCGCGGGCCTGTTCGGCAAGCAGGCCTGAGCTTGCCAACCCCTGGAACCCCCATGACCACCACCACCATCGCAACCCCCGGGACCGGGTCCTCACGCCAGGCGCTGGGCTATGCGCTTCTGATCGCGGCCGGCGTGGTCGCCCCGTTCATCGTCTACCCGACCTTCCTGATGAAGGTGCTGTGCTTCGCGCTGTTTGCCTGCGCCTTCAACCTGCTGCTGGGCTTCGCCGGCCTGCTGTCGTTCGGCCACGCGGCGTTCTTCGGCGCCGCGGCCTACGTGTGCGCGGGCTTGAGCAAGACCTACGGCGTCTCGCCCGAACTGGCGATCCTGGCCGGCGGCGCAGTGGCCGCGGCGCTGGGCTGGGTGTTCGGCACGCTGTCGATCCGGCGCTCCGGCATCTACCTGACGATGATCACGCTGGCGCTGGCGCAACTGGTGTACTTCCTCGCCGTGCAACTGCCGTTCACCGGAGGCGAAGACGGCTTGCAGGGCGTGCCGCGCGGCAAGCTGTTCGGGCTGATCGACCTGGCCAACAACAACACCATGTACTTCTTCGTGCTGGCGGTCTTCTGCGCCGGCTTCTGGCTGATCCATCGCACCATCCATTCGCCGTTCGGCCAGGTGCTGAAGGCGATCCGCGAAAACGAGCCGCGCGCCATTTCGCTCGGTTACGACGTGGCGCGCTACAAACTGCTGGCCTTTGTGCTGTCGGCCTTCCTGGCCGGTGTGGCCGGTGGCATGAAGTCGCTGGTGTTCCAGCTTGCCTCGCTGACCGACGCCCACTGGCACATGTCGGGCGAGGTCGTGCTGATGACCTTGCTCGGCGGCCTGGGCACGCTGTTCGGCCCGGCCGTCGGCGCCTTCGTCATCGTGACGCTGGAGAACGAATTGGCCGACAAGGTCGGGCCCTGGGTCACCGTGATCATGGGCGTGATCTTCGTCGTCTGCGTGCTGGCGTTCCGCCGCGGCCTGGTGGGCGAACTGCTGGCGCTGCGCGGCAACAAGGCGTCGCAGCTGGGGCATTGAGCCTCATCGCCGTTTCCGAAGCGGCCTTCGCCGCAGCGCCGGGTTGCCGCGCCGCGTCGGCTCACACCAGCCCGCGCGCCACGGCCAGCAGGAAGCCCGCCACGCAGGAGGACGACACGCCGATCAACCCCGGCAGGATGAAGCTGTGGTTGATCACGTACTTGCCGGTACCTGATTGGTGACATGGTTCAGCCACGGCTCTTCCCTCACCCCAGCCCTCTCCCGCAAGCGGGAGAGGGAGCAAATTCGGACTCCCTCTCCCCTGTACTCGGGGGAGAGGGTTGGGGCGAGCAACTGTGTTCAAAGTCAAGCTGTTTTTGGAGTTTGAGCATGCTTTGCGGGGGCCCACGGAGCTTGATCTCTGAGCATCGCATTGAGGATGGTCAGCAGCTTGCGCATGCAAGCCACGATGGCCACCTTCGGGGGCTTGCCGGCGGCGATCAGGCGGCTGTGGAAAACCTTGATGACGGGGTTGTGGGTGATCGCCGAGAGCGTGGCCATGTAGACCACCGCGCGCACTCCGGATCGACCACCCCAGATGCGGCGCTTGCCCGTGCGCGAGCCCGAGTCATTGGCCAGCGGCGCCACGCCCACGAGCTTGGCAATCTGGCGCCGCCCGAGTTGGCCCAGCTCCGGCAATGCCGAGGTCACCGTCATGATCGTCACCGGCCCCACGCCCTTGACGCTGTCAAGCAGCGTGCGCTGGTCCTTGAAGTGGCGCTCCAGATGGTCGTCGGCGTCGCGGTCGATCTCCGTGATCTGCTGGTCCAGCACCCGGATCACCTTGAGGATGCTGCGCTTGGCACGCTTGCCCGCCTGCTCAAGGCGGTTGCCTTCGGCCACGCGCATCTCCACGAGCTGCCTGCGCCGCGTCATCAGCGCGGCCAGCTCCAGGCGCTGAGGGTCCATCGGCGGGGTGATGTACTTGAGGCGATCCTTGTGGCGCGCCAACACATCGGCGAATTCGCGCAGGGTGCGTGCGTCGACCTGATCGGTCTTGGCCAGCACGCCCATGGACTTGGCAAAGTCGCGTGCCTGCCGGGGGTTCACACGCGCCACCGTGATGCCCGCGCCTTGCAGCGCACACACCAGGCCGCGCTCATAGCCGCCGCAGGCCAGCATGAGGGCGATCTGGAGCGCGAAGGCCATGGGCGCACTGACCGGTTCGTTGGCCCCGACCGCGGGGGGTCACGCCGGTCGCGCGCCGCGGTTCGAGATCGGGCGCGGGCGGGTTTGAGGCGTCGCAGCGCGCAGGCCGCCTACACGTCCTCGGGCACCATGTCGATCGCGCCGCACGGGCACTCGGCCACGCACATGCCGCAGCCTTTGCAATAGTCGAAGTTGAACTCGAAACGCTTGCCGGGGCCGAGCTTGATGACGGCGTTGTCGGGGCACACGCCGTAGCAGTTGTCGCACTCGAAGCAGTTGCCGCAGCTCAGGCAGCGGCGCGCCTCGAACAGCGCGTTGTCCTCGGTCAGCCCGCCCTGCACTTCATCGAAGCTGCCGGTGCGCCGCGCGATGTCGAGTTGCGGGCGCACCGTCTTCGGCGCGTCGCTGTAGTACCACGGGTTCATGCGTTTGAAGGTGGCGATCGGATGTTTCGGCGGCGGGTTCAGGCGCACCCCGTTCAGCCAGGCGTCGATGTGGCGGGCGGCCTTCTTGCCGTGGCCGATCGCCACCGTCACGTTGCGCTCGGCCGGCACCATGTCGCCGCCGGCGAACAGCCCGGCGTGGCCGGTCATCATCGCCGCGGCATCGACCTGCACGACACCGTCGTTCATTTGCAGATCGGGCACGCCGGCGAGCAGCGACAGGTCGACGTCCTGGCCCAGGGCCAGCACCAGCGAATCGGCCTCCAGCGTCTCGAACTCACCGGTCGGCTGCGGGTTGCCCTTGTCGTCGAGCACCATCTTTTCGATCGTCAGCGCGCCCGCGCTGGCGTCGTTGCCGGCCTGCTTGATGGTCGACAGCCACTTGACCATCACACCTTCCTGCAGCGCCTCTTCAATCTCGAAATCATGCGCCGGCATCTTTTCGCGTGTGCGGCGGTAGACGATGATGGCCTCGGTCGCGCCCAGCCGCTTGGCGGTGCGCGCGACGTCGATCGCGGTATTGCCACCGCCATAGACAACCACGCGGCGGCCCAGCATCGGCTTGTCTTCGCCCTCCATCGAACGCAGCACGGCCACCGCGTCGAGGATGCGCGACGAGTCCTTGGCCGGGATGTAGGCGCGCTTGGCGATGTGCGCGCCGACGGCGAGGAACGCGGCGTCGCAGCCGGTCTCCTTCATCGCCTGCGCCAGGTCGGCCACCTTGGTGTTCAGGCGCAGCGTGACGCCCATCTCGACGATGCGCCGCATCTCGGCCTCGAGCACGTCGCGCGGCAGGCGGTATTGGGGAATCCCGAAACGCATCATCCCGCCCGCCAGCGGACCGGCCTCGAAGACCGTCACCGCGTGCCCGAGCCGGCGCAGGTGGTAGGCCGCCGACATGCCCGAGGGACCTGCACCCACCACGAGCACGTGCTTGCTGCTCTCTTTTTTCGGCGCCTCGAAGCGCCAGCCCTTGGCCAGCGCCTCGTCGCCGAGAAAGCGTTCGACCGAATTGATGCCGACCGCGGTGTCGATCCTGGCGCGGTTGCAGGGCGTCTCGCAGGTGTGATAACAAACCCGCCCCATGATCGCCGGGAACGGGTTGTCGCGCGTCAAGTGGCGCCAGGCGGCTTCGTAGTGGCCGCTCTCGGCGTGGTACAGCCAGCCCTGGATGTCTTCACCGGCCGGGCACTCGGCGTTGCACGGCGGCAGGCGGTCGACGTACACCGGGCGCTCGGTGCGCCAGCTGCCGGTCTTGTTGGCGAGCGATGAGCCCGGGTCCAGCGTGATCGCAAAGGGCTTTTGCATCGTCATGCGATCACCTCTTCTTCCTCAAGCAACTGGTAGCGCCGGATGTTGCGGTCGGCGTTGGCCTGGATGTGGGCCAGCATCTCGGGATGGCCGGGCTTGCCGAACAAGTGGGCGAAGCGCTTCTGCGGCTTCAGGTACTCCTCCACCGGCACGCGGCGGCGGATCTTCGTCACCCGCGTCACCACCGGCGTGCGGCTGGGGCTGGGCGGGGCCGACGTGTTGCACGGCATCGTCGGCACCCGCGTCATGCAGGGCGCGCTCGACGGGGTGCGCAAGGCGGCGGGCTCGGGCTGGCCGAAATGGTCGCCGGCGATGCCACGCCCGCCGAACTTCGTGCCCCGGCCGGCGCCCGCGACGCGAGCCGGGCGCGTGCTCTACTTTCCCAGCTGCGCGGCGCGCAACATGGGCCCGCAGCGCGGCCACGACGGCGTCGAGCCGCTGCCGCGGGTGGCCGAGCGGCTGTTCCAGCGCGCCGGTTTCGACGTGGTCTACCCACCCGGCCTGGCCGGCCTGTGCTGCGGCCAGCCGTTCGACAGCAAGGGGCTGGTCGACGCGGCGAACCGGATGTCGGCCGGGCTCGAAGCCGCACTGGTGGAAGCGAGCGAGCGGGGCCGCTGGCCCATCGTGTTCGACACCAGCCCGTGTGCCTATCGCATGAAGAAGTTCCTGAACGGGCGGCTGCCGGTTCAGGACAGCATCGAGTTCGTTCACGACGTGCTGCTGGCGCGCGTGGCGATCGAGCCGCAGCCGCAGGCCGTGGCCGTGCACCCGGTGTGCAGCGTGCGCAAGATGGGCACGGCGGGCAAGCTGATGGCGATCGCCGGGCGCTGCAGCGACCAGGTCGTGACCACCGAGGAGGTGGAGTGCTGCGGTTTCGCCGGCGACCGCGGTTTCATCCGGCCCGAGTTGAACGAGCACGCGCTGCGGCACCTGAAGGCCGCGCTGCCCAACGGCTGCGCGCAGGGCTACTCGACCAGCCGCACCTGCGAGATCGGCTTGTCGGAGCAGGCCGGGTTGGCCTACCAGTCGATTCTTTACCTGGTCGAAAGCCGCAGCGCCGCTCGCACCGGCGCGGCGGCCGAACCAGCCGCCGACTCCGCTCAAGCCTGAAGCTTCGGCCGGCGGCGCCGACCGCTGCGGCTCGGCGACGGTTCGCACCTGGCGTTCTTCGAGGCGCCCGACCAGCCGTTCGAGTTCAAGCGCGAGCCACTGCCCCGGGGCGCAGATCAGCGTCGTGCCGCGCCGCTTGTGCCCGCGCACAATGGCGGCCCATGGACCACAGTTTCTTCTCGGCCTTCATCCTGTTGCTGCTGGTGCTGGACCCGCTGGGCAGCCTGCCGGTGTTCATTCCGATCATGCGCGAGGTGCCGGCCGAGCGCAGGCGCTGGGTGGCGCTGCGCGAGGTGGCGATCGCCTTCGGGGTGCTGTTCGCCTTCATGTTTTTCGGCGATGCCTTCCTGCGCGTGATGCGGCTGTCCGAGCGCTCGCTCGAAGTGGCCGGCGGGGTGATCCTGCTGATGGTGTCGATCCGCATGATCTTCAGCCACGCCGATGGCGTGTACGGCACGCCCGAAGGCAAGGCGCCGTTCATCTTTCCGCTCGCCATCCCGCTGCTGGCGGGCCCGTCGGCCATGGCCACGGTGCTGTTGCTGGCCTCGCGCCAGCCCGAGCGGCTGATGGCCTGGGTGGGCGCGCTGAGCTGCGCGATGGCCGTCTCGGGCGCGGTGCTGCTGCTGTGCGAGCGCATCCGCCGGCTGCTGGGCGACTCGGTGGTGTCGGCGCTCGAGAAGCTGATGGGGCTGGTGCTCACGGCAATTGCCGTCGAGATGATCCTGGCCGGCTTGAAGCGCTACTTCCTGGGGCCATGAACCGCGCATGAAAATGGCCGGTCGCAGGACCGGCCTTTGGGGATCGGCGAACGATCAAAAGTTGTGGCGCATGCCCACCGCGATCGAGCTGAAGTCGCCGCCATAAACGCCGGCGGCCGAGTCGTTGACCTTGGTGTAGAAGCCGTACAGCTTGGTGCGCTTGCTCATGTTGTAGTTTTAGCCCACGGTGAACTGGGCGGCCGAGCTGTTCGCCACCCCGCTGTAGTCGCCGGCGCGGCCGAAGTTCAGGTGGAACTCGGAGTTGCCCATCGTGTACATGCCGGCCAGGCGCACGTTGGTGCGGCTGCCTGCGGCGTACACGCCCTTGTCGCGCTGCACATAGGCGCCGACCACAAAGGAGCCGATCTCGTACAGGCCACGAATCGCGAACTGGTTCTTGGCCCCGTCCTTTTCGTATCCGGCACCCAGTTGCACCGGGCCGATGGCGTAGTTGGCCGCCAGGTCCAGGGTGCGGTTGGCGCCCGGGGTGGATTCGGCCAGCGAGGCGGCGGCGTCCACGGTCAAGCCGCCGAACGACGGCGTGCGATAAGCGATCTTGTTGGTGTTGCGGCCCAGGTAGGCGTACAGCGCATCCGACGACGTGCCGGTGTCGTGGTTGTGCATGCTGATGTAGTCGGCCGTGGCGTAGTAGGCCTCGCTGAAGAAATTGCCCAGGCGCACCGTGCCGAAGCCGCCGCCGACGTTCACTTCACTCTGGCGCGCCCAGTACGCGCCTTGCGATTGCGCCCCGGTATCGACGTTGAAGCCGTGCTCGAGCACGAAGCCGGCCTTCAAGCCGCCGCCCATGTCTTCGGTGCCCTTGAAGCCGATGCGCGACGCGTTGTTCTGCAGCACCCAGACCGGGTCGGCGGTGCCGCTCTTCTGGCGCTCGACCGTGGTGTTCAGGCGGCCATAGACGGTGACCGTGCTTTGGGCGAAAACGGTGCCGGCGCCCAAGGTGACAAGTGCCGCGGCAAGGAGAGTGCGTTTCATCAGGATGTCCTCAGGGGTGTTGAATCGACCCGCACAACATCGGGTTTCGTGTCGGGACGCTTCGATTCTAGGCATGCAATGGCGGGGAAACCCGGTCGCGTTGCGGCGCTGCCACAGCACGGCAACAGCATGGTTTTTCGCGGCCGTCTATCGCCCGCGCAGGTGGCTGGGCGCCTCCAGCCGCTTGGCCAGGCCCGACAGCAGCAAGGTCAAGACCAGGTACATCGCCGAGATGGCGAGGTAAGGCTCCCAGTAGCGTGAATACGCGCCGGCCACCGTGCGCGCGGCCAGCGCCAGCTCGGCCAGGCCGATGGCCGAGACCAGCGACGAGTCCTTGATCAGCGTGATGCCCTCGTTCACCAGCGCCGGCATCATGCGGCGAAAAGCCTGCGGCAGCACGATGAAGCGCATGGCCTGCGGGTAGCTCAGGCCCACGCTGTACGCAGCCTGCGTCTGGCCCTGGTGGATGCTCTGGATGCCGGCCCTGAAAATTTCGGAAATGTAGGCGCCGGCGTTCAGTGTCAGCGCCAGCGCGCCGGAGAAAAACGCGCCGTGCGATTGCCTGAATTCGCGCGCCGCCTCGCCCGCCAGCAGCAAGCCGTTGTCGGGGTGGATCAGCGCCGGCATCAGCGCAAAATGCACCAGCAGGATCTGCACGAACAGCGGCGTGCCGCGAAAGAAGGTCACGTAGCCGATCGTCACCGCGCGCAGCGCCTTCAGGCCCCATGCCAAGCCGATGGACTTGGGCGGCGGCGCGTCTTTCGAACTGCTGACCAGGCCGAGGAACACACCGAGCACCAGGCCGAGGACGATCGAGACCAGGGTCAGCTCGATGGTCATCCACAGGCCGGCCACGAACAGCGGCCCGTAACCGGCCAGAATCCCCCAGCGAAGATCCATGCGGTGGCCTCGGACGATTGCGGCTTATCTGGACGCGGCGCTCGCAGGCACGGCGGCGGCGGCACCGAAATACTTGGCGAAAATTTGCGCATAGCTGCCGTCGGCCTTGATGTCGGCCAGGCCCTTGTTCAACTTGGCCAGCAGCTCGGCATTGCCCTTCTTGACCGCCAGGCCGTATTGCTCGGGCTGGAACACCGGGTCGCTGACGGTCTTGAACTTGCCGCCGCTGTTGTTGGTGACGTAGTTGATGACCACGCCGTTGTCGGCCACCACCGCGTCCACGCCGCCGGCCTCGAGTTCCTTCAATGCCAGCGGCGTCGACTCGAAGCGCTTGATGTTGGTGCTGGTCTTGCCCTGCAATTTGCTCACCACTTCGTCGCCGGTGGTGCCGGTCTGCACACCGACCTTGAGTTTCTTCAGGTCGTCGAACGTGGCGATCTTGGAGTTCAGCTTCACCGCGATCAGCTGCGCCGCGTCGAAGTACGGGCTGCTGAAGTCCATGGTCTGCTTGCGCTCGTCGGTGATCGTGATCGACGACACCAGCAGGTCGCGGTCGCCTTGCGCCAGCGTGTTGAAGATGCCCTCCCACGGCGTGTTGACGAACTTCACCTCGATGCCGGCCTTCTTGGCCACGGCGTTGACGACGTCGATGTCGAAGCCGACGATCTCGCCCTTTTCGTTTTGCGACTCGAACGGCGCGTAGGCGGCGTCGGTGCCGACCACGTAGACCTTGGCCGGCGCGGGTGCCGGCGCAGGCGCGGCCGCAGCCGCGGGCGCCGCCGCAGTGGTGGCGGGCGGCGGTGGTTCGGTCTTGCCGCACGCGGCCAGCACGAGGCCGGCAACGAGCGCAGCGGCGGTTTGCAGGAATCGACGGGCGGTCAGAGCAATCATGAAAACCTCTTGAGTGTTCGAAAGAATCGGCCGGCCGGATCGGCAGCGTGCCGCAAAGGTGGCGAGTGTAGTGGGATGGTGGCGCGTGTTGTCGCTTCGCGCAAGCCAGATCAGGGCCGCCGCGCCATCGCGCCGGGCAGGTGTTGCCACGGCAGGTCGGCCGGGTCGGCGGCCATCGGTCCCGCCGCCTTGGCCACCAGAATGTGCGATGCGATCGGCGCGAACGCGGCCCGGAAATGCACCGAGCTCTTGTTCACCAGCAACTTCATCTGCGCCGGCTCCACACCGAGGTAGCGGTACAGGTCCAGATCGAGCATCTGCGCCTTCGCGCTGCTCAGCAGCACACGAATGCCGTCAACATCGACACAGGCGCTGGGGCCGAGCTTGATCGTCACGCCCTTGGTCATCGGGCCGTGCAGCGGCACCCGGCCGTCGCTGACCGCCAGCACCGTCACCCGGGCGTGCAATGGCGGGTCGGTCAGCGCGCCCGACCAGGTGGGCACGGCGCGGCCCAGGCTCAGCGTGAGGCTCGCGCCCACGCCGGCGGCGCAGGCGGCGGCCGCCGCCTCGGGGTCGAACAGCAGCCCCAGCGCCACGCGGCCGTGCAAGCGCTGGCCGGCCCGGGCCTGGACCAGCGCGTGCAGCATGCCGGTGGTGTTGGAGTCGCCCCCGGCGCCGGGGTTGTCCTGCGTGTCGGCGATCACCACCGGCGCGCTCGCGTGTTCGGCCAGCGCGATGGCCTGCTCCACCGCGTCGGCCGGCGCCAGCAAGTCCATCGCCCATTGCGCGCGGCGCTGCACCACGACCTCGTCGTGCAAACGCCGCACCGCCTGCCGAACCTGGTTGGCGTCGACACCGTAGCCGAACAGCACCGGCCCGCATTCGGCGAAGTCGGCCGCCGAGAAGCCCATTGCGAAGCTCAGTTCGACACCGTGCTCGACCTCCAGCCGTTCGAGCAATTCGATGATCGAGCGGGCCGGCTCCATCAGCGTGCACTGGGCATTGAGCGGCAGCAGGAACGGAACCCGCTCGCTGTGTTGGTGGCGTTCGGCTCGAATCGGTTGCACCAGCCGGTCGCCCAGCATCTGCGCGGCGCGCGCGCCGGTCTCGCGCATGTCCACATGCGGGTAGGTGCGAAACGCGGTCATCGCGGTGCTCAGGCGCAGCATGCGTTCGGTCACGTTGGCGTGCAGGTCGAGGCTGGCAACGATCGGCATGGCCGGCCCGACGACGGCGCGAATGCGGCGCAGCAACTCGCCCTCGGCATCGTCGCCATGCTCGGCCACCGCGGCGCCGTGCAGGTCCAGGTAGATGGCGTCGAATTCGTGCCGCCGCAGGTCTTCGATGATCTCGGCGCAGATCCGCTCGAAGGCCGCGGCGCTGACCCGGTTCGACGGCATCGCGCCGGCCCACACCGAAGGCAGCAACTGCCAGCCACGCTGGCGCGCGGCCTGCGCGAACCCGCCGATGGCCAGGCTGCTGCCTTCCATTTGCCGCAGCATCGCCGCGCCGCGCGCATAGGCCGGGTAGCCGGCGCCACATTCGAATGCGGCCCAGTCGGCCGGCGACGGCGCGAAGGTGTTGGTCTCGTGGTGAAAACCGGCAACGAAGATGTTCATGCCCTTGTTGTTCATTCCAGCAGGTCCAGTTCGGTTTGGGTGAAGCCGGCCGCGCGCCGGGCTTCGAGGTTGAAGGGCGGCCGCAGGCGCGGCGCCTCAAAGCGTTTGGCGAGTTCAGGGTACAGCGCGATCGGGTCCAGCCCGTCGCGTTCGCACAGCCAGCGGTACCAGTGGTTGCCGACCGTGACATGGCCCACTTCATCGCGCAGGATCAGGTCGAGAATTTGCACCGCGCGCAGGTCACCGGCGCGGCGCAGCTTGGCCTGGATGGGCGGCGAAGCGTCGAGCCCGCGCGCCTCCAGCGTGCGCGGCACCAGCGCCATGCGCGCGGTGATGTCGTGCGAGGTGCGCTGCACCATCAGCCACAGGCCGTCGTGCGAATCGAACCGCCCGTAGTCGCTGCCCAGGCTTTGCAGGTGCGCGCGCATCAGGCTGAAATGCAGCGCCTCTTCGCTGGCCACGCGCAGCCAGTCGACGTAGTAGCGGGTCGGCATGGCGGGAAAGCGCCACACCGCGTCGAGCGCCAGGTTGATGGCGTTGAACTCGATGTGCGTGATGGCGTGCAGCAGCGCGGCGCGGCCCTCCGGTGTGAACGGCGAGCGCGTGGGCACGTCCTTGGGTGGCACCAGGCGCGGCAGCGCGGGCCGGCCCGGCAGCGCGGGGGGTTCCGCGTGGACGGCGCCGGTGTCGATGGCCGCCGCATCGAGTTGGGCGAACAGCCGGCGCGCGCCGGCCGCTTTCTGGTCGGGGTCGGCCAGGCACAAGACCTGCAATGCGCACGCCCGGGCGTCGGTGTTCGGGTTCATCTCTAGAATTATCGGCTTCACCTCTTTGGCGATGCCCATCGCCCGTGCCCCATGGCGGTTTACCAGCTCGACCAACTGATTCCCCGCATCGCCCCCAGCGCCTGGGTGGCCGACAGCGCCCAAGTGATTGGCAACGTGGAGCTGGCCGAGCACGCCAGCGTCTGGTTCAACGTGGTGCTGCGCGGCGACAACGAGACCTTGCGCCTGGGCCGCAACAGCAACATCCAGGACGGCAGCGTGGTTCATTCCGACCCCGGCTTTCCGGTCACGCTGGGCGACAACGTGACCGTGGGCCACCAGGTCATGCTGCACGGCTGCACGGTGGGCGACGGTTCGCTGATCGGCATCCAGGCAGTGGTGCTCAACGGCGCGAAGATCGGTCGCAATTGCCTGGTGGGCGCCGGCTCGCTGGTGATCGAAGGCAAGGAGTTTCCCGATGGCTCGCTGATCGTGGGCTCACCCGCCAAGGTGGTGCGGCAGCTCACGCTCGAACAGATCGAAGGCCTGCAGCGCGCCGCCAAACACTATGTGCAGAACGCCAGGCGCTACCGGGCCGGACTGAGGCAGGTCGTCCCGGACGCTGGAGAGACGGGGTGGTGAGCGCGGCGCGCGCCTCTCTGTGGGCCGAGCGCCGGGCCGCTCCCAAGCCGGCCCGCATCCCATGGGCCACGAAGGGGCCCCTCGGGGCCCATGGGGATCGACCGACGTACTCGTCGGGCGAGGGGCTCCATTGAGCGAACTCCACAAGTTCATCTTCGACGGCCTGCCGGTGCGCGGCATGCTGGTGCGGCTGACCGACAGCTGGCAAGAGGTGCTGCGCCGGCGCGAGCAGGCCAACGACGCGTTCCCGCCGCCGGTGCGCGAACTGCTGGGCGAGATGGCGGCCGCGGCCACGCTGATGCAGGCCAACATCAAGTTCAACGGCTCGCTGATCCTGCAGGTGTTCGGCGACGGGCCGGTGAAGCTGGCGGTGGCGCAGGTGCAGCCGGACCTGGCGTTTCGCGTCACCGCCAAGGTGGTCGGCGAGGTGCTGCCCGGCGACCGGCTGGAGGCGATGTTGAATGTCGGCGGCCAGGGCCGCTGCATGATCACGCTCGACCCCAGGGACCGCCACCCCGGCCAGCAGCCGTACCAGGGCATCGTGCCCTTGCACGGTGATGTGCGCGAACCGTTGCAGAACCTGAGCGAGGTGCTGGAGCACTACATGCTGCAATCCGAACAGCTCGACACCAAACTGATCCTGGCCGCCAACGACCAGCTCGCCGCCGGCCTGCTGATCCAGCGGCTGCCGGTGCAGGGCGCGGGCAACCTCGGCGGCGGGTCTGCCGGCCGCAGTGATGAAGACCAGATCGGCATCAACGAGCACTACAACCGCATCGCCCACCTGGCGGCCACGCTGACGCCCGAAGAGCTGCTGACGCTGGAGGTGGACACGATCCTGCGCCGGCTGTTCTGGGAAGAGCCGCTGCGCCGTTTCGAGCCGCAGGCGGGTGCCAACGGGCCGCGGTTTTTGTGCACCTGCTCGCGCGAGCATGTGGGCCACATGCTGCGCGGGCTGGGCCGCGACGAGGTCGACGGCATCGTGGTCGAACAAGGCCGGGCCGAGATCGCGTGCGATTTTTGCGGGCTGAAATACCACTTCGACGCGGTCGATGTGGGCGGGCTGTTCACACCCGCCAACGAGCAGATGCCGGGGTCGAGCGCGATCAACTGATCTTGCAGCGCTGCGTTGCGAGGAGTCTGTGGGGTGGTGTGGCACACTGCGCCGCTCCGAATTTCCCGCCCCGGCTCCATCGACGAGGGCTGCCCGCCTTGAACAAGATTCTTCATCAGATCGCCGCCGAACTGAAGGTGCGGCCGGCCCAGGTCAACGCCGCCGTGGACTTGCTCGACGGCGGGGCCACGGTGCCGTTCATTTCGCGCTATCGCAAGGAGGCGACCGAGGGGCTGGACGACACCCAGCTGCGCGAGCTGGAAGCCCGGCTGGCCTACCTGCGCGAGCTGGAGGAGCGCCGCGCCGCGGTGCTCAAGAGCATCGGCGAACAGGGCAAGCTGTCGCCCGAGTTGCGCGCCGCAATCGATGCCGCGCCGACCAAGCAGGAGCTCGAAGACCTGTACCTGCCGTACAAACAAAAGCGCCGCACCAAGGCGATGATCGCGCGCGAAGCCGGCATCGAGCCGCTGGCCGACCAGCTGTTCGCCGACCCATCGCTCGATCCTTTGGTGGAGGCAGTGGCCTTCATCAACGCCGAGAGCGGTTTTGCCGATGCCGCCGCCGTGCTCGACGGTGTGCGCGACATCCTCTCCGAGCGCTGGGCCGAAGATGCGAACCTGGTGCGCACGTTGCGCGAATGGTTGTGGGACGAAGCCCTGTTCCAGAGCCAGCTGCTCGATGGCAAAGATGCGAACCACCCCGACGTGTCGAAGTTCCGCGACTACTTCGACTATGCCGAGCCGATCCGCGGCGTGCCGTCGCACCGCGCGCTGGCGGTGTTTCGCGGCCGCACGCTGGAGTTTCTGGACGCCAGGCTGGTGACGCCGGACATGGCCGCAGCGAAGGCAGCCACAGCAGCAGCAGCGGCCGAGCCGGGCGTGCCCAGGAGCGCCGCGCGGGCGCCTGCCGCGCCCAGCCTGGCCGAAGGCCGCATCGCCATGCACCTCGGCTGGAGCCATGCCCGGCGCGCCGCCGACGACCTGATCCGCAAGTGCATCGCCTGGGCCTGGAAGGTCAAGCTCAGCCTGAGCCTGGAGCGCGACCTGTTCGCCCGCCTGCGTGAAGAGGCCGAGAAAATCGCCATCAAGGTGTTCGCCGAGAACATGCGCGACCTGCTGCTGGCCGCACCCGCCGGCCCGCGTGTGGTGATGGGGCTGGACCCCGGCATCCGCAGCGGCTGCAAGCTGGCGGTGGTCGACGCCACCGGCAAGGTGCTGGCCACCGACACGATTTATCCGCACGAGCCGCGGCGCGACTGGGATGGCTCGCTGCACACGCTCGCGCGCTTGTGCGCCACGCATGGGGTGAACCTGATCGCCATCGGCAACGGCACCGCCAGCCGCGACACCGACAAGCTGGCCGGTGAGCTGATCAAGCGCATTCAACACATCGCCCCCGACACGAAGATCGACAAGGTGGTCGTCAGCGAAGCCGGCGCGTCGGTCTACTCGGCGAGCGAATACGCGAGCAAGGAACTGCCCGAACTCGACGTGACCTTGCGCGGCGCGGTGAGCATTGCGCGCCGCCTGCAAGACCCGCTGGCCGAGCTGGTGAAGATCGAGCCCAAGAGCATCGGCGTGGGCCAGTACCAGCACGATGTGAACCAGAGCGACCTGGCCCGCAGCCTGGGCGCGGTGATCGAGGATTGCGTCAACTCGGTGGGCGTGGACCTGAACACGGCCTCGATGCCGCTGCTGTCGCGTGTGTCGGGGCTGAGCGCCACGGTGGCCGCCAGCATCGTGCGCTGGCGCGATGCGAACGGCGCATTTCGCAACCGCAAGCAGCTGCTGGATGTGAGCGGCCTGGGCGCCAAGACCTTCGAGCAGAGCGCGGGCTTTTTGCGCATTCGCGGTGGCGACAACCCGCTCGATCAATCTGGCCTGCACCCGGAAACCTACCCCGTGGTCGAGCGCATTTTGTCGGCCGTGAAGAAACCCGCGGCCGAGGTGATGGGCCGCAGCGACGTGATCCGCGCGCTGATGGCTCAACAGCGGCCCGAAGCCTTTGCCGATGAAAACTTCGGCGCCATCACGGTCAAGGACATCCTGGCCGAACTTGAAAAACCCGGCCGCGACCCGCGCCCGGACTTCAAGGTGGCGCGGCTGGCTGACGGCATCGAAGACATCAAGGACCTGCAGCCCGGCATGACGCTGGAAGGCACCGTCAGCAACGTGGCGCAGTTCGGTGCCTTCATCGACCTGGGCGTGCACCAGGACGGCCTGGTGCATGTGAGCCAGCTGAGCCACAAGTTCGTCACCGACGCGCGCGAGGTGGTGAAGACCGGCGACATCGTCAAGGTCAAGGTGCTGGAGGTGGACCTGGCGCGCAAACGCATTTCGCTGACGATGAAGCTGGATGCCCAGCCGGTGGCGCCCGGCGCGCCCGCCGGCAATGCCTTCCGGCCGGCCGGGCGAGGCGAGCGCACGGGTGGCGGGCGCCCGGCGGCCGATGCGCCGTCGGCGATGGCAGCGGCGTTTGCCAAGTTGCAGCCGCGGCGCTGAGGGCACTTTCGCGCAACCGGTTTGCGCGTCAGGCGATGGGTGGTGGGTCGGCGTCGCTCGACGAACCGCCAAGGCTCTCAAGTGTTTTCACTGTCGTGGCGAACCCAGAAGTCGATGTCGCCGGTGTACCGCGGGTGCCCATGCGCGGCCAAGGCATAGCCTCCGGCCACCAGGTAGTCAACGCTTTTTGCGTTGAGCAACTCGGCAAACTCTTTGAAGTCGCGGTTCAGCATCGAAGGAGTCTGCGGGCGCTGATGCCTGCGCGCGCAAAGCCTCGACGGCGGCTATGCGCTCGGCCATCGGCCGGGCCAGCCAGAACGCAAGATCGGCCGCTTGCTGCTGCCGATTCGAGATGCGTTGCGCGGTGAGTTGCATGCATCGAATTATCGTTCACGACGCGCAAGGAAACGCTGGCCGCCGTCACCTTTCAAGCGGCGAAATCCTGCTGCGTGAGCTCGATCGGCTGCCCATGCGGCGTGCGGTCGGCGGCGTGGTCCCAGGCACGCTGGCAGCGCAGCAGTTCGGCTTGCGTGCTGGCGCCCTTCGATGCCACCAAAGATTCCAGCGCGGCGAGCCAGTGGTGGTAGCAGGTGTCGCCCAGGTCGGCGTCGCCGTCGGCCTGCGCGGCGGCGATGCGCTCGGCCAGCGCCTGCGCCCACTCGACCCAGGTGAACAGGCCGTTCTGGTGCAGCGCCAGCGTCATCGCGAACGCCTGCGCCTGCCAGGGTTCGGCGAAGACCGGGCCGTCGGCGTCAACGTCGATGGGCATGCCGGGGAGCACGGCGGCGGGGCCGGTCATGCGGCGATCTCCAGGTAAGACTCCCACGCGTCGACCGACACCTTCAGCCCCGGCGCCGATTCAGCGCCCCACAGCTCGGTGCCGTCGAACACCACGTTGTACAGCCACTGCGGCTGCTCACCCAGGCCTTGCGCGTTCGTGTCGGCAAAGACGTGCACACCGTGCACATGTTCGATCACGCCCTGCTTGCCGTGTGCGTAACCGGGCAGGCGTGTGTGGTGTGCCACGCGCTGCGCGCGCGCACGAACCCGCTGCCCCGCCATGAAGCGCGCCGGCGCGGCAGCGGCGCGTTCGGTGGGCGAGCCCTTGGCGAGTGCGGCGGGCACATCGGCAGCGTGCAGCACACGCGCCACGGCTGCAGCGGGGTGCAGCGCGCGCTCGGCCGCGAGTTCGTCGGCCCGCACCAGGCCGCGTTCGGCGAGCAGCTTTTGCAGCGCCGCCAGCCAGACCTGGTAATAGCTCAGCGCGGCATAGTGCGGCAGCGTTTCGCGCGCGCTGCGGCTCATGTCGATGTTCCACGCGCCGGTGGCACCCATCGCCAGCGACAAGGCCAGCGCGCGCGGCTCCCACGCAGCATGGAACAACTCGCCGACGGGCTCGGGCACGACGCGGCCGTGGCCGGGTTGTCCGCCCAGATCGGCCTGCGTGAGGTGGGTCATGGCGTTGCGGCCCCAGCCAGCGGCAGACCGGTGCCGATCATCGAGTCGCGTGTCACCAGCGCGGCGAGTTGCTCTTCGCTCAAACCGTCGGTGCCGGCGGGGCGCTGCGGAATCACCAGGTAGCGCACTTCGGCGGTGGAATCCCAGACACGGATCTCGGTGGACTCGGGCAGCGCCACGCCGAAATCGGCCAGCACGCCGCGCGGGTCCCGCACCACCCGCGAACGGTAGGGCGCACTCTTGTACCAGGTGGGCGGCAGGCCCAGCACCGGCCAGGGGTAACAACTGCACAGCGTGCACACCACCATGTTGTGGCGCGTGGCGGTGTTGGGCACGGCCACCATGTGCTCGCCCTGGCGGCCGGCGTAGCCCAGCGATGCGATCGCCGCGCTCGCATCGCGCAGCAGCCAGTCGCAAAAGTCGGGGTCGACCCAGGCGCGCGCCACCACGCGCGCGCCGTTGCGCGGGCCGATCCGGGTCTGGTAGGTGTCGATCAACGCGTCGAGCGCGGCCGGGTCGACGTAGCCCTTTTTGGTTAACACGGTTTCCAGCGCCCGCACGCGCAACTCCATCTCGCTCAACTCGCTGTGATCGTGATCGTGATCGTGATCGTGATCGTGATCGTGGTCGTGGTCGTGGTCATTCATCGCGCCATGCTAACGCGCCAGCCCGATAAAGTGCGGGCCATGAAAGCACTCGCCATCCATGCCGGCCCGCGCGCGCTCGCGGCGCTGCGCGAGCACGGGCTGCGGCCGCACGACGTGCGCATCATTCCAGGCGCCGCCGGTGGCCCCAAGGGGCTGGTGCTGAACGGGCTCGACCGCTTCATCTTCGGCGACTGGCTGGCCCGCAGTGCCCACACGGTGCACCTGCTCGGCGCATCGATCGGCGCCTGGCGCATGGCCACGGCCTGCCTTGATGAGCCGGCCGCCGCGTTCGCGCAGATGGCCGATGACTACATCCACCAGGCTTACGAACACCGCCTGGGCCGCCTGCCGCTGGCCGCGCACGTGAGCCAGGTGTTCGGCGCCAAGCTGCAGCAGCGCTTTGGTGGCCATGAACACCGGGTGCTGGGGCACGCGCGCTATCGCCTGCATGTCTTCACCAGCCGCGGGCGGCACCTGCTGCGGCGCGAGGGCAGGCTGCGCACGCCGCTGGGCTACCTGGGCGCGTTTGCCGCCAATGCATGGAGCCGCAAGGCGATGGGCGGCTGGCTCGAGCGGGTGGTGTTTTCCGACCCGCGCGAGCCCTTGCCGCTGGTGCTGCACGGCTACCGCACGCAGCGTGCCACGCTGAGCGCGGCGAACCTGCGGCTGGCGATGCTGGCCAGTTGCTCGGTGCCGTTTGCGCTGAAGGCGGTGCACGACATCCCTGGCGCACCGCCCGGCGCGTACTGGGACGGTGGCATCACCGACTACCACCTGCACCTGGACTACGCCGGCCTGCCGGCCGCGCCGGTCGCCGGCGCGCCCGCTGGCCCCGGCCTGGTGCTGTACCCGCACTTCCAGCCGAGCGTCATTCCCGGCTGGCTCGACAAGGGCCTCAAGCAGCGCCACCGCGCCACCGCGCAGCTGGACAACGTGGTGCTGCTGTCGCCCACGCCCGAATGGGTGGCCGCGCTGCCGAACGCCAAGCTGCCCGACCGCGACGACTTCAAGCGCTACGTCGACGCGCCGCACACCCGCATCGCCCACTGGTCGCGCGTGGTGCGCGAGAGCGAGCGGCTGCGCGACGAGTTTGCGGCGTGGCTGCAGCGCGGCGATGCGGCCGGGGTGCAGCCACTGCGGTGAGGCTGGCTGCGGCCGATGTGCGCCCGCGCTCAGATCGACATCAGGAAGTCCAGCAGCTGTTTCTCTTCGGCATCGCTGAGGCGCTCGAACCGGTGCCGCGCCGCCGCGCCTTCGCCGTCGTGCGCGCGAATCGCTTCGGCCACCGTCCTGGCGCGGCCGTCGTGCAGGAACGGGCCGCGTGCGCGCAAGCCCCACAGCGGCGCCGTCTTCATCTCGCGGGCTCGGGCCGCCGCTTGTTCGATGCCGTCTCCGAGCGCGCCCATGTCGTGCAGCAGCAGGTCTGAATACAGCGGCACCGGCTTGTGGGCCAGCGCCGCAACCGGGTTCGCGCCGGTGGACATCACCGGCGTGTGGCAGGCGCCGCAGTTCAGCTGCTGGAACAGCCGGCCTCCGGCGGCGGCCGACGGTGTTTGGCGCAGCGGCGGCGGCGGCCCCAGCAAGCTGATGAAGCCCGCCGAGGCGTCGATGTCGCTCTTGCCGGTTTCCGTGTCCGCCACGTCTTCGATGTCGGGCACCTTGTCGTATTCGGCCAGCAGCGCCTGGTTGCCGTTTGGCGCGATGTCCTTGGGGAAGAATCGGCTCGTCACGCCCATCTCGTTCACGTACGCATCGGCGGCAAAACCGAGCAGGCTGGCGTGCTGCGCCTTCCAGCCGAAGTGGCCGACCCGTTTGGCGCCGCTGACCACATCGGTGATCAGGGCCGCCCGCCCGCTGATGCCGTCGGGTTGGCGGCGCGCCGCGTTGAGCAGGATTTCGCCGTCTGGAATCGCCTCGATCAAGCCGGCGCCGAACAGCGGTGTCGTGATGCGCCTGGCGATCACGTTGGCCTCGGCGGGAATGATCTCTTTCACCTTCGGATCGATCGCGTTCTCGTGCAGCAGCGTGCCTCCCAGCGCGGTGAGCGGATCGAACTGGCCATTCGGCAGGCGGCGGCCGAAACGCGTCACCATGATGTTGCTGGCGCCGCCGGTGGCGCCGGCCGAGTGGCAGGCCGCGCAGGCGTTGTTGTTGAAGATCGGGCCCAGCCCGCCCTCAGGCGTCTCGACACTCTCGAACTCTTCGCGGCCCGCTTCGAAGGCGGACGTTTGCGCGGCGTTCAAGCCCTGCAGCGGGTCGCCGAACTGAGGCCCGCCACCCGGCAGCGGCCTGGGTGGTTTTGGCAATGGCTTGAACTTGTGCCGCTGTCCGGTGGCTTCGTGGGAGGCCTGGTTCAGTTGGGCGCCGGCCGTTCCGGCCAGCAATGCCACCAGGCTCGAAGCGGCCAGCGCGGTGATGATCATCTTCGTTGTCATGCGGACTCCTTGTCCGCGGTTGGCGCGCAGCCGCCACCGCGCCAGGCAACGTGACGAGCGGGACCGCGCGGAACCGTGAGTCGATGTGCCTCCCCCTTTGGATGAGCACGGCGTCGAGCCGATCCGATGCACCAGTAATAGGCGACGCTCGCACCCACTGCCGCGTGGATTGCGTTACCACGCGCAAGCGTGGTGTGAGCATGTGTGAGCTCAACCCAGCCGCAGCACCGGCCCACCGGTGGCGGCGGCGTCGGCCGCGTCGTGCGTGACCAGCACGGTCGGCAGTTGGGCATGCCTGGCGAAGCCGAACACGAAGCGCCGGAAGTCGTCGCGCAGTGCGGCGTCGAGCTTGCCGAATGGCTCGTCGAGCAGCAAGGCCTGCGGGCGCGACAGCAAGGTGCGCAGCAGCGCCACGCGCGCGCGCTGGCCACCCGACAGCGTGGCGGGGTCGCGCGCGGCGAAGCCTTCCAGGTCGGCGTCGCGCAGCGCCTGTTCGACGGCGGCGGCGCGCTGCCCGCGGCCCGCCACACTGGCCGGCAGGCCGAACATCAGGTTGCCGGCCACCGACAGGTGCGGGAACAGCAGATCGTCTTGGAACAGGATGCCGACCCGGCGCTGATGCGCCGGCAGATCGTTGAGCCGGCGCTCGCCGAGCGTGATCTCTCCGGTGGCCGAAAACGGCGCGCCCAGAAAACCACCGATGCAGGCCAGCAAGCTCGACTTGCCCGAACCGCTGGGGCCCATCACCGTCAGGATCTCGCCCGGCGCGACGACGGCCGAGAACGCCGCGATCAGTGACCGGCCGGCCAGGCGGATGTGCACGTCGCTCAAGCGCAGCGCGCGGGACGGATCGGGCGCAACGCTCATGCCATGCCCCGGCGATGGCGGAACGCGATGGCCGGGATCACCAGCGCGGCCACGTAAACCGCCAGCGGGATCAGCGCCTGCAAGAACGTGAAGACGCCCAGGATGCGCCGGTCCGCGCCGGAAGACAGCGTCACGGCTTCGGTGGTCAGCGTGGCCATGCGGCCGGCGCCGGCAAACAAGGTGGGCAGGTACTGGCCCACGCTGACGGCGCAGCCGATCGCAAAGGCCACCAGAAGCGGCCGCAGCAACAGCGGCAGCCGCACCCGCAGCAAGGCCTGCCACGGGCTCGCGCCGAGTGCCGCGGCCGTGCGCGCGTAGCGCGGGTCGAGCGCACGCCACGGGTCGGCCAGCGACAGGAAGACATAGGGCAGCACGAACACAAAGTGCGCCCATGCCACCGCGATCCAGCGGCCGTCCAGCCCCAGCCGCACCAGCCCGACCTGAAAGCCGTACAGGAACGCGATCTGCGGCACCAGCAGCGGTGCATACGCCAGCCACAGCGCGCGCCGCGTGGGCGGGTGGTGGCGGCGCGTTTCGCTCTCAAGGCAGGCGATGGCCAGCACCAGCGCCACGGCGGTGCTGAACAAGGCCAGCGAGACGGTGTTGGCCAGCGTGGCCGCAAGCCGCGGGGCGTGGGTGGCCCAGGTCGACAGGCTTGCGCTGTCGGGCAGCACGTGCGGGTAGCGCCAGCTCTCGGCAAATGACCACAGCAGCATCGCCGCGATCGCCCCCACGCCGAGCGCGAAGCCGATCGCGCTGAGCAGCGCGCCCGCACGCGCCAGCGGTTCGGCCGCGCCGGCGCGCCGGCCGCGCTCGCACCACAGCGTGCCGGCGCGCGCCACTACGCGCTCGGCAACCAACCACAGGCCCACGAGCACCAGCACGATCAGCAACTGCAGCGTGGCGGCGGCGGCGGCGGGGTAGTAGCGCTCCAGGTCGTAGTCGCCGAACCAGCGCGCCGCCAACACCGCCAGCGGCGGCGGGTTGCCCGGCGCGAGGATCAGGCCGACTTCGACCGTCGAGACACTGAACGCCAGCACTGCGAAGATCGGCAGCCGCAACTGCGGGTACAGCAGCGGCAGCTGAGCCTTGAACCAGCCGGTGGCGCGGCGATAACCCAAGGTTGCGGTGATCATGCCGAGCTGGCGCTGCGGCACCTGGTTCAGCGCCGCCACCGTCATCAGGATCAGGTACGGCACTTCCTTCAGCACCAGGCCCGCGACCATCGCGATGCCTTGTGCATCGCGCACCGTCACCAGCCCCGCGGGCGGCTGCTCCCAGCCGGTCAGTTCGGGCGAGACGAGGCGCACGATCCAGCCGCTGGGCGCGGCCAGGAAAGCGAAGCCGACCGCGATCGCCACATGCGGCGTGGCCAGCATCGGTGCGACCCAGGCAGTCAGCTTGCGAAACGCGCGGTGCTCGGACATCAGCGCGCAAAACGACAACGCGATGCCGAGCGACAACAGCGTGGCCAGCAGGCCGGTCTGCACGCTGAGCCGGATCGAGGTCGACACGCCGGGTTGCTCGAACAGCGCGCGCCACGCGGCCAGCGACCACTCGTTCCCGCCGATGGCCGGCAGGATGCCGAACGCCGGCAGCAGGGTGCCCACCAGCCCGGCCACCACCGGCAGCATGAACAGCGTGATGGTCAGCCAGGGCGCCCAGCCGAGCCAGCCCAGGCGCGGCGGCGCGGCAGCGTGATCCGCGTGAATAGAGTGCTCAGCGTGAATAGCGCTTTTCCCATTCGGCCGTGATGCGCGTCATCCAGCTCGCGTGCGGCTCCAGCAGCGCGGTGCCCAGCTCCTGCGGCGTCGGCAGGCCCACCAAGTCGGCCCGGGGGGCGAACAGGCGCCGCTGGTCTTCGCTCAGTCTGGCCATGTCGAGCACGGTGGCGTCGCCCATGAAGCTGGGGTCTTGCTGGCGTGATTGCGCCAGCGGGTCGAGCAGGAAGTTGGCCACCACCATCGCGCCTTCCCTGTGCGCGGCGTTGTACGGGATCGCGACGAAGCTGGTGTTGCCGATGGTGCCCCTGGACATCACGAACACCCGCGCGGTCGGCGGCAAGGTCTTGTTGGCGATCGACGTGGCCGCCTCGGCCGGGGTGAACGAGATCATCACGTCGACCTCGCCGTCGTTCAGCAACTGCTTCTGCGCCGCCCCACTCTCGGGAAACTCGCGGCCCTGGCGCCACAGGTGCGGCCGCAGCGCGTCGTACCAGGCCCACAGCGGCGCGGTCACCGGCTGAAAGTTGGCATCGGTGGCAGGGCTTTGCAGCACATCGCTGGAGGCCGCCAGTTCGTACAAGGCCTGCTTCATGAACGTGGCGCCGAGGAAGTTGCGCACCGTCGGATGTGTCAGCCGCCCGGGGTGGGCGCGCGCCCAGTCCAGCATCGCCGGCACCGAGCGCGGCATGTCCTGCGGCTTGTGGCGCGCACTGTCGTAAACGTAGACGATTTGCGCCAGCCGCCAGGGCGACTCCAGCCCATCCACCGGCACCGTGAAGTCGACCACGGTGCTGCGCTTGTTCACGGTGTCGACGAGGCGGAAGTTCGGCATCACGGCCGTGAACGGGCCGTGTAGCAAGCCCTTGTCTTTCATCGCCAGGAAGTTCGGCCCGTTGATCCAGATCAGGTCGACGCTGCCGCCGCTGTCGCGCCCGGCGCTTTTTTCGGCCACCACGCGCGCCACCGCCTCGGCCGTGTCTTTGAGCTTGACCTGCTGGAGGCTCACGCCGTAACGCTTCTTGACCTCGTCGCCGGCCCAGGCGATGAACGCGTTGGTGCGTTCGTCGCCGGCCCAGGCGTTCCAGTAGACCGTCTGGCCGCGTGCCTTGGCGGTGATCTCGTCCCAGCTGCGGGTTTCGGGTGCGGCCAGCGCCACGGGGGCCAGCCAGGCCAGGGTGAGTGCAAGGATGCGGCAAGACAATGAAGGCAACATGAAGGGTCCGGGTTGAAGGTGGCGCGGCAGGCGCGCGCGGCAGCGATGGTACCCAAGGCGGTCGGACTGGCCGTCGGTTTCTTACACGGCCGGCCGGCCCTCGCGGGCCAGCGAGCCAGCCCTGAGCGAATACAGTGCGGTTACCCTGGTGAACCTGAACCGCCGCCGTGCCGGCCACACATCCCCGTGATGACCCCTCCACCGATCCCTTTCGACATGCCGCCGTACCGGCTGTCGGGCAACGTCTACGGCACCCTGCTGAACCACCGCTCGGCGCTGGCCGCCTTGGGCGACGCGGTGAACCACACGCCGTACCAGGCGCCACCACGCGCGCCTGTGCTGTACATCAAGCCGCGCAACACGCTGGCGGGCCCGGGTGATGCGGTTGTGGTGCCGGCCGATGTGAGCGAGATGGAAGTGGGCGCCACGCTGGGGCTGGTGATCGGCCGCACGGCCTGCCGCGTCAGCGAGGCGGATGCGCTGGCGTATGTGGCCGGCTACACCATCGTCAACGACGTGAACGTGCCGCACGACAGCGTTTACCGGCCGGCGCTGCGGTTCAGGGTGCGCGATGGTTCATGCCCGATCGGCCCCGGCGTCGTTCGGCGCGACGCGATCGCCAACCCGGACGCGCTGACGATCCGCACGCTGGTGGATGGCGAACCGGTGAGCCAGTCCAGCACGGCCGACCTGGTCCGCCCGGTGGCGCGGCTGCTGGCCGATGTGACCGAGTTCATGACCCTGTCGCCCGGCGACGTGCTGATGGTCGGCGTCGCGGCCGGCGCGCCTCGGCTGCGCGCGGGCCAGCAGGTGGTGATCGAGATCGACGGCGTGGGTCGGCTGGAAAACCGCTTTGTTGCCGAGCGCCTTGATGCCGAGCGCGTTGATGCCGATGTGCCGGCAGCCTCACGCCCGATCGCACCGCCCGCGACCGGCCCGCGCGCCAGGGTGGCTTACGCCGGCGCGATCCACGCCGCCACGCCGCATGAACGCGGGCTGCAACTGGCCGATGGCCGGGTGCTCGCGGAAGACGCGGTGGTCTGGCTGCCGCCGTTCGACGTCGGCACGGTGATCGCGCTGGGCCTGAACTACGCCGACCACGCCAGGGAACTGGCGTTCAGCGCGCAGCAAGAACCGCTGGCGTTCTTGAAGGGCCCCGGCACCCTGATCGGCCACCGCGGCCAGACGCGCCGCCCGGCGGACGTGAAATACATGCACTACGAATGCGAACTGGCGGTCGTGATCGGCCGCCCGGCGCGCAAGGTCAGGCGGGCCGACGCGATGGCGCATGTGGCCGGCTACACGGTCGCCAACGACTACGCCATCCGCGACTACCTTGAAAACTACTGCCGGCCCAATCTGCGCGTGAAAAATCGCGACGGCTGCACCGCGCTCGGCCCCTGGTTCGTCGATGCCGCCACGGCCGGCGAACCGCAGTTCGCGCTGCGCACCTGGGTCAACGGCAAGCTCACCCAGCAAGGCCACACACGCGATCTGGTGTTCGACATCCCCACTCTGATCGAAACCCTCAGCGGCTTCATGACCTTGCTGCCGGGCGACGTGATCCTGACCGGCACGCCCGAAGGTGTGGTCGATGTGCAGCCCGGCGACGAGGTGGTGACCGAGATCGACGGCATCGGCCGGCTGGTCAACACCATCGTCGGCGATGATCGGTTCGGGCGCTGAAGAAGGAGTGGGCAGTCGTGCAGATCGAACCGGCCACCGTTCGGGACTGTCGCGCGATTGCAGAAGTTCACGTCCAGGCCTGGCAGCATGCCTACCGTGGCATCTTTCCCGAGGCACTTCTTGCAGAGCTGTCGATCGACAAGCGCGAGTCGCTGTGGGCCCAGGCCGTCGAACAGGGATCTCCGCAAGTCCTGGTTGCCAGGATCGATGGGCAGCTTGCCGGCTTCATCGCGTTCGGGGCGTCGCGTCAACAAGGTGCGGCGGCGCACGCTGCCGAGATCTGGGTCATCAACGTCTCCCCGCAGTTCTGGTCGCGCGGCATCGGCAAGTCGCTGATGCTGGCAAGCCGGGACCGACTCACCGAGCAAGGCTACGATTCGGTTTCGTTGTGGGTGCTGGCCAAGAACCTGCGAGCGCGGGCCTTTTACGAGGCCATGGGCCTTCGGTTGATCGGCGGCACGCCAAAGGATTTCACCTATGGAGGAACGACCGAGGTCGAAGTGCACTATGGGTGGGCGAAGGGCGGCTGACCCAGGCCCGCCGGGGCATGTCGCCCACGTCAAGCGATAACCATGCAAATCCAACACCTGATCGACGGCAAGCCGGTGGCCGGCAGCGCCTGCTTCGAGAGCCTCAACCCGGCCACACAGGAGGTGCTGGCCGAGGTGGCGCGCGGTGGCGCCGCTGACGTCAATGCCGCGGTCGCCGCCGCCCAAGCCGCGTTCCCGGCCTGGGCCGCGCGG
>JANORB010000095.1:0-6440 GCA_031415135.1 Methylibium sp.
GCCGGCGCCGCAGTGCCAGGCACCGGCGGCGCGGCGCGGTCGTAGTCGGCGTTGCGCTGCCCCGGGCGGCCCACGCGGCCGGCGTCGGGCCCGGCTCCGGGCGCGGCCACTGCACGCGGATCGACACCACGAACGTCGGCCACCGGTGCTGCCACCGGCGGCGCCAGCAGCGAGCCGTGCCGCGCCGGGTCGCGGCCGAGTTCGCGCACCTCGGGCGCATCCCGCAGTTGGGCCGAGGCCGGGCCGACGGCCTGGCGACCCGTCATCACCGTCGTCGGCACCACCGTTACGGCGTGCGGGAACTTGCGGTTGCTGAAGTCACGTTGCCCCACCGGCACGTTGATCACGTTCGTGATGTTGGTGACATGGGTGATGTTGACTTCGCGCACATAACGTGGGGTGTGGCGATAACTGGGCACGTAGACCTCGCGCGGCGCCAGCGGGAACCAGCCGACGGCAGGCCCGGAGAAACCGCCACCAATCGACACCGACAGGTTCAGGCTCGGGCCGCCCACCCAGGCCACCAGGGCCGGCGCATAGACCGGCCGCGCCACGTAGGTGCCGGGCGCCCAGGACCAGGCGCTGCGGTACCAGACCCAGCGGCCATAGTGGAACGGGGCAAATCCCCACGGAGCATCGTCGACCCAGGTCCAACCCCAGGGGCTCACCCAGGCCCAGCGGCCGGTGCTGTACGGTGCCCAGCCGGGGGCCACACCGCGCGGAATCCACAACGAGCCGTAGTCCGGGCTCTGCTCCCAGTGGCCGTGCCGGTCCAGGTCTTCCACACCCGTCATCTCCGGCGACACATAGCGCTGCGAGACACTGCGGTCGTCACTGCGGTCGCGCTCGCCGTTCCAGGCCGAGAAGGCATCGCGTTGCGGCTCGGTGATGCTGTATTGCGCGGTGTTGCCGCCATCGATCCAGAACTCGGCGCGCTGGCCGCTGTTGACCGTCAAGGCGCTGCGCGGCCCTTCATACAGTGCCTGGCCGTTGTAGACCGTGAGATGGCTGGCGGCGTCGATCCGGTCGAACCGATAGCGGCCCGGCCGCTGCACGGTGAACCGGCCCTCGGCGGTGGTCAGGTCAAACTCGCCCACCGCCTCGCGATTGCGCAAGCGCGCCGCGACACTGCCGTTGTGCAACTGCAACGACATCCGCTCGTCGTCCAGCCGCACCACCTCGAGCTCGCTGCCGGAATCGAGCCGCAAGGTGGTGGAGCCGATGCGGACCTCGGCCCGCCCCCCGGCGTCGGTGGACAGCCGATCGCCCGCAGTGAGCGGGCGATTGCGGCTCGCGTTGACCCATTCACCGGTGTCGGGGGTGAACAGCCAGACCTGTCCGGTCACGTCAGCGATCCGCCCCACCCGGCCGGGCGGGTCGGCCGCTTCTTGCTGGGCCACAGCCGCCGGCGCAGCCGCGATGCCCATCAACAGGGCGGCCGTGACGTGAACAACACGCTGGAGGAGTCGATTCGCGAACTTCATGGTGTCAGCCTCGGATGGTTTGCGCCCTCAGGCCCCTTGTTTTGAACGCCTGAGCCGCCCGCGCCGCCGACCGCACCCCGCCTGCGACACCGCCCTTTACACATTCGAAACATGCTCTGCGGCGGGCGGCGGGCGGTGGCGGCGGGCTCAGCCCAGCCGCTGGTATCGCGGCCGGGCCTTCGCCAGCCGACGAACGCCTTCCGGCGTCCTTCGCGCGGGCTCAGTCATCGGCGCCGGCGTCCAGCCCGGGAAACAGCACGCTGGTGAAGCCGAAGCGGCTGAAGTCGCGCACCCGCATCGGGTAGAGCTTGCCGATCAGGTGGTCGCACTCATGCTGCACCACGCGGGCATGGAAGCCCTCGGCCTCGCGCTCGATCGGGCGGCCCCGGGGGTCGAAGCCGGTGTAGCGGATGCGCGCGTGGCGCGGCACCACGGCGCGCAGGCCCGGCACTGAAAGGCAGCCCTCCCAGCCCTCCTCTTCTTCGTCGCCCAAGGGCGTGATCGTCGGGTTGATGAGCACCGTTTCGGGCACCGGTGGCGCGTCCGGGTAGCGCTGGTTCTTGCCAAAGCCGAAGATCACCAGCGCCAGGTCGACGCCGATCTGCGGCGCGGCCAGGCCGGCGCCGTCGGCCGAGCGCATGGTCTCGAACATGTCGTCGATCAGAACTTGCAAGTCGCGGGTGTTGAACACCCGCACCGGACTGGCCACGCGCAGCAGCCGCGGGTCGCCCATTTTCAGGATCTCGCGGATGGTCATGGCGCCCCGGCGTCGTTCGCTTGCGCAGGGGCCGTGCCCATCGCGTCGATCACCGCCTGTGGTGCCTGCACCAGTTCGATCAACACACCTTCACCGCCGATCGGAAATTCATCATTGCCCTTGGGGTGGATGAAGCAGATGTCGTGACCCGCCGCGCCCTTGCGCACGCCGCCGGGCGCGAAGCGCACGCCGTTGGCGCCGAGCCATTGCACGGCGGCGGCAAGATCGTCGATCCACAGGCCGACGTGGTTCAACGGCGTGGTGTGCACGGCCGGCGTCCTGGCGGGGTCGATGGGCTGCATCAGATCGATCTCGACCTTGAACGCGCCCGCGCCGATGCTGCAGATGTCTTCATCGACGTTTTCGCGCGCGCTGGTGAAATGGCCGCTGACCTCCAGGCCGAGCTGGTCGACCCACAGCGCGCGCAGCCGCTGCTTGCTGGTCGACCCGATCGCCACCTGCTGGAGGCCCAGCACTTTGAATGGACGTGTGTTCATGTTCTTCAAGACTCATTGAAACCGGATGATGACCTGATCGACAGCGAGGGTCTCGCCTTTGCTTGCAGCGACTTCGGCGACCACGCCATCCTGCGCCGCGACGAGGATGTTCTCCATCTTCATGGCCTCGATGACCGCCAGCTTTTCGCCGGCGCGCACCGCCTGGCCCGGTTGCACGGCCACGTCGACCAGCAATCCGGGCATCGGCGAGAGCAGGAACCGGGACAGATCGGGCGGCGCCTTGAACGGCATCAGCGCGGTCAGTTCGGCAGCGCGTGGCCACAGCACACGCGCCTCGATCCGGGCGCCGTTGTGGGAGATGCGGTAGTTCAAACCGATGCGCTCGACTTGCGCGCAGAACGGCTCACCCGCAAACTGCCCCCGCACCGCAATGTCTCGAAGCGAGCCGTGCAGGGTGATGGCGTAGCGCCGGTCATTGACCTCCACTTCGACGCCGGGCCCGTTGCCGCAGACCCGCACCGGCATCTGCCGCCGCCCGCCCGCCGCATCCGAGAGCAGCACCACGAAGTCTTCGCCCACCGCCATCTCGTGGCCGGCCAACTGGCCCCGGATGCCGGCCGCACGGCCGCGAAAGCGATGGTGGGTCGCAGCCGCCAGCGCGAGCAGAAAGTCGGGCCGGTCGTGAACCACGGCCGCCGCCGAAAACCCCTTCGGATACTGCTCGGCGATGAAGCCCGTGTTGAAGTCACCGGCCGCAAAGCGCGGATGCGCCAGCAACCCGGCCTGGAACGCAATGTTGCTGGAAATGCCGCGAATCACAAACGCATTCAGGGCCTCACGCATCTTGCCGATCGCGTCGGCGCGGTCCACGCCGTGGGTGATCAGCTTGGCGACCATCGAGTCGTAGGCGATCGGGATTTCGCCGCCTTCGCAGACGCCGGTGTCGACCCGCACGCCGCCCTCGGCCGGCATGGGCATCGAGGCGTGCAGGGTCTGCGGCGGCGGCTGATAGCGGGTCAATCGCCCGGTCGACGGCAGGAAGTTGCGGAATGGGTCCTCGGCGTTGATGCGGCACTCCATGGCCCAGCCGCGGCGCGGAATCTGCGCTTGCGTGAATGCCAGCGCTTCGCCCGCCGCCACACGGATCATCTGCTCCACCAGGTCCAGCCCGGTGATGCATTCCGTCACCGGGTGCTCCACCTGCAGCCGGGTGTTCATCTCCAGGAAGTAGAAGCTCATGTCCTTGCCGACGACGAACTCCACCGTGCCGGCCGACTGGTAGTTCACCGCCCTGGCCAGCGCCACGGCTTGCTCGCCCATGGCGCGGCGCGTGGCATCGTCGAGAAACGGGCTCGGGGCTTCTTCGATCACCTTCTGGTGGCGGCGCTGGATCGAACACTCGCGCTCCCACAGATAAACGCAGTGGCCGTGCGCATCACCCAGCACCTGAATCTCGATGTGGCGCGGCTCCTCGACGAATTTCTCGATGAACACACGGTCATCGCCAAAGCTGTTGCGGGCCTCGTTTCGACAGGCGGTGAAACCCTCGAAAGCCTCCTGGTCGTTGAACGCCACCCGCAGGCCTTTGCCACCGCCGCCGGCGCTGGCCTTGATCATCACCGGGTAGCCGACGCCACGAGCGACTTCCACCGCGTGCTCGGCCGTGTCGATGGCCGAGTTGACGCCCGGAATCGTGTTGACCCTGGCCGCAGCCGCGAGCTTCTTGGAGGCGATCTTGTCGCCCATCGCCGCGATGGAGGCGTGTTTCGGTCCGATGAAAACGATGCCTTCTTCCTCCACCCGGCGGGCGAACTCGGCGTTCTCGGACAGGAAGCCGTAACCCGGATGCACCGCCTGCGCGCCGGTCTGCTTGCAGGCTTCGATGATCTTTTCCATCACGAGGTAGGACTCGCGGCTGGGCGCCGCGCCGATGTGCACCGCTTCGTCGGCGAGTTCGACGTGCAGCGCATCGCGGTCGGCGTCGGAGTAGACGGCCACCGTCTGGATGCCCATCTTGCGCGCGGTCTTGATGACGCGGCAGGCAATTTCACCCCGATTGGCGATGAGAATCTTGTTAAACATTCGTCACCTCGATCGGGATGAAATCGCCTGCGTGCGCTGCGCGCACCCTGCGATGTGGCTTCGCCGAAGTGCACGCTTCGCATGCACTTTCACCACGATTGGCAATCAGGATTTTCGTGAACATGGTCTGGTGGCCGTCCGCGCTCAAAGAGGAATGTTGCTGTGCTTGCGCCACGGGTCGTCGACCTTCTTGTTGGCCAGCATGGCGAGCGAGCGGCAGATGCGCCTGCGGGTTTCGTGCGGCTGGATCACGTCGTCGATGTAACCCCGGGCACCGGCCACAAAGGGGTTGGCAAACTTGGCCCGGTACTCGGCCTCGCGCGCTGCCAGTTTGGCGGGGTCGCCCTTTTCGGTTCGGAAGATGATCTCCACCGCGCCCTTGGCACCCATCACCGCGATCTCGGCATTCGGCCAGGCAAAGTTCACATCGCCGCGCAAGTGCTTGGACGACATCACGTCGTAAGCGCCGCCGTAGGCCTTGCGGGTGATCACCGTCACCTTGGGCACCGTGCATTCGGCGTAGGCAAACAGCAGCTTGGCGCCGTGTTTGATGATGCCGCCGTATTCCTGCGCCGTGCCGGGCATGAAGCCGGGCACGTCGACGAAGGTCAGCACCGCAATCCCGAACGCATCGCAAAAGCGCACGAAACGCGCCGCCTTGATGCTGCTCTTGATGTCCAGGCAACCGGCCAGCACGAGTGGCTGGTTGGCCACGATGCCCACCGTCTGCCCATCCATGCGCGCGAAGCCGATGACGATGTTCTTTGCATAGTCGGGCTGCAGTTCGAAGAAGTCGCCGTCGTCGACGGTCTTCAGAATCAACTCCTGGATGTCGTAGGGCTGGTTCGGGTTGTCGGGGACCAGCGTGTCGAGCGACAGGTCGATGCGCTCGGCCGGGTCGTCGGAGCGGCGCAGCGGCGGCCCCTGGCGGTTGTTGCCGGGCAGGTAGTTGAAGAAGCGGCGCAACATCAGCAGCGCGTCCACATCGTTGTCGAACGCCAGGTCGGCCACGCCGCTCTTGGCCGAGTGCGTCAACGCGCCGCCCAGGTCTTCGGCGCTCACCTCTTCGTGGGTCACGGTCTTCACCACTTCGGGGCCGGTGACGAACATGTAGCTGCTGTCCTTGACCATGAAGATGAAGTCGGTCATCGCCGGGCTGTACACCGCGCCGCCGGCGCACGGGCCCATGATCAGGCTGATCTGCGGCACCACGCCCGAGGCCATCACGTTGCGCTGGAACACTTCGGCATAACCGCCCAGCGACGCCACGCCTTCCTGGATGCGCGCGCCGCCCGAATCGTTGATGCCGATGACCGGCGCGCCGACCTTCATCGCCTGGTCCATCACCTTGCAGATCTTCTCGGCATGCGCCTCCGACAGCGCGCCGCCAAACACCGTGAAGTCCTGGCTGAAGACGAACACCAGCCGGCCATTGATGGTGCCGTAACCAGTGACCACGCCATCGCCCGGCACCTTGTTGTCGGCCATGCCGAAGTCGGCGCAGCGGTGCTCGACAAACATGTCCCACTCTTCAAAACTGTCTTCGTCCAGCAGCAGTTCGAGCCGTTCGCGCGCAGTGAGCTTGCCTTTGGCGTGCTGCGCGGCAATGCGCTTTTCGCCGCCGCCCAGGCGGGCCTTGGCGCGCTTGGCTTCGAGTTG
>JANORB010000096.1:0-8259 GCA_031415135.1 Methylibium sp.
TCTTCGGCGCCATCGGCGGCGAGCCGATGACCCTGGTGAAAGACAGCGGCTGGATCTTCGGCAAGATCGCCGCCGGCACGCCGACCTATATCCAGAACGCCGGCTTCGCGTGGCTGCTGTCGCTGGTGCCGCTGTCGATCCTTTGCTGGTTCGGCATGAACAACCTGCTGACGGTGTCGCCCAACATCGGCGGCACTTTTCAAGCCTTCGCCAAGATCACCTGGCTGTACACGCTGTCGTTCGTGCCGGCCGGCATCGGCCTGGTCCTGTACCTGCCCAAGCCGACCGGCCTGGGGCTGTTGAACATGTGGGTGGCGATGCCGCTGATCATCGCCAGCACGCTGTTGGTGATGAAGCTCACCGCCTTCGGCACCATGGGCGAGAACATCGCCAAGCAGTTCGAGATTTTCCGCAACAAGCACACCTGGGCGATGACGCTGTTGTACATCGTGACCTTCGGCTCGTTCATCGGTTTTTCGATGGCGCTGCCGCTGTCGATCACGGTGATCTTCGGTGTGAGCCATGTGCCGGACGCCAACGGCGTGTTGCAGCACACACTGAAAAACCCGAACGCGCCGTCGGCCCTGACGTTCGCGTGGATCGGGCCCTTTGTAGGTGCGCTGATCCGCCCGGTCGGTGGCTGGGTGTCCGACAAGGTCGGCGGCTCCATCGTCACGCAGATCATCTCGGCGGTGATGGTGGTGGCTTCGGTCGCGGTCGGCTACGTGATGCTGCTGGCCTACAAATCGGCCACGCCGGAGCAGTATTTCCTGGTCTTCATGCTGCTGTTCGTGCTGTTGTTCGCCGCCAGCGGCATCGGCAACGGCTCGACCTTCCGCACCATCGGCGTGATCTTCGACCGCCAGCAGGCTGGCCCGGTGCTGGGCTGGACTTCCGCCGTGGCGGCCTACGGGGCGTTCATCGCGCCGGTGGTGATCGGCGCGCAGATCAAGGCCGCCACGCCCGAGTTGGCGATGTACGGCTTTGCGGTCTTCTACGCGCTGTGCCTGGTGCTGAACTGGTGGTTTTACCTGCGCGCGAACGCGTATGTGAAGAACCCATGAATGGAACAACCATGAACCAACAATCAACAGTGATCGAAGCACGGGCCGAGCGCCGGGCCGCTCCCAAGCCGGCCCGCGTCCCCCCGGGGGACCGACCGACGTACTCGGCGGACGAGGGGTTGCAATGAGCCACTTCCTCGATCGCCTGACCTATTTCTCGCAACCGCGCGAAAAATTCGCCGGTGAGCACGGCGTCACCACCGGTGAAGACCGCACCTGGGAAGACGCCTACCGCAACCGCTGGGCGCACGACAAAATCGTGCGCAGCACCCACGGCGTCAACTGCACCGGCTCGTGCTCGTGGAAGATCTACGTCAAGGGCGGCATCGTGACCTGGGAGACCCAGCAGACCGACTACCCGCGCACCCGCTGGGACATGCCCAACCACGAGCCGCGCGGCTGCGCGCGGGGTGCGTCGTACTCGTGGTACCTGTACAGCGCCAACCGCGTCAAGTACCCGATGGTGCGCGCCCGGTTGTTGAAGCACTGGCGCGAAGCGCGCGCGACGCTCGGGCCGGTCGAAGCCTGGGCCAGCATCGTCGGCAACGACAGCAAGCGGCGCGACTACCAGCAGATTCGCGGCCTCGGCGGCTTCGTGCGCTCGGGCTGGGACGAGGTGAATGAGATCGTCGCCGCGGCCAATGTGCACACGATCAAAACGCATGGCCCCGACCGCATCATCGGCTTCTCGCCGATCCCGGCGATGAGCATGGTCAGCTACGCCGCCGGCTCGCGCTACCTGAGCCTGATCGGCGGCGTGTGCATGAGTTTTTACGACTGGTATTGCGACCTGCCGCCCAGCAGCCCGCAGGTCTGGGGCGAGCAGACCGACGTGCCCGAATCGGCCGACTGGTTCAACGCCAGCTTCATCATCGCCTGGGGCTCCAACGTGCCGCAGACGCGCACACCGGATGCGCACTTCTTCACCGAGGTCCGCTACAAGGGCACCAAGACGGTGGCGGTGACGCCCGACTATTCCGAGGTCGCCAAGCTGGCCGACATCTGGATGCACCCCAAACAAGGCACCGACGCGGCGGTGGCGATGGCCATGGGCCACGTGATCCTGAAGGAGTTCTATTTCCCTGCCGCCGGCAAGGAGCGCAGCGCCTACTTCGACGACTACGTCCGGCGCTACACCGACATGCCGATGCTGGTGATGTTGAAGGAGCACACGCTGCCCGGTGGTGAACAAATCACCGTGCCCGACCGCTACGTGCGCGCGTCGGACTTTGACGGCGCGCTGGGCCAGGCCAACAACCCGGAATGGAAGACCGTGGCCTTCGACGACGCCGGCACTGTCGTGCTGCCGAACGGCGCGATCGGTTTCCGCTGGGGCCCGGACGGGCGTGCCGACCAGGGGCAGTGGAACCTCGAAGCCAAGGAAGCCCAACACGGACAAGCGGTGAAGCTCAAGCTGTCACTGCTGGAAGGCGAACGCCCGAGCACCGAGACGGCCAGGGTCGGCTTCCCGTACTTCGGCGGCATCGTCAGCGCGCATTTCCCGAACAACGAATTGGCTGGAAGCAGCAGCGATGTGCTGGTGCGAACCGTGCCCGTGCAGCGCATCACGCTGGGCCCGGCCGGCGCGCAGCGCGAGGCGCTGGTGGCAACAGTCTTCGACCTGCAGGTGGCCAACTACGGGGTGGCGCGTGGCTTGAAGGGCGAACTGGCCGCGCAGGATTTCGACGACGACACGCCCTACACACCGGCCTGGCAGGAGCGCATCACCGGCACGCCGCGCGCGCAACTCATCACGGTGGCGCGCCAGTTTGCCGACAACGCGCACAAGACGCATGGCAGGTCGATGGTGATCATCGGCGCCGCGATGAACCATTGGTACCACAGTGACATGAACTACCGCGGCGTCATCAACATGCTGATGATGTGCGGCTGCATCGGGCAGTCGGGCGGCGGCTGGGCGCACTACGTGGGCCAGGAAAAACTGCGCCCGCAAACCGGCTGGACGCCGCTGGCCTTTGCGCTCGACTGGATCCGCCCGCCGCGCCAGATGAACAGCACCAGCTTCTTCTACGCCCACACCGACCAGTGGCGCTACGAGAAGCTCGGCATGGAAGAAGTGATCTCGCCGCTGGCCGACAAGGCCTTGTATGCCGGCAGCATGATCGACTACAACGTTCGCGCCGAGCGCATGGGTTGGTTGCCCAGCGCGCCGCAGTTGCAGACCAATCCGCTGCAGGTGGTGCGTGACGCGGCGAGCGCCGGCATCGACCCGAAAGACCACGCCGTGAAAGCGCTCCAGGACGGCTCGTTGAAGATGAGCTGCACCGACCCCGACCACCCCGACAACTGGCCACGTTGCATGTTCGTCTGGCGCTCGAATTTATTGGGTTCATCGGGCAAGGGTCACGAGTACTTTCTGAAGCACTTGCTCGGAACGAGCAACGGCGTGCAGGGCAAGGATCTCGGCAACGAGGACGCCAAGCCGACCGAAGTGATCTGGCATGACCAGGCGCCCGAAGGCAAGCTCGACCTGCTGGTCACGCTCGACTTCCGCATGAGCACCACCTGCCTCTACAGCGACATCGTGCTGCCCACCGCCACCTGGTACGAGAAGAACGACCTCAACACCAGCGACATGCACCCGTTCATCCACCCGCTGTCGACCGCGGTCGACCCGGCCTGGCAATCGAGGAGCGACTGGGAGATCTACAAGGGATTCGCCAAGGCCTTCAGCGAAGTCTGCGTCGGCCACCTCGGGGTGGAGCGCGAATTGGTGCTGGTGCCGTTGATGCACGACAGCCCGTCGGAGCTGGCCCAGCCGTTCGACGTGAAGGACTGGAAGCGCGGCGAATGCGAGCTGATCCCCGGCAAGACCGCGCCGAACCTGGTGGTGGTCGAGCGCGACTACCCGAATGTGTACAAGCGCTTCACGGCGCTGGGCCCGTTGATGAACAGGGCCGGCAACGGCGGCAAGGGCATCGCGTGGAACACGCAGACCGAAGTCAGGCAGCTGGGCGAACTGAGCGGCCTGGTCACGGCCGAGGGCGTGACCCAGGGCATGCCGAAGATCGAGACCGACATCGACGCCTGCGAGGTGATCCTGCAACTGGCGCCCGAGACCAACGGCCACGTGGCGGTGAAGGCCTGGCAAGCGCTGGGCAAGCAGACCGGGCTGGACCACACGCACCTGGCGATCCACCGCGAGGACGAAAAGATCCGCTTCCGCGACATCCAGGCCCAGCCGCGCAAGATCATCAGCTCGCCGACCTGGAGCGGCATCGAGAGCGAGACGGTGTCGTACAACGCCGGCTACACCAACGTGCACGAGATGATCCCGTGGCGCACGCTCACCGGGCGCCAGCAGTTCTACATGGACCACCCGTGGATGCGCGCCTTCGGCGAAGGCTTCAGCAGCTACCGCCCGCCGGTGGATTTGAAAACGACCGCCGGCATCCACAACATCAAGCCCAACGGCAACCCCGAGATTGCGCTGAACTTCATCACGCCGCACCAGAAGTGGGGCATCCACAGCACCTACACCGACAACCTGCTGATGCTGACACTCAGCCGCGGCGGGCCGTGTGTCTGGATCAGCGAAGACGACGCCAGGCGCGCGGGCATCGTCGACAACGACTGGATCGAGCTGTTCAACCTGAATGGTGCGATCGCGGCGCGCGCGGTGGTGAGCCAGCGCGTCAACCCGGGCATGGTCATGATGTACCACGCGCAAGAGAAGATCGTGAACACACCGGGCTCGGAGATCACTGGCGCGCGCGGCGGCATCCACAACTCGGTGACGCGCATCGTGCTCAAACCCACCCACATGATCGGCGGCTACGCGCAGTTCAGCTACGGCTTCAACTACTACGGGACGATCGGCACCAACCGCGACGAGTTCGTCGTGGTGCGCAAGATGAACAAGGTCGACTGGCTCGACACGCCGGTCGCCGACGAACTCATCGCCAAGGTTCAGGCAGAGGGAGAAGTGGCATGAAGATTCGCGCCCAAATCGGCATGGTGTTGAACCTCGACAAGTGCATCGGCTGCCACACCTGTTCAGTCACCTGCAAGAACGTCTGGACCAGCCGGCCCGGCATGGAATACGCCTGGTTCAACAACGTCGAGACCAAGCCCGGCATCGGCTACCCGAAGGAGTGGGAGAACCAGGACAAGTGGAACGGCGGCTGGCAGCCCTTGGCCAACGGCAAGATCGAGTTGCGCCAGGGGGCGAAGTGGAAGCTGCTGATGCGCATCTTCGCCAACCCGAACCTGCCGCAGATCGACGATTACTACGAGCCCTTCACCTTCGACTACGGCCACCTGCAGTCGGCGCCCGAGATGAAGGCCACGCCGACGGCGCGCCCGCGCAGCCTGATCACCGGCAAGCAGATGGACAAAATCGTCTGGGGCCCGAACTGGGAAGAAATCCTCGGCGGTGAATTCAGCAAACGCAGCAAGGACAAGAACCTCGACGGCTTCGAGCAGATGCAGAAGGACATGCTCGGCCAGTTCGAGAACACTTTCATGATGTATTTGCCGCGCCTGTGCGAGCACTGCCTGAACCCGGCCTGCGTGGCGAGCTGCCCGTCGGGCTCGATCTACAAGCGCGAGGAAGACGGCATCGTGCTGATCGACCAGGACAAGTGCCGCGGCTGGCGCATGTGCGTCAGCGGCTGCCCGTACAAGAAGATCTACTACAACTGGAAGAGCGGCAAGGCCGAGAAGTGCACCTTCTGCTACCCGCGCATCGAAGCCGGCGAGCCCACGGTGTGCTCTGAGACCTGCGTCGGCCGCATCCGCTACCTGGGTGTGCTGCTGTACGACGCCGACCGCATCCAGGAAGCCGCCAGCGTCGAGCACGACCGCGACCTGTACCCCGCGCAGCTGGGCATCTTCTGCGACCCGTTCGATCCTAAAGTGATCGCCCAGGCGCGGCTCGATGGCATCCCCGACAAATGGATGGACGCCGCGCGCAACAGCCCGGTCTACAAGATGGCCGTGCAATGGAAGGTGGCGCTGCCGCTGCACCCCGAGTACCGCACCTTGCCGATGGTCTGGTACGTGCCGCCGCTGTCGCCCATCAGTGCCGCGGCCAATGCCGGGCAGGTGGGCAGCAACGGCGAGATTCCGGACGTGAGCCAGTTGCGCATTCCCGTCAAGTACCTGGCCAACCTGCTGACCGCCGGCGACACGCTGCCGGTGGTGCGCGCGCTGGAGCGCATGCTGGCGATGCGCGCCTACCAACGCGCAAAACACGTCGACGGGCACATCAACGAGGCCGTGCTGCGGCAGGTGGGCATCACGCAAGCGCAGGTCGAGGACATGTACCACGTGATGGCCATCGCCAACTATGAAGACCGCTTCGTGATCCCGAGCACGCACCGCGAATACGCCGAGAACACCTTCAACGTGCGCGGCGGCTGCGGCTTCAGCTTCGGCAACGGCTGCTCCGAAGGCAGCAGCGAGACCAGCCTGTTCGGCAGCGACAAGAAGCGCACGATTCCGATCAGGGCGGAGGTATGAGCCGCCGGGCCGTTCCCAAGGCGAATACCGCAGTGCGCAGCACGGAGGTTTCCTGATGAGCCGCCGGGCCGTCATGGGCCACGAAGAGGCCCCTTCGGTGCCTTGGGCGAATACCGCAGTGCGCAGCACGGAGGTTTCCTGATGAGCCTGTTCACGTTTGATCCACCCCGGCCCATGGCGAAGAGCCTGCGGGTGCTGGCCGCCTTGCTCGGCTACCCCGATGCGCAGATGCGCTCTTTCTTGCCGGAGATGCGCCAACTGCTGGATGGCGAACGCGCCCTGTCGGCCGAGCGGCGGGCCGAACTCGGTGCGCTGATGCAAACGCTGCAGCGCACCGACCCGCTCACAGCCGAGGCCGACTACGTCGAGCTGTTCGACTGCGGCCGGGCCACCTCGCTGCACCTGTTCGAGCATGTGCACGGCGACTCGCGCGACCGCGGCCCGGCGCTGATCGACCTGGGGCAGACGTTCGAGAAGGCCGGCCTGATCCTCGCCGAAGGCGAACTGCCCGACTACCTGCCGGCGGTGCTGGAGTTCGTCTCGACCCAGCCGCCGCGCGAGGCGCGCGCCTTCCTGGGCGAGATGGCGCACATCTTCAACGCCATCTTCAGCGCGCTGCTGCAGCGCGACACCGCCTACGCCAGCGTGCTGGGCGCGCTGCTCGACCTGGCGGGTGAAAAGCCGCAGCCGGTCAAGCCCGCCGCGGACGAACCGCTGGACGAAAGCTGGACCGAACCGGTGGTGTTCGACGGCTGCTCGTCCAAGGGCCAGGCCAAGCCGGGGCAGGCGCAGCCGATCCACATCGTCCGCAGCCCCAACGCGGCACAAGGAGCATCGTCATGAGCGGGGTTTATGGTTTTCTGTTCCAGGTCTATCCGTATGTGTGCTTCACCGTGTTCCTGGTCGGCAGCCTGATCCGCTTCGACCAGAACCAGTACAGCTGGAAGAGCGACTCGTCGCAGTTGCTGCGCGGTGGAATGCTGCGCTGGGGCAGCAACCTGTTTCACGCCGGCATCCTGTTCCTGTTTTTCGGCCACATGGTGGGGCTGTTCACGCCGCACAGTGTGTACGGCGTATTCATGACCGCGGGGACCAAACAATTGCTGGCCATTTTCGCGGGTGGTGCGGCCGGGCTGGTGTGCTTTGTCGGCTTGTCGTTGTTGCTGCACCGGCGCGTGTTCGACCCGCGCATCCGCCTGACCAGCCAGCCCACGGACATTGCCGTCCTCGTCATCCTGTGGGTGCAATTGTTGGTGGGTCTCATCACGCTGCCCTATTCCTGGTATCACCGGGACGGCAGCATCATGCTGATCCTGGCCGATTGGGCGCAGCGCATCGTCACTCTGCGTCCGGTGGACGCCACCGTGTTCGCCAGCCTGCCGTGGCCCATCCTCTTCCACCTGGTGTTCGGCATGACGATCTTCCTGCTGTTCCCGTTCAGCCGCTTGGTGCATGTGTGGAGCGGCTTCGCCACGGTGGCCTTCCTGTTCCGCCCGCACCAGGTGGTGCGCAGCCGGCGCCTGAACGTGCCGGCCGGCCACAACGATCCGCGCCGGCCCGGCGCCGGCGTCTGAGAGAGTGAGAGTTTTTCTGCCGCGACCGTACTTGCTCCCTCGCCCCTTTGGGGAGAGGGTTGGGGTGAGGGGCTGCGCCGGGCACGATGGTGTTTTGCGAGCCCTCACCCCCACCCTCTCCCAGAGGGCGAGGGAGT
>JANORB010000097.1:0-11241 GCA_031415135.1 Methylibium sp.
GGTGCGGGCGCAGGCCCGGGTGCCGGTGCCGGTGCCGGGGCGGGTGCCGGGGCGGGTGCGGGTGCGGGTGCGGGTGCCGGGGCGGGTGCGGGTGCGCTGGCGGTCTCCGGCGTCGTCGTTCCGCCGCCGCCACACGCGGCCAGCGCTGTCAAGGTCATCAAGGCGGCGATGTTCGCCCAGGCGGTCTGGCGTGGGGTGCGGTGGTTCATGGTGATGCTCCCGGGTTGGTGGAGGTTCCTGGGGCGCGATTCGAGGCCGGCGGCCGCGCTGCGTCACGCCATCGCTCACTCCATCATGCGAAGCCGCAACTGGTGCCCGTCACCCTGATCGTCACGTACAGCGTGTTGCCGGATTCGTCATCGATGCGCAGGTGAGTCGCGTCGCTGTCAACGGGTGGGTCGCCGAGCCTGGTGCAACGCCCCAGCGCGATCGCGTCGGTCGAGGTGAGAACCTGGTAGGTCACCGTGGTGTTGGGCCCCACATTGCCATTGGGCAGGCCGAACCTGAAGCCGATCATGCCGAGGTGGTTCACATCGTTGCGCGTCGGGTCCGAGCAATTGGGCACCAGCTCCATGCCAGGGTTTCCTTTGCAGTTCAACAGCTTGCCCGTCAGCGGACCGCGGTAGTCCGGAGATGTTCTGAGACTCACGGTGGCTTCGATGTGGTCGCAATCGCGCGTGCCCAGGCAAACAGACACGGGAAGGACCTGGCCCTCGAGCACGCCGACTCCGGGCGGGCGTCTGCAAACCTCGCCGTACCCGGTCGGGTTGGCGGTCAGTGGCGTGCCGCAGAGGTAGGCGTTCGCCGCGGGTGCGGGTGCGGGTGCTGGGGTCGGTGCGGGTGCGGGTGCGGGAGCCGGCGCGGGCGCTGGGGCCGGTGCGGGTGGCGGCGCCGCACTGGATGCGTCGTCGGTCCCGCCACCACCACCGCAGGCGGCCACCGCTGACATCAGGCTGGCCAGTGCAACGCGGCGGAAAGTGGCACGCAGGGCAGCGTCCCTTTGATTCGGGGTGGGAGTGTTCATGGGGTTCCTCTCTTGAAGCTCGTGATGACCGTGATTCGCGGCCGTCCGGCTTTTCTGAATGCGTTGGACTGGCTGCGAATGAATGGTCCCGGCGCGGCCGGTCTGGCGTCAATCGGACTGAAGTCCTAAGACCCGTCCCGCGACTTCCGGCGGCCTTGCGGCGCACCCGTGCGGCGGCCCACAATCGGCCCATGAAGCTGCTCATCGTCGACGACCACGCGATCCTGCGCGAAGGGCTGGCGGCGATGCTGCGCCAGGCCGGGCCCGACACCGAGGTGCTGCAAGCCGGCGACGGCGCCGAGGGCGTGCGCATCGCCGAAGCGCACCTCGATCTGGACGCCGTGTTCCTCGATCTTGAAATGCCCGGCACCGGCGGCATGTCGGCGGTGCCCGAGTTCGGCCGGCGCCGGCCCGAGTTGCCGGTGATCGTGCTGTCGTCGTCGGAAGACCCTGACGACGTGCGGCGTGCGCTGGCGCTGGGCGCGCTGGGTTACGTGCCCAAATCGGCGGCGCCGCAAACCTTGTTGTCGGCGCTGGCGCTGGTGCTGTCGGGCAACATCTACGTGCCGCCGCTGATGCTCAACCCGGTGGCGCTGGCGGCCGGCTCGCGCGGCGCGAACGGGGCCGGCGCGCGCGGCTCGCTCACCGAGCGTCAACGGGAGGTGTTGCGCCTGCTCAGCGACGGCCTGTCGAACAAGGAAATCGGCCGCGCGCTCGGCCTGTCCGACAAGACGGTGAAGGCCCACATCACCACCATCTTCAGGACGCTCAACGTGGTTAACCGCACCCAGGCCGCGAGCGCCGCCCGCCAGGCCGCCCTGCTCTAGCCGGGTGGCCCGCCGCGGCCATTGGGGCGGTTCACGATTCGACGGCGTCGCCCGCCGCGGCGCTCATCAGGTTGCCGATGGCCGCGCGCAGTTTGCCGCGCGGCACCGGTTTGTGCAGCAACAGAAAGCCGCTCCGCTGCGCTTCCTTCAGGCGGCCGGGCCCGGTGTCGCCGGTGACCAGCATGGCGGGGATGTCGTGGTTGTATTCCGATCGCAGGCGCTGGATGACGTCGATGCCGTTCTCGGCGCCGCGCAGCCGGTAGTCGCAAATGATCAGGCCCGGGCGCGTCTGGCAGCTTGCGATGCGCTCCAGCATCTGGTCGCACGAGCCGGCCACGATGACCTCGTGCCCCCACTCGGTGAGCAGGCTGTGCATCGCGTCCTGGATCGCCGCCTCGTCGTCGACCACCAGGATCAGCCCGCCCGATGGCGGGCGCGGCGCGGTCTCCGCCAACACCTGTTCGATCGGCACCGTGGAGTCGGCCAGCGGCACGGCGAGTTTGAACACCGAGCCCTTGCCCGGCTCGGACGACAGGGTGAGCGGGCAATCGAGCAAGGCGGTCAGGCGCTTGACGATGGCCAGGCCCAGGCCCAGCCCCTTGGCGCGGTCGCGCTCGGCGTTGTCGAGCTGATAGAACTCTTCGAACACCCGGGCCTGCTGCTCGCGCGGGATGCCGCGGCCGGTGTCCCAGACTTCGATGCTCAGCCGCGGGCCGCGCCGGCACCCGACCACGACGCGGCCGTGGTCGGTGTAGCGCAGCGCATTCGAAACGATGTTGCGCAGGATGCGCTCGACCAGCACGGGGTCGCTGTGCACGGCCACCGAGCATGGGTGGCGCCGCAGCCGAACGCCTTTGGCCAGCGCTTCGGCGGCATGGTCGTCACACACCCGGTCGAGCAAGGGCTGGATCGGGAACGACTGGAGGTGCGACTGCACAATGCCCGCATCGAGCCGCGAGATGTCCAGCAAGGCGGCGAACAGGCTGTCGAGCGCTTCGACCGAACCGTCCAGGTGCGCCACCAGGCGGCGCGCCTCGGCATCCATGGTGCGGCCGCGCAAAGCGCCGACGAACATGCCCAGCGCATGCACCGGCTGGCGCAGGTCGTGGCTGGCTGCGGCCAGAAAGCGCGACTTGGCCCGGTTGGCCTGCTCGGCAATCTCCTTCTGGCGTTTCAAGTCCTCCACCAGGTCGAGGTTTTCGAAGCGCAACAGCAGCGCGGCGATCAGGTTGGCGTTGAAGCGCCGCGCCAGCAGCAAAAAAACCGTGGTGAACACGATGCCCATCAGCGCCAGCGCGTGGTGCAGCGCGTCGCCGCGCGTGGCGCTCCACAGCACAAAGGGCAGCAGCGCCGGGACGGTGTAGGCCCAGGTCGCCGGCAGGTAGCTGCCAAACGCCGGAACCGCGCCCGACGCGGTGGCCGAGATGAACAGCATGATGATCAACTGCGCGGTGTTGTCACCCGTCATCAGCGAGACGGCGCCGACCCCCCAGACCAGCCCGCCGAGCAGCGTGGCCGCGGTGAAGCCGCGCGCCCAGCGGCGCCACTCGGCCGGCGCCGGCTGCGTGTGGCGGTACATCAGGCACAGGCCCTGCCGCAGCGCGAAGTCCGCCACCACAAAGGCCATCCACAGGGCCAGCGCAGCCGGCGTCTGGGCCCCCACATAAAGCAGCACGGCGCACAGCACCAGGGCCCCGAACAGCGCGGCGCTCAAGGCCACCGGCGCGGTCCGGTACAAGGTGCGGATCTGTTCGCCGCGGATGCGGTCGGCGTGCGATTGCGATTGCGATTGCGATTGCGGCGCCTGCGGCGCCTGGGACGGCCCGGCGTTCAAGCGGCGTCCAGGGTCGCCGGTCGGCCCGGCCTCAGTTGCTGGTCTTGCCGACCTTGATCCACTGCACTTCCAGCCAGTTGTCGGCGCGGTGCACGACGTCGACGTTGCTGCGCGCCGCCCACGGGATCACCTGCCGGTGCAGCGGCACCACCGCCACCTGCTCCTTGAACTCGCGCAGCGCGGCCTTCACCAACTCTTCGCGCTTCTTCGGGTCGGGCTCCACCGAGGACTGCGCCGCCAGCGCGTCAGCCTTGTCATTGCGCGCCTTGCCGTAGTTGTAGAAGCCGACGCCCTTTTCGCCCAGGTTGTTGCGCAGCACCGGCGTGAGGGTGGGTTCGGCATCGGTCACCGCGCCGCCCCAGCCGAGCATGTACAGGCTGAAGTCGTACTTTTCGAGTTTGGGGAAGTAAGTGGCGCGCGGCTGCGCCATCACCTTGACCTTGATGTTGATCTGCGACCACATCGCGGCCAGCGCGACGCAGATTTCCTCGTCCTGGATGTAGCGGTTGTTCGGGCAGTCGAGCTGCACCTCGAAGCCGTCGGCGTAACCGGCCTCGGCCATCAGCGACCTTGCCAGCGGGAGGTCGAACGGCAGGCGCTTTTCGATCTCGGCGTCGCCGTAGGCGGCCAGCGGCGACGGTGTCATGCCGCCGGTGGGAACCGACTGGCCGTTCATCAGCTTGACCTTCATGGTCTCGATGTCGACCGCGTGGTAAAGCGCGCGGCGCACGCGCAAGTCCTTGAACGGGTTCTTGCCCTTGACGCTGCTGTACAGCAACTCGTCGCGGCCCTGGTCCATGCCGATGAAGACGACCCGGTTCTCCGGCCCGTCGATCACCTTCACGCCGGCGGTGTTGCGCAGCCGGGCCACGTCGCGCGGCGCGGGGTCGAGGATGAAGTCGACCTCGCCCGACACCAGCGCGGCCAGCCGCGTGGCGTCATTCGCGATCTGCGTGTAGACGATCTCCTGCACATTGCCTTCATGTTTGCCCCACCAGTTGGGGTTGCGCTTGTAGGTGGTCTTGATGCCCGGCGCGCGGCTCACCAGCATGTAAGGCCCGGTGCCGTTGGCGTTTTGCGACGCGAAGCTCTCTTCCTTGTTCTTGAAGTCCAGCGGCTTGGCGACCTTGTTCTTCTCGCTCCACTCTTTGCTCATCATCCACAGCGGCGACGAGATGTGCTCCAGGAAGATCGGGTTCGGCGCGGCAAGCGTGAACTCCACCGTCAGGTCGTCGATCTTCTTCGGCGTGCCCACCGCAGTGGCGTAGTTGTTGATCTGCGAGGTGGGAGCCTGGCCGCGCTGGATCGAAAACACCACGTCGTCGGCGCTGAAAGGCGTGCCGTCGTGGAACTTGACGTTCGGCCGCAGCTTCAGGCGCCACAACAGCGGCGAGACCTGCTGCCATTCGGTCGCCAGCGCCGGGGTCAGGCCGAGCTTCTTGTCGCGCGCGATCAGGCCTTCGTAGACCTGGCCGTTCATCATGTTGGTCATCGACTCGTTCTGCGAGTGCGGGTCCATGGTCTGCGGGTCGCCCTGGCTGGCCCAGCGCAGGGTCTGCGCCTGCGCCGGTGCTTGGACGATGACCACGCAGGCCGCTGCCGACACGGCCATGCAGAGAAGACGTTTCATGGGGTGCTCCCGCAACAAAATGATGGGCCAGTGTAGGGGCGCTGCCGCGGCCGGCGCACAAAAAAGCCGCTGGGGTCAGCGGCCTTTTCGGGTGGCGCTCAAACGCGCATCAACGAAACCGGGACTGCGGCACCGTTTTCAACTCGCCGGGCATCGAGCCGATGTAGTTCGACAGCAGCTTGATTTCGGCCAGCGTGAACGGGCGCGCCATGCCCATCATGATGGGGTTGCTGCGGCCGACCTTGGGGTTCTTGTCGATCTGGTAGGCCTTCAATGCGACATACAGATAGTCGGCATGCTGGCCGGCCAGCTTGGGGTAGCTGGGGTCGATGGGTTTGCTCAGGTTGTCGCCGTGGCACGAGGCGCAATTGCCCTTCTTGAGCAACTCGGCCACCTGGGCCGGCGGCACCTGTGCGGCGGCGGGCGCGGCCGCGCCAGCGTCGACGCCCTGTTGTTCATAGAAGGCCGCGATGTCGGCCATGTCCTTGTCGGTCAGCGAGGCGGCCACGCCGCGCATCGTCGGGTGCTTGCGCTCGCCTTTCTTGTAGGCATTGAGCGCCGAGACGATGTACTTGGCGCCCTGGCCGGCAATCATCGGCACCTTGTGGATCTCGGGGAAGCTCGCCTGGTAACCGGCGATGCCGTGGCAACCAATGCACATGGGCGCTTTTTTCTCACCCTCCTTGGCATCCTGCGCCTGGGCCGAACCCAGGGCAAGGACGCTGGCGGCCAGCGCGGGCAACAGGGAAAACAGGTTCTTCATGGTGGCGAAAAGGCGGATGTTTGCAGGTCAGCCGGGGATTATAGGGGCGCCTATATACTGGCTCCGCACCCCTGACGACACACCCGCGGCACCCCCACCCATGAAGTTTCAAGGCACCCAGAACTACGTCGCCACCCACGATCTGATGCTGGCCGTCAACGCGGCCATCACGCTCAAGCGGCCGCTGCTGGTCAAAGGCGAGCCGGGCACCGGCAAGACCATGCTGGCCGAGGAAGTGGCGCAGGCGCTGGACATGCCCTTGCTGCAATGGCACATCAAGAGCACCACCAAGGCGCAGCAGGGGCTGTACGAATACGACGCCGTGAGCCGGCTGCGCGACAGCCAGTTGGGTGACGAAAAGGTCAAGCACATCCACAACTACATCGTCAAGGGCGTGCTGTGGCAGGCCTTCACGGCGGGCCAGCCGGTGGCGCTGCTGATCGACGAGATCGACAAGGCCGACATCGAGTTCCCGAACGACCTGCTGCGCGAAATCGACCGCATGGAGTTCTACGTGTACGAGACGCGAGAACTCGTCAAGGCGGTGCACCGGCCGCTGGTGTTCATCACCTCCAACAACGAGAAGGAACTGCCCGACGCGTTCTTGCGCCGCTGCTTCTTCCACTACATCAAGTTCCCCGATGCCGACACGATGCGGGCGATCGTCGACGTGCACTTCCCGGACCTCAAGAAACAACTGCTGTCGGCCGCGCTGAAGAGTTTTTACGACGTGCGCAACCTGCCGGGGCTGAAAAAGAAGCCGTCGACCAGCGAACTGCTCGACTGGCTCAAGCTGCTGGTGGCCGAAGACATCCCGCTCGAAGCGCTGCAGAGCAAGGACGACAAGGTGGTGGTGCCGCCGCTGGTGGGTGCGTTGCTGAAGAACGAGCAGGACGTGTCGCTGTTCGAGAAGCTCGTGTTCATGCAGCGCCACAACCGCTGAGGCGGCCGGCGCGCCTCGACGATGAGCCCTTGGCTGACACCGGTCCGCCTGGCCGGCCGGCACGCCGTGCTGGAGCCGCTGTCTGCGGCGCACGCGGACGGCCTGGCCGAAGCCGCCCGCGACGGCGAACTCTGGAAACACTGGTACACCGCCATCCCGGCCCCGGACGGTATGCGCGCCGAGATCGAACGCCGGCTGGGCCTGCAGGCCACAGGCTCGATGCTGCCGTTCACCACGCTCGACGCGACCGGCAAGGTCGTGGGCATGACCACCTGCATGAACGTCGACGCGGTCCACCAGCGGGTCGAGATCGGCTCCACCTGGACGGCCCTCAGCGCGCAGCGCGGGCCGTTGAACACCGAATGCAAGCTGATGCTGCTGACGCACGCGTTCGACACGCTGGGCTGCATCGCGGTGGAATTCCGGACCCACTTCTTCAACCCGCAGAGCCGGCGCGCGATCGAGCGGCTGGGCGCCAGGCTCGACGGCATCCTGCGCAACCACCAGCGTGCCGGCAATGGCACGCTGCGCGACACCTGCGTGTACAGCATCATCCAAAGCGAATGGCCGACAGTCAAAGCGCATTTGCGCTGGCAACTGGACAAGCCGCGCTGAGCCGCGGCGCACGCGGCCCACCGGGAGCGCCGAATGGCCCAGAAAAAGAAGCCGATCACGGTTGACGATTTGTGGAACTTCGAGCGGGTCGGCGGCCTGGCGTTGTCGCCCGACGGCGCGCAGGCGGTGTGTTCCGTCAGCCGGTACTCGATGGCCGAGAACAGCCACCACACCAGCCTGTGGCTGCTGTCGACCTTTGGCGGCGCGCCACGCCGCCTGACCGCGTGCGGCGACAAGGATGGCCAGGCCGCCTGGTCGCCGGCGGGTGATCGCATCGCCTTCGTCGCCAAGCGCGAACAGCAGGGCAAGAAGGATGAAACGCCGCAGGTTTACCTGATTGCGCCGGACGGCGGCGAGGCCAGCCGCATCGGCCACTTCAGCCCCGGCATCGAGGCGTTCAAGTGGTTCCCCGATGGCAAGCGAATTGCATTCATCGCCTGGGTCTGGCCCGGACTGCTCGGCGCCAAGGCGCAGGCCAAAGCCTTCAAGGAGTTCAAGGAGCGCAAGGAGACCGCCTACGTCACCAGCGAGGCGCAATACCGCCACTGGGACCACAACCTGCCGATGGGCCGGGTGGCGCACTTGCATGTGATGGACGTGGCAACCGGGCGGATCACCGATCTGTTCGAAGGCAAGGACCTGGAGTTGCCGCGCGGCGAGCCCGACGCAAAATGCTTCGACATTTCGCCCGACGGCCGGCACATCGTCTTCTCGCACGACCCGAGCCCGCACAAGCGCCTGGACAACCACAAGGCCTTGAGCGAGTTGCAGTTGCGCAGCGGCAAGCTGCAGACGCTGGCCCGCGACCCGGCCTGGAATTTCGAAGCGCCGCGCTACAGCCCCGGCGGCGAAACGGTCGCCTTCGTCGCCAACCACCAGGGCAAGAAACACACGATGCCCGAGCAACTCGCCGTGGTCCGGCGCGGCCGGGAATGGGAGCTGTTGAGCGGCGACTGGGACCGGTCGGTCAACTCGCCGCTGCGCTGGGCCGCCGAAGGCGACGCGATCTTTTTCTCGGCGGAGAACCAGGGCCGCTGCAACCTGGTCCGCTACGTGATCGAAAGCCGCACGGCGGGCGTGGTGGTCCAGGGCGGCTGGGTCCAGGGCTTCGATGTGGCGGCCGGCGTGGTGGCCACTGTCGCCGACGCGATGGACCACCCGGCCCGTGTGCATGCGCAGCGCGGTGCCGACGCGCCACTGCGGATCGAGCTCTTCAATGACAGCCTGCTGGCGCAATGCGGCCTGGGCAAGCACGAGGAGGTGACGCTCACCGCAGCGCAAGGCGATGAGGTGCAGATGTGGGTCGTCTACCCGCCCGGGTTCGACCGCAAGAAGAAGTACCCGCTGCTGCACCTCATCCACGGCGGCCCGCACGCGGCCTCGGGCGACACTTTCCACTACCGCTGGAACAACCATCTGATCGCCGCTCAGGGCTTGGTCGTGGCGTGTGTCAACTACCACGGGTCCAGCGGCTTCGGCCATGCGTTTCTGGACAGCATCACCCACCGCTGGGGACAACTCGAAACCCAGGACATCGAGGCCGGCACCGACTGGCTGCTCAAGCACGCCTGGGCCGACAAGCGGCGTGTCTTCGCCGCCGGCGGCTCCTACGGCGGCTACATGGTGGCCTGGATGAACGGGCATGTGGCGCCGGGCCGCTACCAGGCCTATGTCTGCCATGCCGGCTGTTTCGACTGGACCGCCATGTTCGCCGACGACGCCTACACCTGGCACGCCAGGGAGCTCGGCGCCTGGTACTGGGACGACCCGGCGCGGGTCGACTCGCAAAGCCCGCATGCCTTCGCCAAGGCCATGCAAACGCCCACGCTGGTGATGCATGGCGCGCTGGACTATCGGGTTCCCGACGCGCAGGGGCTGGCCTACTACAACACGCTTCAGGCCAGGGGGGTGGACGCCCGCCTGGTCTGGTTCCCCGATGAAAACCACTGGATCCTGAAGCCGCGCAATTCGAAGCTCTGGTATGGGGAATTTTTCGGCTGGCTGGAACGCCATGGCGGCATCGCGGCAAAACAGCGCCGCGCGAAACGCTGACGTATATACTTGCTGTATATCCGAAGAACGTTGTTCGCCCGAACGAGGTGTCCCATGACCGAAACCACTGTCTTCCAGTCCGGCAACAGCCAGGCGGTGCGATTGCCGAAGGAGTTCCGCTTCAGTTCCAAGACTGTGGAGATCTTTCGCCGCGGTGACGAGGTGGTGCTGCGGGAGAAGCCACGCACGATGGGTGACCTGATCAAGGACCTCCCGAATCTCGGCGACGACTTCCCTGCCGACATCCCGGACCAACTGCCCGAACCGCTGCCATCCTGGGACGACGTGAAGTGACGCGCTTCTTGTTGGACACCAACATTTGGATCTGCATCATGCGCAATCGACCCCCGGAAGTACGCGAACGCTTCGCGCAATTGCCGCCCTCTAGCGTGGTGATGTCGCCCGTGGTGCTCGGCGAGTTGCATGTGGGCTGGCGCAAGAGCCTGCGCGTCGATTCCAATCGGAGCTTGCTGCAACGGTTCACACAAGGCGCCACTGTCGAACCGGTCGACGCGAACGTGGCTGCAAGCTATGGCGAGATTCGAGCCGAACTGGAACACCGCGGAACGCCCATCGGTGAGAACGATTTCTGGATCGCCGCACAGGCACGCGCCACAGACTGCGTGCTTGTCACCCACAACGTCAGCGAGTTCGCGCGCGTGCGCGGTCTGCGCATCGAGGATTGGGTGAACGGATGAGCGTTTGCGCTGCTCACACCCCATGAACCACAACAGGTCTCCAGCATGCTGATCAACTTCTTCTTCACCTTGCGCGCCGCCAAGCTCAAGGTCTCGGTCAAGGAGTACCTGGTGCTGCTGGAAGCGATCCAGGCCGGCGTGATCGACACCTCGGTCGACGACTTCTACTACCTGGCGCGCACCTCGCTCGTGAAAGACGAAGCCCAGTTCGACAAGTTCGACCGTGCCTTTGCCGCCTACTTCAAGGGCGTGGAAATGCTCACCGATTTCACGCAGGACATTCCGCTCGACTGGCTGCGGAAGAAGCTCGAACTCGAACTGAGCCCGGAAGAAAAGGCGGCGATCGAGAAGATGGGCTGGGACGAGTTGATGGAGACGCTGAAAAAACGCTTCGAGGAGCAGAAGGAGCGCCACCAGGGTGGCAGCAAAATGATCGGCACCGGCGGCACCAGCCCGTTCGGCGCCTACGGCTACAACCCGCAGGGCATCCGCATCGGCCAGGACAAGAGCCGCAACAAGAGCGCGGTGAAGGTCTGGGACCAGCGCCAATTCAAGGACTATGACGACAACCTCGAACTCGGCACGCGCAACATCAAGGTCGCGCTGCGCCGGCTGCGCCGCTTTGCGCGCGAGGGCTCGGAAGAAGAGCTGGACCTGGACGACACCATCCGCGCCACGGCCGCGAACGCCGGCTGGCTGGACATCAAAATGGTTCCCGAGCGCCACAACAAGGTGAAGGTGCTGTTGCTGATGGACGTGGGCGGCACCATGGACGAACACATCCACCGCGTGGAAGAGATCTTCAGCGCCGCCAAGGCCGAGTTCAAGCACCTGGAGTTCTATTACTTCCACAAC
>JANORB010000098.1:0-4612 GCA_031415135.1 Methylibium sp.
CCAGCGCCACCGGGAACATCCACATCGGCACCATGACGGGGAAGTTGAACGGCGTGATGCCGGCCACCACGCCGAGCGGCTGGCGCAGCGTCCAGTTGTCGATGCCGGTGCTGACCTGGTCGGTGAAGTCGCCCTTCAGCAATTGCGGAATGCCGCAAGCGAACTCGACGATGTCGATGCCGCGCGTGACCTCGCCCTGCGCGTCGGTGAACACCTTGCCGTGTTCGGCGGTGATCATCGCGGCCAGCGTGTCGCGGTGCTGGTTGAGCAGCTGCAGGAAGTTGTTGAGCACGCGCGCACGCCGGATCGGCGGTGTGTCGGCCCAAGCGGGAAAAGCGGCCTGGGCGGATGCGACCGCGGCATTCACTTCGTCGACCGAGCCCAGCGCCACCTGCCGGGCCACGGCGCCGGTGGCCGGGTTGTAGACCGGCTGGCGGCGCCCGCTGGTGCTGGGCACGGCGCGCCCGCCGATGAAGTGACCCACGTCGACGGTGGATGAAAAGGCGGCGGTGAAGGCTTCGGTGGCGCCCATGGCGTGGTCTCCTGTGTGGCGGGGTGGGTTCGCAGTCTAGCGCCGGCGCGAGCCGCCTACGGTGACGCTTGCGCCGCCTCGGCCAGCGGCAGCGACAGAATCGCCAGCGCGCCAGCATCGCTCGCGTTCGACAGGCTGACCCGGCCGCGGTGCAGCTCGGCGATCTCTTTGACGAACGACAGGCCGAGGCCGGTGCTCTTCTTGTGCGTGAGCGGGCGCGCCAGCGAATAGAACTTCTCGAACACCTTGGCTTCAGCGTAGTCCGGAATGCCGGGGCCCTGGTCACGAACGCTCACGTCGACGCTGCGCCGGTGCGTTGCCACGGCCAGCGTGATCACGCCGCCCGCGGGCGAGAAATCGACCGCGTTGGCCAGCAGGTTGGACAGCGCGCGGTGGAGCAGGAACGCATCGCCTTCGACCACGGCATCGGCGCCGTCCCGCAGCTCGATGCGCACACCGCGCGCGGCGCAGGCGGGCTGCGCGCTGGCCGCCAGCTCGGCCAGCAAAGGCCGCAGCGCCACCGGTTCGGTGGTGTCCAGGCTGCGGCGCGACTCCAGCACGGTGAGCTCCATCATGCGGTCAACCAGCTCCTGGATGCGCTGGGTCTCGCGCGAGATGTTGGCGGCGAAGCGGGCCCGGTCGGCGTCGGCCATCGGTTCTTGCAGCAGTTCGGCGGCGCCGCGGATGGCCGACAGCGGGCCCTTGACTTCGTGCGTCAACGTTTGCACATAGTCGGCCACGTAGTTGCGGCCGGCCAACGCGTCGCGCATCTCGTCGTAGGCCGCGCCCAAAGCGCCGAGCGCGCGGCGGCCCAGGCGCGGCAGGTTGAAGCCGCGCTGCGCGCGCACGTAGCGCACGTAGTCGACGATCAGGCCGAACGGCCGCACCAGCCAGACCGAGACGATGAGCGCCAGCAACAGCACCGCGACCACCGAGGTGGCGCCCACCAGCAGCGTCTTGCGGCGCGCCGCGGCCACGAACTGGCCGAAGCTTTGCACCGGCTTGCCCACGCTGACGGCGCCGATGATCCGCTCGTTGAAGCGGATCGGCGCGGCCACGAACATCACTGACGTGTGCGGGTCGCCGTCGGTGTCGGCCGTGGTGCGCGCGCCATAGCGGCCGGCCAGCGTGAGCCGGATGTCGTTCCACTGCGAATGGTCTTCGCCGGTGTGCCGGCCGGTCGAATCGAACACCACGCGGCCGGCGTGGTCCACCACCGACAGGCGCAACTCGACGCGGGTTTTTTCGAAGCCGAAGATGTCGGCCTTGAAGCGCCGCGCGTAAACGGCCTGGAACACCGGCTTGAGCTGTTCGGTCTGCAACGCCCCGTCGACCGAGGCCTGCTCGACCAGCGTGGCCATCAGCTGGGCCGTTTCGACCAGCGACTCTTCGGCCGATTCGCGGTAGCGCGGGTCGATGTCGCCCAGTTGCCGGTACATCAGCAGGCCCACGCCCACCGTGTAGGCGAGCAGGATGCCGATGAAGATGCGGGTGCGTTTGCTCATCATCGACCCCGGGCCGCGGAGCCGGCCCTGCCAGCGCGCGCGCAGCCGGTCATCGGCAGTCTCGCCTACCTCGGCAGCAGTTTTGCCGACGCGGCACGCTTGGCCTTGGTCGCGGCGGACTTGAATGCGCGGACTGCCGAATCGCGGATGGCGATGGCCTTTTCGAGCGCCTCGGCTTCGCGTTCAGCCGAAAACGTGTTGGCGGTGCCGATGTAGACGCTGCGCGTGGTGGAGCCGGCCTGGGGCCGGGGCACCGACACCTGGAAAGCGTAGTACGGCGTGTTGCGACCGTTGCGAGACCGCTCCGTCGGGCCGGAGATGCCCACCGGCAGGTCGCTCGTCTTGTTCGCGCGCACCTGGGTCATCAGGCCGCTGGGGGCGGGGAGCCGCTGGACCCGTTGATGCAAGGCCGCCTTGGCCAGCTTGAGCGAGCGGGCGGCGCCCGATCCGTCATTGGAATGGTCCGAGAACATCTCGGTCTTGCCCGGGCCATAGCGCAGTTGCCAGCCGTGGGTCGAATCCGAGTCAATGCGCTGGATTGACTCTGGCACCCTGAATGTGGCGCCGCTGAAAATGATCACCTTGCGGAAGTTCATGAACTGCCTTTCATTGACGAGCAGAAGGTGGCGCGGGAACGGCCGGCAGCGTGGCGGGCAGGTCTTCGGCCAGACAATAACCGCTGCCGCGATGGGTGCGAATCGGCTCCAGCAGCGGGGCGACCCGCTTCATCTTGGCGCGCAGGGTCTTCACATGCGCGTCCACCGTGCGGTCCATGCTTTCGGTGCCGTCGCCCCACACCTGTTCGAGCAACACATCGCGCGAGTACACATGACCGGGGCGCGCCGCCAAAGTTTGAAGCAGGCCGAACTCATAACGCGAAAGCTCCAGCAATTGGCCGTAAAAACGAATCTGGCGCCGGCTGGCGTCGACGACGACCGCCGCGTGCGCCGTTGCCGCCTCGTCCGCGGGCGCGCCGACGGGTGGCGCCGGCCTGGCCGAGCGGCGCAGCACCGAGCGCACCCGCGCCACCAGTTCGCGCGGCGAGAACGGCTTGGCCACATAGTCGTCGGCGCCCAGTTCCAGGCCGACGACGCGGTCGATCTCGTCGCTGCGCGCGGTCAGGAACACGACCGGCACATCGCTCAACGCGCGCAGCCGCTTGAACACCTCGAAGCCGCTGGCGTCGGGCAGGCCCACGTCCAGGATCACCAGCGCGGGCGGCTGCGATTGCAGCTGGGCCAATGCCGCTTCGCCGGTGCTCACCCAGGCCGGCTCGAACCCCTCGGTGCGCAACGCGTACTGCAGTGTGTCGGCGATGCCGGGTTCGTCTTCGACGACGAGGATGCGCGGCTTCATTCTGTGGGCAGGAACCCTTCGATCGACAGGTAGCGTTCGCCGGTGTCGTAGTTGAAGCCCAGCACGGTGGCGCCGGCGGGCAGGTCAGGCAGTTTTTGCGCGATGGCCGCCAGCGTGGCGCCCGAAGAAATGCCCACCAGCATGCCTTCTTCGCGCGCGCAGCGGCGCGCCATCTCGCGCGCGGCTTCGGCCTCGACCTGGATCACACCATCGAGCAGCGCGGTGTGCAGGTTCTTCGGGATGAATCCCGCGCCGATGCCCTGGATCGGGTGCGGGCTGGGCTTGCCACCGCTGATGACCGGCGAAGCGCTGGGCTCGACCGCGAACACCCTCAGCTTCGGCCACTTGGCCTTGAGCACCTGCGCGCAACCGGTCAGGTGGCCGCCGGTGCCCACGCCGGTGATCAGCGCGTCGATGCCGTTCGGAAAATCGGCCGCGATCTCGGCCGCCGTGGTGCGCACGTGCACGTCGATGTTGGCCGGGTTGTCGAACTGCTGCGGCATCCACGAATTGGGTGTCTCGGCCAGCAGTTCGGTGGCCTTGGCGATCGAGCCGTTCATGCCCTTCTCGCGCGGCGTGAGCACGAAGCTCGCGCCATACGCCAGCATCAGGCGGCGCCGCTCGACGCTCATGCTGTCGGGCATCACCAGCACCAGCTTGTAGCCCTTCACGGCGGCCACCATGGCCAGGCCGACGCCGGTGTTGCCCGAGGTCGGCTCGATGATCGTGCCGCCGGGTTTGAGCGCGCCCGACGTTTCAGCCGCCTCGATCATCGCCAGCCCGATGCGGTCCTTGATCGAACCACCGGGGTTGGCGCGTTCGCTCTTGACGTACACCTGGTGCGTGGCCCCGAACAGGCGGTTGATGCGGATGTGCGGTGTGTTGCCGATGGTCTGGAGGATCGAGTCTGCAAGCATGTGGAATCTCCGAAGGGGCGAGCCCAGGTCACTGGGCAAAGGAGCGAGGGCAAAGGAGCGAGGGCAAATTATGGGCGTGATAATTGAATCATGAACGCGCCGCTCCAGAACGACAGCTTCCTGCGCGCCTGTCTGCGCCAGCCCACCGAACACACGCCGGTGTGGCTGATGCGCCAGGCCGGCCGCTACCTGCCCGAGTACCGCGCCACGCGCGCCAAGGCCGGCAGCTTCATGGGCCTGGCCACCAACACCGACTACGCCACCGAGGTCACGCTGCAACCGCTGGAACGCTATGCGCTGGA
>JANORB010000099.1:0-5935 GCA_031415135.1 Methylibium sp.
GTCCGAGCAGCGCGCCAGAAGGCGGCCGATCTAGGCGCAAAGCGCAGCCATAGCTCGGGCTATGGCGAGCATTTGCAACGACGAGCGGGCGTCTTCTGGTGTGATGAGCGGGCATGATTGAAAGACTCTCAGCCTCTCAGAGCATCGGCTTCGATCGGCACTCGATGCTGTTGTCGCTGAAGGCGTTGCACATCAAGACCTGCTTCTTTTCGGTGTCGAGGTACCAGGTCAGCTGGCCGCTGGCGCCCAGCGGGACCAGCCGGAACGCGCCCGCCGGCTGGGCCTGGGCTTGCGCCGGGGGAAAGGTCGACAAGAAGACGACCGCGCCAGCGGCCACCGCAATCGCCAGCGCGGAAGGAAGAAGGGCTTTGTTCATCGGGGGCTCCTGGCTCGAAAGTGGGGGGACAAACGAGCCACGATTGTGTCGGAGCCGCCTGCACCGAACTCAAAACCGCCGAGCGATCACCAGGCCCGTCCCCAGGTCGGCGCTTGCGTCGGACAGGCCTTTGAGAACGTAGGCTTCGAGTCGCCACGCGCCGCCGATCCGCCGCTCGAAGCTCAGCGTCACCTCATTCGCGGCGCGGGCGCCCGCTTCGACCGGGCGACGATGGTCACAGACGAGCTTGAGCGTCGCACCGCCGTCGAACGCCCACTCGCCGCCGACGGCGCCGAACGGCGCGTTCTTCAGCGCCATGCCGTCCACGCGCTGGAACACCCGGTAGCCCAGCGTCCCCAGCACCCTGAAGCTGCCGAAGCCTTGTGACAGGTCGGCCTGCAGCGAGCCGCTGTGCTTGCCCGTCCCCAGGCCTTTGCGGGCACTGGCGGTGCCCAGCTTGAGCTTTCCGATCAACTCCAGCGCCGGACCGGCGGCCGCGGGTTCCGGCACGGCGTAGGCGATTTCGATCTGCACATCGCCCAAGCCCGAGCGCGTGCTGCGTTGCGCGGCGGTGGCCGGGTCGTCATCACAGTCGTCCAGGTCGTTGCGGCCCGAGTTGCCGCTGCCTCGACCACGCTTGTCGCCGCCGCTTCGGCTGCGGCGGTCATCGCAGATCACGGCGCCCTGGCCGATGGGCACGGCGCCGCTGGGCCCGCTCAGGTGGACGAACGGAACGATCAGCTTGAGGCCGAGCCTGCCACGCTGTTGCCGCAGGATCAGCGGCACGCTGAGTTCGTCGACTCGCACGCTGCCACCGTACTTGCCGCTGACCAGTTCAAGGCCGGTGCCGACCTCGAACTCGCTGCCCGTGGCGCTGTCCACGGGCGGGCTTTCGGCTGGCGTGGCGGGCGTCGTCTGCGCAGTGGCCGCGCCCACCAACGCCATCGCGATGGCGCCCAGCGCGGTGCGGATGCAAAGATGCTTCATGGTGTGCGGCTCAGACGGCCGTCGGGTCCGACGTGGGCGCGCGCGGGTGGGGCTCGGCCACGTGCGCATGCAGCGCCCGCTTGCGGCCGGTCAGCATGGCGGTGACGAGGTTCTCGCGATGCCGCACGCTGGCGTAGATGTTGGCGCCGGCATGAATGACGATCGCCACGATCATCGTGTCCACCAGCAGCACATGCAGGCCTTCCACGCTGCCGTTGCCCCAGAAGGCGTCCAGCGTCAGCATCCAGCCGGTGATGCCGACACCGGCCACGGCGCACAGCAGGAACAGGATCATCACCGCCCCGGCCGGGTTGTGCCCGAGGTGGCGCGGTTCTCTGCGCTGCAACAGCGCCACCAGGTAGGCCGCCAGCTTTCGCGGGCCTGGCACGAAGCTCGCAAACCGCGCGTGGCCGCTCCCGATGAAGCCCCAGACCACACGCGCCAGCACCAGCGCGAGCGCGGCGTAGCCGCACAGTGCGTGCAGGCCGTCGATGTCGTCGGTGGACAGGTACGCGCCGAAGAAGCACAGCACCAGCGTCCAATGGAACAGGCGCACGAAGCGGTCCCACACGCGCACGGTTGTGTCGGGGTTCAGGGTGTCCATGGTGTCGGCCCCCTCAGCCCTTGACTTTGGCTTCGACGACGGCGCCGGTGATGGGGTGGAAGTAGACCTCGACCCTCTTGCCGGACTTGTCGTGGCCGTAGATCTCCCAGCACTTGCCGCTGGAGACGTGCAGCTTCTTCACATCGTCGGTGTAGCCCATCGCCTTGAACTTCTCGGTCATTTGCGCCGCGGTGAGCCACTTGGATTCGGGCTCGTTGGTGCAGACCGGCCCCGCCACGGCAGTGCCGGATGCGGCGAGCAAGGCGGTGGCGGCGATGGTGTGGGTCAGTTTCATGCTGGGCTCCTTCGGGGTTCGGTGGGGTGTTTGTCAAAGAACGCAGTGACCTGCGTGCCTTGTCTTTCGCAAACCGCATGCCGCTCGGGTGCCAGCCGGCAAGGCTTTGAAATCATTGATGTTTTTTACTGGCGCCATACAGCCCGGTGGACTCGGTGGGGCATTTGCCCCACCATTGCGGGGGCATATCCCCCAGGGCGGCAGGTTTCGGCTCGCCCCCCCCTGTCGCATCGCCCCACCGCCCCGTGCCAGGACAGGCCGATGGGCCCAAGCCAGAAACGTCACGGAAATTGCTTGTTGCCCTCGACGACGCCTTCGCCCCGCTTCAGCATTCCCATGCCCAGCCCGCCCAGCCCCAACCCCGTGCGCTTCAACCTGAGCCGCTGGTTTGCAGCCGTTGCGCTGTTCTCCATCACCGCGCTCGCCGTGGCCATCGGGGCGTTGGTGAACCACTTCGTCACCCAGCGCTTGCTGTGGCAGGAGGCGCTGCTGACCACGGAGTTCGTGCAGAGCCTGGTGCGGATGGACGAGTCGCTGCAGGGCTACCTGGCCGACCCGTCGCGCGGGCTCGACAGCGAGACCGAGAAGGCGTTCGTCCACATCGCAGCGTTGCCGGACATGTTGCGCGCCAACGTCTACGACCCGAGGCGCAAGGTCATCTGGTCCAGCGACCCGCAACTCATGGGCCGCGTCTTCGGCCCGAACCTTGAGCTCGACACCGCGCTGGCCGGCCACGTGGTCACCCACATCGCCGAACCATCGCGCGCCCAGAGCGGCAAAGCCGAACACCAGGGTCTGCGCCACCCCGAGTCGGTGTTCGTCGAGCTGTATGTGCCGGTGCTCGATGCGCGCGGCGGGCGCGTTCAGGGGGTGATCGAGTTCTACAAGAACCCCAAGGCGCTGTTCGTCGCGCTGAAACAGTTGCGCGTCTACATCGCGCTGGGCGCTGCGGCGAGTGGCGTGGTGTTGTTCGTCGCGCTGTTCGCGCTGGTCCACGGCGCCGACCTCACCATACGCCGCCAGCAGCGCCAGATCGTCGAGAACGAAACGCTGGCGATCATCGGCGAGATGAGCACGGCCGTGGCGCACGGCATTCGCAACCCGCTGGCCACGATCCGCAGTTCGGCCGAGTTGATCCAGGGCGGTGACCTGGCCCAGGCGCACGATGCGGCCGCTGACATCGTGGCGCAGTCGGACCGGCTCGAAGTCTGGGTGCGCGAACTGCTGGCCTACACCCGGCCGCTGGACGAGGCGCCGGCGCCGGTTGCGCTGCAGCCGCTGGTGGTTCGCTGCCTGGCCGACTTTCAGCGCGAAATGCAGCGCCGCAACATCCGCGGCCACATGGTGCTGCTGGACGACCTGCCCTGCGTTCGCGGCGATGCGCTGCTGCTGAGGCAGGTGTTGAGCAGCCTGATGTCCAACGCCATCGAGGCGCTCGACCGCGAAGGCACGATCACCGTCCGCGGCACATGCGCGCGCGGCCAGCGCCAGGTGACCCTGAGCGTGGAAGACAGCGGCCCCGGCATGACGCCGACGCAATTGCGCCGCGCCGGCAAGCCGTTTCACACCACCAAGACGCGCGGCCTCGGCGTGGGACTGGCGCTGGCCCGGCGCGTGATCGAACGTTTTGGCGGGCGCATGGAGATCGCCAGCACACCCGGCCGCGGCACCACGGTGCGGCTGCACATGCCTGCGGCTTGAGTCAGCGGCGCCCAGCGCACCCCACCCACACCCCCACCCAAGCCCACCCATGCCACATGCCGTGCTGATCGTCGAGGACGAAGCCGTCCTCGCCAAGAACATCCTGATCTTTCTGGAACGCCACGACTACGAAGTGCGCGTGGCGGCCAGTGCCGAAGCGGGGCTGGAGCTGCTGGAAGAAATGCGCCCCGACGCCGTGCTGCTGGACTTCAGCCTGCCCGGCATGAACGGGCTGCAGGCGCTGGCCCGCATCCACGCGTTCGACCCCGGCATCCACGTGCTGATCTTCACCGGCCACGGCAACGTGGAGATGGCGGTCGAGGCCATGAAGGCGGGTGCGTTCGACTTCTTGACCAAGCCGGTGGCGTTGAGCAAGCTGCGCCTGCTGCTTGAAAAGGCCATCGGCCAGCGCCGCCGCGACAGCGCCCTGGACTATTACCAGAAGCGCGACGCGCAGAGCGCCACCCCGGGCGGATTGCTCGGCGAATCCGAGCCCATGCGCGCTCTGAAGCAGACCCTGCGGCAGTTGCTGGAGGCCGAAGCCCGAATGCGCGACGCCGATGGGCCCGCCGTGCTGGTGCTGGGCGAAACCGGCACCGGCAAGGAGGTGGTGGCCCGTGCGCTGCACTTCAACGGGCCGCGGCACGACAAGCCCTTCGTCGAACTGAATTGCGCCGCCCTGCCAGCCCACTTGCTCGAATCCGAACTCTTCGGCCACGAACGCGGCGCCTTCACCGATGCCCGGGAACGCAAGCTCGGCATGGTGGAAACGGCCGAAGGCGGCACCTTGTTCCTCGACGAAATCGGCGACATGGACATTGCGCTCCAGGCCAAGCTGCTCAAGCTGCTGGAGGAGAAGGTGGTGCGGCGCATCGGCAGCCTGCGTGAGCAGAAGGTGAACGTGCGCATCGTCGCGGCCACGCACAGGCCGCTGGAAGCGCTGGTGCGCGAAGGCCGCTTTCGTGCGGACCTGTACTTTCGACTCAGCGTGATCCAGGTTCGGCTGCCACCGCTGCGTGAACGCGGGGGCGACATCCTGCTGCTGGCGCAGCACTTCCTGCGGCACCACGCCGCGCGTTACGGCAAGCCGGTGCCGACGCTGGATGCCACGGCCGAGAACACGCTGCTGCGGCACGCCTGGCCCGGCAATGTGCGGGAGCTGCGCAACGTGATCGAGCAGGCGGTGCTGCTCGACACCCACGGCACGATCATGTCGCGCCAGTTGGCCTTGTCGCAACTGGGTTCGGCGCAGCCCGCCGACGCCATGAGGCACGCTTTGCGAGCATCGGTGACGCACGTGCCCGCAGAGCTCACCCTGCCCGAGATGGAGCGGCAAGCGCTCGTGAAGGCGCTTCAACAGAGCGATGGAAACGTGACGCGTGCGGCGCGCGAACTCGGCATCACCCGAGACACCCTGCGCTACCGGATGGAGAAGCACGCGCTGCAGGCGCCGCCGCGGCCGGAGTCCCGCGACACGCAGTGACGACGCGCGAGGCCCGGCGCGCAGCCTTCACCCGAACTTCGCCACCGGCTCGCCCGCGCTCGCAGGAGCCCCTTGCCTCACTTGCCCCAGATCGCCTTGTACTTGTCGCGGTAGCCGCTGTCCGGGTCGAACACGTTCTTCGGCCCGCCGTCCTTGCCCACGTTCTCGGCGGTCACCAGGTGCACCTTGGGCACGTAACCCGACCACGGCGCCTTGGCGAAGGCGCGGTTCAACTCGTCGACGATCTGCCAGCCCTGCATGTTCAGCGGCTCGGGCACGGTGCCGGCCTGGAAGCGCTTGCTGCGGATGCGCTGGTAGGCGGCTTCCGAGCCGTCACCGGCGGACACCGCCTTGGGGTTGCCGTCGCCCTTCTTGCCGGCCGACGTGAGCGACGGGCCCATGAAGTCGAAGTACAGGTCGTTGATGGCCAGCGAGTGGGTCCACTTGTCGCCAAAGCGCTGCAGCAGCGAGGTGGTGAGCTGCGGCATG
>JANORB010000100.1:0-7118 GCA_031415135.1 Methylibium sp.
GCGCTGGAAGCGATAGCCGGGTCTGTCGACCCACACCGCTGGTGTGGGCTGTGCCAGGCCTGCCGCTTGTTGGCCTGGTGGTTGTCAGGCGGTGGGTTTGGGCATCTTGCCGCGCAAACGCGTCACCATGAAGCCCGCGGCCTGGGTGAGGTGCGATCGCACCAGCGCCTCGGCGCGGTCTGCATCGCCCTCGGCAATGGCCTTCATGATGGCCTCGTGCTGGTCCCAGATGTCGCGCGGCTTCTCGTCTCGGATCAACACCTCGCCCATGACGCGCTGGGTGTAGGTCAGGTGAGTCTCCAATGCCGGAGCAATGAGCGGGTTGTTCGACAGTCCGTAGATGAACTCATGGAACTTCATGTCGGCGGCGATCATTCGGCTCACCGAGCCCGCCGCGACCGCTTTGCGGCCCGCCTCGATCAGCGCCGGGCCCGACTTGGCCGCGCGCTCGGCGCCCATTTCTGCCGCGCGCCGCGCCGCCAGGCCCTCGATCACCGCACGGATGTCGTACATGTGCTGCACATGGTCCGGGTCAAGTGGTGCAACGTGCAAGCCGCGGCCGGGCGCGTCCAGCAGCACGCCCTGGTTGCGCAGCAGCGCGAGCGCTTGTTGCACCGGCTGGCGCGATACCCCGAGGGCCTGGGCAATCTGCTCCTGGATGATGCGGTCGCCAGGTGCCAGGGCGCCCGACAAGACTTCATCGAGGATGGCGTCTCGGACCTGCTCGACGAGGTTGGGTTGGCTGGCAAGCGTCTTCATGAATGCGGCACGGAATTCACAAGTCTATCGCCGTGTTAGCAGGCGGCCAGTTTGTCTCGCAGCATGCGGTGCAGGATCTTGCCGGTGGCGGTGCGCGGCATGTCCGCATCGGCGACGAAGCGCACCGCCTGCGGCCGCTTGTAACCGGCAATGCGGCCGCGGCACCAGTCGAGCAATTCGGCCTCTGTCGCGTCCACCTGCTGGTGCAGCACCACCACGGCGTGCACTGCCTCGCCCCACTTGTCGTGCGGTACGCCAATCACGGCCACATCCTTCACTTTCGGATGGGCCCCGAGCACTCGTTCCACCTCTGACGGGTAGATGTTCTCCCCGCCACTGATGATCATGTTGCTCTTGCGGTCGACCAGGTGGATGTAACCCTGGGTGTCCCGCCGGGCCATGTCCCCGACCGAGCACCAGGCCCCCCTGAATGCCTCAGCGGACTTCTGCGGGTTTTTCCAGTAGCCGTCGAAGACATAGGGGGTGCGCGAATGGAGTTCGCCGACCTCGCCGTCGGGCACTTCGGTGCCCTCGGCGTCGAGGATGCGGATCGGGCCCGAGCCGGCCCACTCGCGGCCCACCGAGCCGAGCTTGTCGATCTGCTCCTCGGGCCGCAGCAGGGTGACCCAACCCGCCTCGGTTGAACCGTAGAGCTCGTGCAGCTTGCCATTGCGAAAGTGGTCCAGGATGGCGAGCTTGGTCTCCCGGCGCGCCGGGGCGGAGGAGATCATCAGCTTGTCCACCCGGCTCACGTCGTAGCGATCTTTTACTGCGGCCGGCAGCCCCAGCATCATGATGTAGTGCGTGGGCACCAGCGAGGTGAAGGTGATCCTTTGCCCGGCCAGCGTGGCCAGCAGCGCCTCCGGATCGAAGCTGCGCCTGTCGTCGATCACGCAGGTCGCGCCCAGGTGCACGAAGGTGTGGCTGAAGTACAGCGAATTGGCATGGCACATGGGCATCACCAGCAAGGCAGTGTCGTCGCGCGTGAAGCGCATCTCCAGTGCGGTGGCCAGCGCGATCAGGGTGCTCCCCTCATGGCTGCGGATGGCGCCCTTGGGCTTGCCGGTGGTGCCCGAGGTGTACATCAGGGCGCTCGTGTCGCCAGGGCGCACGTCCACCGGCGGCCGGTCTGTTGCTGCGGCGTCGATGAGCTGCTCGTAGGCACGCCAGCCGGTCGGTAAGGCGCGCCCGAAGGCGATGTAGGCATCGGGAGGTACCGTCAAGTCGCACCGCACCGCATCCACGCGATCGGCCAGTTCGTCTTGTGCGATGACGGCCCGAGCTTCGCTGTGCTGCACGATGTAGGCAACTTCCGCAGGGGTCAGGCGGAAGTTGATCGGCACGGCCACCAGCCCGGCCGCGGCCAGGGCGGCGTAGATCTCCATCCACTCGGCGCAGTTGTAGGCCAGCAGCGCCACGCGGTCACCCTTGGCCAGGCCGATGCCCAGCAGCCCGTTGGCCAGTCGCGTGGCGCGCGCGTGCCATTGGGCAAAGTCGAGGCTGCGGCGCGAATCTCGCACGGCGAGTTTGCCAGGGGTGAGTCGGGCGTGGGCGGCCACGGCGTCGGCCAGGGTCAACAGGTGGTTCATGGCAAGGCTCCGGCAACTCCCGATTTTAGAACTCTGAATGCAAAATGCATTCGGACAATCCCGAACATAGCACTCTGAATTCAGAATGCTACATTAGTCGGGGCCAAAACCGACCGGAGTTCCCCGTGAGCACACCCCTCCTGACCGACCGCAGTGCCGCCGCGCTGATTGCGCGCTTCCTCAAGGCGCAGGGGGTGGACCGGGTGTTCGCGCTGTGCGGCGGTCACATCATGCCGACCTGGATGCGCCTGGACGCCGAGGGCATCCAAATCGTCGATGTGCGCGACGAGCGCGCGGCGGTCTACATGGCGCATGCCCATGCCGAACTGACGGGCAAACTCGGCGTGGCGCTGGTGACGGCTGGTCCCGGCGTCACCAACGCGATGACCGGCATTGCCAACGCGCACGTGGCGCGCGCTCCGGTGTTGATTCTCTCTGGCACGCCACCGAGAGCGCAGGAGAACCGAGGCGCGCTGCAGGACATGGCGCACACCGAATTCGTTCGTCCCGTCACGCGCTACGCGCGCACGGTGCGCGAGCCCGAACTGGTGCTGCTGGAACTCGACGAAGCCATTGCGCGCGCGTGGGGCCAAGGCGGCGAGCCCGGCCCGGTGTTCCTCGATTTCCCGGTCGACACGCTGCGCGCGGAGGTGTCGGCCGCCACGCAACTCCCCGAGCGTTTCATCCCCCGAGGCCGCCAACGTCTGCTGCCCGACCCCGACGCCGTGCGAGAGGCGGTGGAGGTCCTGTGGTCGGCCAGGCGGCCATTGGTGATCTCTGGCCGCGGAGCGCGCGGCGCAGGCGACGAACTGAGGACGCTGCTGGACCGCACCGGTGCGCTCTACCTCGATACGGGCGAGAGCCGTGGGCTGGTGCCGGAGGAGCATGCTTCGGTTGTCGCCGCGATGCGCGGCTCGGTGATGTCGCAGGCGGACGTGATCGTCACACTGGGGCGCAAGCTCGACTTCCAACTGGCCTACGGTTCGCCGGCGGTGTTCGGGCAAGCACGCTTCGTGCGCATTGCAGACACTGCGGCGGAGTTGCGGGACAACCGGCGCGGCGTGGCCGAGATCCTCGCCACGCCGCAAGAGGCCCTGCGCGCCATGCTCGCCGTCGCCGGCAATCGCGCCAGCGCCATCGACCGCACCTGGGCGGCGGACACGCGCCGGCAACATCTGGCGCGTGCCGACAAGCTGGCTGCTTCGCTGGCCCAGGCCGCGCCGGGCAGCGACGGCCTGATGCACCCCAACCGGTTGGTCGCCGCCCTTCGGGATGCGCTGCCGGCCGATGCGGTGGTGGTGGCCGACGGCGGTGACTTCCTCAGCTTCGTGCGCGTGGGACTGCCCGCCGCCACCTACCTCGACCCGGGCTCGCTCGGCTGCATTGGGGTGGGCACGCCGTTCGGGGTCGCTGCCGCCCTGGCCTGCCCGGGGCGGCTGGTGCTGGTGGCCACGGGGGACGGCGCTTTCGGCTTCAACGCCATGGAGCTGGACACCGCGGTGCGCCATCGCGCGCCGATGCTCATTGCCGTGGCCAACAACGGCAGCTGGGCGATCGAGGTGCGCGACCAGCAAGAGACGCACGGCAAGGTCGTCGGCACGCGGCTGCAGTTCGCCGACCACGCCGCGATGGCACGCGCCTTGGGGGCGTTCGGCGAGCGCGTCGAGCGGGCCGAAGACCTTCCAGCCGCAATCGCCCGAGCGAAGGCGGCCATCGCCGAGGGTCGACCCGCGCTGCTGGATGTGCTGGTGACTCCCGAAGCGGCGTCGTCCGACGCCAAGTCCGGACTCGCCTGGGTGCCGGACCTGCAGCCGCTGGCCGCCTGGGACGACGCTGAGCGGGCCTGGCGGGCGGAAGGGGCGCTCGCAAGGAAAGTCTGAATTCAGCGTTCCGGGATATCCCGGATGATAGAACTCTGAATTCCGAGTACATTGAACCTAACTCCTCGAAATGCCTTGTGCACTCCTCCGACAACTCCAACGCCGCATGCGGCTGCCAGTCCACAACGCAGGTTGATGCGTACCGCCGTCGGGTCATCGTCGCCGTCGGCGTCGCTGCGCCGTTCGCAATGGCGGCGCCGTTCGCGATCGCGACGCCGCCCGCCGTGTCCGTCGCAGCCGGCGACCGCCTCATCAAGGACGACACCGAAGGTGCGCCCGCGCCATTGCGCCTCGGAGATCTCGTGCCTGGAAAGCCGTTGCTTGCGTTTCCTTTCGACGCCAAAAGCAAAGCGCCGCGCGACGAATCGCGCCTGAACAAGATCGTGCTGATCCGCCTGGCCGAAGCCGACATGTCGGCCGAAACGCGCGCGCGTGCTGCAGGCGGTGTGCTGGCCTACTCGGCGATCTGCACCCACCAGGCCTGCGACGTGAAGACCTGGCTCGCGAAGGAGAATGCGCTCGTCTGCTTCTGCCACTCGTCCAAGTTCGCGCTGCTCGATGGCGGCAAGGTCACTGCCGGCCCCGCCACTCGCACCCTGCCCGCCCTTCCCCTGGCGCTCGACGGTGACCTGCTGGTCATCGCCGGCCCATTCACCGCATCCCCGGGTAGCAGCCCGGTCTGACCTTGAATCGCACCACCCACCGAGGAGACAAGCCGAATGAACATCCTTCTCAAGCCCCTGGCCGCCGCCGCCCTTGCGGCCTGCGCGCTTGCCGCCTAGGCCGATACTGAACTCGGCCCCTACGCGCCCGTTACCGATGCGCGGCTGGCCAACCCCGAACCCGGCAACTGGCTGCAATACCGCGGCAACTACGCCGGTTGGGGCTACAGCCCGCTGGACAAGATCACCGACAGGAACGTCGGCAAGTTGAAGCTCGCCTGGTCGATGGCCACCGGCCAGACCGAGGGCCACCAGTCGCCGCCCATCGTGAACAACGGCTACATGTACGTGACCACACCGGGCGCCCAGGTAATTGCGCTCGACGCGGCAAGCGGGGTCGAGTTGTGGCGCTACAAGAAGGAGCTGCCGGCCGACATGCTGCAGCTGCACCCGACGAACCGCGGCGTGGCGCTGTACGGCGACAAGGTCTACCTCGCCACGGTCGACGCCCACCTGGTGGCGCTGGATGCTCGCACCGGCAAAGTGGCTTGGACGGTGGCGGTCGGCGACCCGAAGGCGCTGCAGTACGTCACCCTCGCGCCGCTCGCGGCCAAGGGCAAGATCATGGTCGGCTCCTCCGGCGGCGAAACCGGCGTGCGCGGCTTCGTCGCCGCCTATGACGCGGCCACCGGCAAGGAAGCCTGGCGCGCCTTCATGACCGCCGCGCCCGGCGAGCCCGGCGGCGACACCTGGCCCGGCGACACGCACAAGAACGGCGGCGGCAGCATCTGGATCACCGGCACCTACGACCCGGCGACCAACCTCGCCTACTGGGGCACCGGCAACCCCGCGCCCTGGCCGATCGAAGGCCGCAAGGGCGACAACCTCTACACCACCTCGGCGGTCGCGCTCGACGTGGACAGCGGCGCCATCAAGGGCCACCACCAGTACCATCACAACGACGCCTGGGACTGGGACGAGGTCTCCGCGCCGGTGCTGATCGACACCGAGATCAAGGGCCGCAAGGTCAAGGCCGCCATCCACGCCGGTCGCAACGGCTACCTGTGGATGCTGGAACGCCAGGCGGGCGGCAAGATCGGCTTCATCGATGCCGTTGCCTATGTGCACAACGACGTCTTCACCGGCATCGACAAGAAAACCGGCCGCCCGAGCTACGACGCCGCACGCATTCCGGGCATGGGCAAGGCGGTGGACTTCTGCCCGTCGCTGTGGGGTGGAAAGGACTGGCCGCCCGAGGCATGGAACCCGAAGACCGGGCTGTTCTACATCCCGGCCAACAACAACCTGTGCGCCGAACTGCCGGCGGCCGAGCCCACCAAGTACAAGAAGGGTGACCTCTACATCGGTTACCCGATCGACGGTGTGCTGGGAAGCCTGCGCTACAAGGACGGCAAGCCGCCGGCGACCATCGGTGAACTGCAGGCCTGGGACCTGAAGACCGGCAAGCAGGCCTGGGTGCACAAGTTCGACACGCACCTGTGGGCGCCGCTGCTCACCACCGGCGGCAACCTGGTGTTTGCCGGTGGCACCAATGACCGCAAGTTTCGCGCCTTCAACGCCACCAATGGCAAGGTGGTGTGGGAGTACAGCATGCCCTCTGGCGTGACTGCGGTGCCGAGCTCCTTCGAGATCAAGGGCGAGCAGTACGTCGCAGTGCAGGCCGGCTGGGGCGTCGACGCCCAGCGCATGCAGTCCGGCATCGATTCGCTGACCGGCAAGCCCAAGGTCGTTCCGCAGGGCGGCACGGTGATGGTCTTCAAGCTCGAGAAGTGATCCCGAACCCCTACAGAAAGACTCGACGCGGAAAAGGTCGAGCGCGACTCCATCATTTCGACGCCAAAATGGCGCAACGTCCTAGCAGGAGACACGAATGGCAACTCAACTGAACGTGAACGGGAAGAGCATGAGCGTGAACGCCGAAGGCGACACGCCCTTGCTGTGGGTGGTTCGAGACGAGATCGGCATGAACGGCACCAAGTTCGGCTGTGGCATGGCACTTTGCGGCGCCTGCACCGTGCACCTGGATGGGGTGCCGGTTCGGTCATGCAGCACACCGCTGTCCGCCGCCGCGGGCAAGAAGCTGACCACGATCGAAGCGATGGCCGCCGACCCGGTGGGCAAACGCGTGCAGGCCGCCTGGCTGCAGCACGACGTGCCGCAATGCGGCTATTGCCAGTCGGGCCAGATCATGAGTGCGGTGGCGCTGT
>JANORB010000101.1:0-30707 GCA_031415135.1 Methylibium sp.
AGGAGAGCACATGAAACGCATGCTGATCAACGCGACGCAGCCCGAAGAGCGCCGCCTGGCCATCGTCGAAGGCCAGAAGCTGATGGACTTCGAGACCGAAATCGAAGGCCGCGAACAACGCAAGGGCAACATCTACAAGGCGGTCGTGACGCGCGTCGAGCCGTCGCTCGAAGCCTGTTTCGTCGACTACGGCGAAGACCGCCACGGCTTCCTGCCGTTCAAGGAAATCTCGCGCAACTACTTCCGTGAAGGCGCCGATGTGCGCACCGCCCGCATTCAAGACGCGATTCGCGAAGGCGACCAGTTGCTGGTGCAGGTGGAAAAGGAAGAACGCGGCAACAAGGGCGCGGCCCTGACCACCTTCGTCAGCCTGGCCGGACGCTACCTGGTGCTGATGCCCAACAACCCGCGCGGCGGCGGCGTGAGCCGGCGCATCGAGGGTGAAGACCGCGAGGAACTGAAAGAAAACCTCGACCAGCTCGAATACCCCAAGGGCATGAGCCTGATCGCGCGCACCGCCGGCATCGGCCGCTCGGCGCCCGAGCTGCAGTGGGACCTGAACTACATGCTCAAGCTGTGGACCGCCATCGACGGCGCGGCCAAGGCGGGCAAGGGCGCGTTCCTGATTTACCAGGAAAGCTCGCTGGTGATCCGCGCGATCCGCGACTACTTCACCGCCGATGTCGGCGAGATCCTGATCGACACCGACGACATCTTTGACCAGGCCCAGCAGTTCATGGCCCACGTGATGCCCGAGACGGCGCACAAGGTCAAGCGCTACCGGGACGACGCGCCGCTGTTCAGCCGGTTCCAGATCGAGCACCAGATCGAGACCGCGTTTTCACGCACCGTCAACCTGCCCTCGGGCGGCGCGATCGTGATCGACCACACCGAGGCGCTGGTCTCGGTCGACGTGAACAGCGCGCGGTCTACCCGTGGCAGCGACATCGAAGAAACCGCCACCCGCACCAACCTGGAAGCGGCCGATGAGATCGCGCGCCAGATGCGCTTGCGCGACCTGGGCGGGCTGATCGTGGTCGACTTCATCGACATGGACGAATCGAAGAACCGGCGCGAGGTGGAAACCCGGCTGCGCGACGCGCTGCGGCAAGACCGCGCGCGGGTGCAGTTCAGCTCGATCAGCAAGTTCGGCCTGCTGGAGCTGAGCCGCCAACGTCTGCGCCCGGCGCTCAGCGAAGGCAGCCACATCACCTGCCCGCGCTGCAACGGCACCGGCCACATCCGCGACACCGAATCGAGCGCGCTGCAGATTCTGCGCATGGTTCAGGAAGAGTCGATGAAAGAGAACACCGCCGCCGTGCATGTGCAGGTGCCGGTCGAAGTGACCAGCTTCCTGCTGAACGAAAAGCGCACCGAGATCACCAAGATCGAACTGAAGCAGCGCGTCACCGTGCTGCTGGTGCCGAACAAGAATCTCGACACACCGAACTACCGGCTCGAACGCTTGCGCCACGACGACCCGAGGCTGGAAAACCTGCAGGCCAGCTACACGATGATCGACGACGTGGACGAAGAAGTCGGCATCACGCGGCGCGAGAAAGCCAAGGCCAAGCAGGAACCGGTGATCAAGGGCATCCTGCCTGAAACGCCCGCGCCCATCGCACCGCCCAAGCCCGCGCCGGCACCGGCTCCCGTGGTGGCTCCGGCCCCTGTGGTCGCCGCACCCGCACCCGCGGCGGCGGCTGCGGGCGGCGGGTTCTTTGCCTGGGTCAAGCGGCTGTTCGGGGGTGAAGCACAACCTTCGGCGGTGGCCGCAAGCAAGGCCACGCCGCCTGCCGCGGCCACTGCGATGGCGGGCGCCGACAAGCCGGAAGCTCGCGGTGACCGTGGCGGACGCGGCGGCCGAGGCGGTCGCGATGGCAAGCGCGGCGGCCGCGATGAGCAGACCGAAGGCCGTGGCCGTCGCAACGAGCGCGGCGAGCGTACCGAGCGCCCCAAAGCCGAGGACGGCGCGCGGCCGGAGGTGGCCGACGGCGCTCGCGCTGAGGAGCGCAAGCGTCCCGAGGGCCGTGGCGATGCGCGTGGAGATGTGCGTGGAGATGCGCGTGGAGATGGTCGTGGCGAAGGTCGTGGTGAAGGCCGCACCGATAACAAGGGCCGTGGCCCGCGCGGCGAGCGCGAACCTCGCCGCAACAGCCCGCTGCCGGAAGCGGGCGGTGAAGAGAACGCGTCCGCGCTGGCCTTTGTCGACACCGTTCCTGGCGGTGCGACAGCCGAAGCAGGCGATGCCCAGGGCGAACCAGCGGCCAGCCGCAGGCGCCGGCGCGGCGGCCGGGGTGGGCGAGACCGTGATGAAGCGCGTGACGCGGGCCTGAACGGGCAAGCTGCGGCACCGGCCGAAGCAGCCACACCACCGGCCAGGGTCGATCCGGACGTGGACGCCCACAACGGCGCCGTGGCTGCGGCCACCGCCGTCGAAGCCGAAGCGCCCCAGGCCGACGGCGGCGAGCGTGGCGAAGGTCGCCGGCGTGGCCGCGGCCGGGATCGCAACCGACGTGAGCGGACCGACGAGGCAGGCCTGCCAGCGACCGGCGCACCGACCGGCTTTGGCGACACGCTGCCTCCCGAGGCCCCGGCCGCTGCGCCGGTGGCAGCTCAGACGGCATGGGCGGCTGCACCTGCAATGGCCATGGTGGCCGAGGCCCCGGTGGCGGTCGTTGAACCTGCGGAAACCACCTGGCGCCCTGACCCGGCTGCGGCCGCCATGACCGCGCCGGCACCGCTGCCCGAGGCCGCCCCGGTCGCGGAGTCGGGATCGAGCACGGTGGCGCGGCCGGTCGACGCCGTCGAACCCGCCCCGGCTTTGGCGCCGGCCCCGGCCGAACCCTTTGTGTTGCCCGTCAACGCGTTGCAGGCGGTGGTGGAATCGAGCGGGCTGCAGTGGGTCGGCTCAGATGCCGACAAGATCCGCGCGGTCCAGGACGCGATGGCGCGTGAACCCAAGGCGGCTCATGTGCCGCGCGAGCGCAAAGCGGTTGCGCCGGTTGACGAGGGAGCGCTGGTTCTGGTGGAAACGCGCAAGGACCTGAGCCAGATCAAGCTGCCGTTTGAAACGGCCGGCCGGGAGGCGCCGCCTTCTCTCAAGTGAATGTGGCTCTGCCACTTTGCTTGACCGCCCTCGGGGGCGGACGACGTATGTCGTCGGCCTGTGGGGGGATCAAAAGGCTTTACGGCAAGCGTTCCAGCGCGTGCTGGTACGCGGGCTGGTGCATCAGTTCGTCCCAGGTGATCGGCGGCGTTTGCGGCAACAGGTCGCGCCGCCGTGCCTCGCTGTCGGGGTCGCTTTGCCAGTGGCCCTGCGCGTGCGCGTCGAGCAGCCCGTCGAGCAGGCCGTCCAGCGCGGCACCACCGTCCAGTGCCTGGTTGCACAGCAGCACCATGTCGCAGCCGGCGTTGAGCGCCACGCCAGCGGCATCGGGATAGCTCAGCTCGACACCGTCGACCTGGCGCGCACCGGCCATGCTCAGGTCGTCGCTGAAGATCGCGCCGGTGAAGCCCAGTTGCTGGCGCAGGATGTCTTTCAGCCAGCGCGGCGAGAAACCCGCCGGATGCGGATCCACCTTGGGGTAGACCACGTGTGCCGGCATCACGCTGGACAAGCTGGTGCTCAGCCACTCGTATGGCTTGGCGTCGTCGCCGAGGATCGCCTTCAACGAGCGCTTGTCGACGGGGACATCCACATGGCTGTCGGCCCTGACGAACCCATGGCCGGGAAAATGTTTGCCGCAGTTGTGCATGCCGGCGCGCAGCAGGCCGTGCATCAGGCTCTTGGCCAGCACCGCAACCACGCGCGGATCGCGGTGGAAAGCGCGGTCGCCGATCACGCCGGAATCTCCGTGGTCGAGGTCGAGCACCGGCGTGAAGCTCAGGTCGACGCCGCAGGCGCGCAGCTCGGCGCCCAGGCAATAACCGGCGGCGCTGGCGGCATCGGTGGCGGTCAGCGCGCCCTCACCCTGGGGCCGCTTGCCGTCCCGCATCCACATCTCGCCCAGCACGCGCATCGGCGGCAGGTGGGTGAAGCCATCGGTGCGAAAGCGCTGCACCCGGCCACCCTCGTGGTCGACGCAGATCAACAGGTCAGCGCGGATCGACTTGATCTCGCTGGTGAGTTCGGTCAGCTGCAGCCGGCTCTGCCAGTTGCGCGCGAACAGGATCAGCCCGCCGGTGAGCGGGTGTTCAAGGCGGCGGCGGTCATCGGCGGTGAGGGCCAGGCCGTCAACGTCGAGCACAACGGGGCAATGGGTGTTCATGGTTTCTCGATGACGACGAAGCTCGCCGCGTAGTCGGTCTCGTCGGTGATGCTCACATGCGCGGACAGGCCGCGCGCCTGGAACCATGCTGCCAGTTCGCCATGCAGGCGGATACCGGGTTTGCCACTGGCCGCCTTGACCACCTCGCAGTCGCGCCAGGTCATCGGCATGCGCATGCCCAGCCCGATGGCCTTGGAGAAGGCCTCCTTGGCGCAGAAGCGCGTCGCCAGGTAGCTGATGCCGCGCGGCAAGGCCTTGGCGCGCCGGTCATGAAACACCTCGATCTCATGCGGGCCCAGCACCCTGGCGGCAAATCGTTCGCCGCGGCGCGCGTAGGTCGCCGCGATGCGGCGCACATCGCAGATGTCGGTGCCGATGCCATAGATCATCGGGCGGCCGCGCGCGCGATGCAGCGCAGGTAGTCGCGCACCGTTTCGCTCAAGCCCAGCTCGACCGCATCGGCGACCAGCGCATGGCCGATGGAGACTTCGCGCACGCCCGGAACGGCATGCAAAAAGTCGGCCAGGTTCACGCGGTTCAGGTCGTGCCCGGCGTTGACCTCCAGGCCCTCGCGCAGCGCCGCCTGCGCACTCGCGGCAAAGCCGGCCAGCACCACAGCCTGCTGCGGCGTGCCGTGCGCGCGCGCGTAGGTCTCGGTGTAGAGCTCCACTCGGTCGGCGCCCAGCTCGCGGGCCGCACGCATGGCCTGCGGCAGCGGGTCCATGAACAGGCTGACGCGCACGCCCAGTTGTTTGGCCTCGGCAATCAATGGCGCCAGCGCGGCGGCATCCTGCGGGAATTGCCAGCCGTGGTCGGAGGTGGCCTGCAGGGCGCTGTCGGGCACGAACGTGCACTGGTGCGGCCGCAACTCGCGCACAAAGTCCATCAGATTGTGGAACGGGTTGCCTTCGATGTTGAACTCGGCCTGCGGCCAGGCCTTGAGCAGGGCGGCCAGTTCGTGCACGTCGCTGGCGCGGATGTGCCGCTCGTCGGGCCTGGGGTGCACGGTGATGCCCTGGGCGCCGGCCTCCAGCACCAGCGTGGCGGCCCGGGTGACGCTCGGAACACCCAGCGGGCGCGAGTTGCGCAGCAGCGCCACGCGGTTGAGGTTGACCGACAGGGCGGTGACGCCCCCGCGCGAATCGGTGCCGGCGCTAACGAGCGGATTCATGGCCAGTCCTTGTGGTTGGCGACAGCGGTCGATCCAGGCCTTGAAGGTCCATCATCACCTGCCGCGTGCGCAGTGACGCGCTGCCCAGATGATAAAGAAGCAGCCCGCGCAGTTGCGCCTTCAGCGCCGGCAGCGCGCGCTGGCAGCCTTGCTGCAAGGCAGCCAGGCTGCCATGTTGCAAAGCGGCCTCCAGCACGACCAGCGTGTCGCCGGCCACGTCTGCCTCGGCGGCGCGGGGCGCGCCGACCCCCGCCTCCGGCAGCAAGGTGTAGCGCTGGTTCTGCTGCACCGCCTGCTGGGTCAAGGTGACATGGCTCAGGTCGGGAAGCACACCCATTTCCTTCAGCAGCCTGAGTTCGAAGGCGCGCAGCGCCGCTTCGACCACCAGGTCATCGGTGGACGACAGCGACGGCAGGGTCTGCGCGTAGGCATCGAACAGCGCGCCGTGCGGATCGTGGCGCGCCAGCAGCTTCATCAGAAGTTCATTGAGGTAGAAGCCGCTGAACAGCGCCGCGCCCGTCAGCATGGCCGGGCCGCCAGCCCACTCGGCGCTGCGCAGCGTCTGAACCTCACTGGCGTTCGCGCCGGCGGGGAGCCGGCCCAACACGAGGTGCAATCTCTGGAACGGCAGCAGCACCGAGCGCAGCTGCGAATAAGGCCGCTTGGCGCCCTTGGCGGCGACCGCCAGGCGCCCCTGATCGCGCGTGAACACGTCGAGGATCAGGCTCGATTCGCTCCAGTCGTAGCGGTGCAGCACGTAGGCGCTGAGCGGGGCCGCTGCACGCGAAGGTCGAGCAGCCACCTTAGTGGCTCCATCGTGCGAGGCATGTCCAAGCGAACACCGCGGAACCGGCTTCGCCAGGCCGCTGGTGTGCCTTGCAGGCCGCGCCGGGCCAGTGGCCCCGGCTCTTCGCCAGGCACGCAAGGTCCACCGGACCTTGCGTGTCCGGGCTCAGCCCCCTTGAGGGGGAGCGGCGCAGCCGCCTCGGGGGTGGGCTCATTCGTAGCCGTAGCTGCGCAGATGCTCTTCGTCCGCAGCCCAGCCGGAGCGAACCTTGACCCACAGTTCGAGGAACACCTTGGCGCCCAGCAAGGTCTCCAGGTCCTGGCGCGCCTCGGAGCCGATGCGCTTGAGCCGCTCGCCGCCACCGCCGATGATCATGCCTTTATGGGCGTCGCGCTCGACGACGATGCTGGCGGCGATGCGGCGCAGGTAGCCCTCTTCTTCGTACTTGTCGATCACCACGGTGGAGGTGTAGGGCAACTCGTCACCGGTCAGGCGAAACAGCTTCTCGCGAATGATCTCGCTGGCCAGGAACCGGTCGCTGCGGTCGGTCAGCGCGTCTTCTTCATAGAACCACATCTGCTCGGGCAGGTAGGGTTTGACGATGCCCAGCAGGCGTTGCACATCCCTGTCCTTCTTGGCCGACAGCGGCACGAACTGCGCGAACGCATGGCGTTCCTGCATGCCCTTGAGCCAGGGCGCCAGATCGGCGCGGCGCACCACCGCATCGAGCTTGTTGGCGATCAGCAGCACCGGCTTGTGGGCCGGCATCAGCGCCAGCACCTTGGCGTCATCCAGCCCGAAGCGGCCCGCCTCGACCACGAACAACACCACGTCGACGTCGGCCAGCACACTGTGCACGGTGCGGTTCAGCGTGCGATTCAACGCGGCGGCGTACTGGGTCTGGAAACCCGGTGTGTCGACGAACACGAACTGGGCCTCGTCGACCGAGCGGATGCCGGTGATGCGGTGCCGCGTGGTTTGCGCCTTGCTGGAGGTGATGCTCACCTTCTGACCCACCAGCGCATTCAGCAGCGTCGACTTGCCGACGTTGGGCCGGCCGACGATGGCCACCAGCCCGCAACGCTTGACCGCGCTGCCTGCCTCGGGCGGGGGCGCACCAGGCTCGTCGTTCATGGCGTGGTGTCAGAGGGGCTCATGAGCGAAGCGGGCTGCCGGGTTGGTCGCTGGCATTGAGCGCGTCGAGCATGCGGCGTGCGGCCTCTTGCTCGGCGACCCGGCGCGAGCGGCCCTCGCCCGATTCGACCAGGCCCAGCGCCGGCACCGAACACTCGACCTCGAAGGTTTGCGCATGGGCCTGGCCGCGGGTGGCTCGAATGCTGTACACCGGCACGGCCAGGCGGCGCGCCTGCAGCCATTCCTGCAGTTCGGTCTTGGCGTCCTTGCTCCAGTTGCCCATGTCCGTCGTGGCGATGACCTCGCCGAACAGGCGCTGCACCAAGGCGCTGGCGGCGTCAAAGCCACCGTCCAAAAAAGTCGCGCCGATCAGCGCTTCGAGCGCATCGGCCAGGATCGACGGGCGCTGCGCTCCGCCGCCGCGCGCCTCGCCCTCGCTCAATCGCAAGACTTCGGGCAGACCGAGCTGAACCGCCATGCGGTGCAGGCTGTCTTCGCGCACCAGGTGGGCCCGCACACGCGTGAGGTCGCCCTCGTCGGAGCCGGCGAAATGCTCGAACAGCAGGCCTGAAACGGCCAGGCTGAGCACCGCATCGCCCAGGAATTCGAGCCGCTCGTTGTGGTCGGTGCCGAAGCTTCGGTGGGTCAGCGCCCGGGTCAGCAGTTCGGTGTGGGTGAAGCGGCGCCCGATGCGCTGCTGCAGGGCTTCAACTCGGCTGTCCATGGGTTCAATCAACCGGTCCGGCGCCGCGCTCAGTTCGACCGGCCCGCCTTGGAGCGGCCTTCGTACTTGATCAGGATGTAGACCGGCTTGATCAACTCGATCTCGCGGTCGTAGGCAAAACCGATGACCACCTTTTCGTTTTCCTTCGTGATGTCCAGGTCCTTGCCGGAGATCGACGTGATCAGGTCGATGGCTTTTTGCTTCTCGAACGCAGCGCGGATCTGCGGCACGGTGCCCGCTTCTTCCGCCGAGATGCGGTTCACGGCCTTCACGATGGTGTAGTACTCCACCACGGTGGGCACCACGCGCATGCCCACGAGTGCGCCCACGCCGATGATGATGGCCCAGAACAACAGGCCGAACATGGTGACGCCGCGTTGGCGGCGCGCGAAGTGAAGCGGGTCGGTCATGCAGCAAGCTCCTGTGATTGGCTTGTCGGAACGGGGCATGCGAGTTTCAATGGAAAGCGCCGATGCGCTTGAAGTTGCCAAAGTTCATCCAGACAAAGAAGGCCTTGCCGACGATGTTCTCGTCGGGCACGAAGCCCCAGAACCGCGAGTCCTGCGAGTTGTCACGGTTGTCGCCCATCATGAAATAGTGCCCGGCCGGCACTTTGCAGGTCACGCCCTCCGCACTGTATCGACAGTTCTCGCGGAACGGAAACGCAATTCGGTCTTCCGGCCCGTAGTACGGCTGACTTTGCGGGTTGACCAGAATGGAATGCTCGACCCCATTGAGTTTTTCCTTGAACTCGGCGAAATAGCGGCGCGACTCCTCGTCGTAGTAGCCGGGTGGTGGTTTTTGCTCCATCGGCGCGGCAACGCCGTTGACATAGAGGCGTTGCGCCCTGAACGAGATTTCGTCGCCGGGCACCCCGACCACGCGCTTGATGTAGTCGATGCTGGTGTCATTGGGAAAGCGGAACACCATCACGTCACCGCGCTGGGGATCGTTGTTGGCAACGATCTTCTTGCCGATGACCGGCAGCCGAACACCGTAGTGAAATTTGTTCACCAGAATCAGGTCGCCCACCAGCAGCGTGGGGATCATCGAGCCGCTCGGAATCTTGAACGGCTCGAACAGGAACGAGCGCAACAGGAACACCGCCAGGATCACCGGGAAAAGCCCCGCGGTCCAGTCCAGCCACCAGGGCTGCATCAGAATCTTGTCGCGGGCCTGGGCAACGTTGCCGTCGACCTTGCTGATCCCCTGGCTGGCCAATTGCTGGCGCCGCGCGAGGTCTTGCTGCTCCAGCACAGCGGCGGCCGATGCGCGGCGCGGCGCGAAATGGAGTCGCTCGGCGAGCCAGTAGGCCAGCGTGACGAGCGTCAGAATGAACAGCAGCAAAGAGAAATTGCCGGTCCAGTTTCCCAGATACCACCCCCCCAGAAACACCAGAAGGCAACCATAGAGCAGCGCGGTCAAAGAACCCATCAATCATCCACTTGCAGGATGGCCAGAAACGCTTCCTGCGGCACCTCCACGGAGCCGATCTGCTTCATGCGTTTTTTGCCGGCCTTTTGTTTGTCGAGAAGCTTGCGCTTGCGCGAAATATCGCCGCCGTAGCACTTGGCGATCACGTTCTTGCGCAGCGCTTTGATTGTCTCACGCGCAATGATGTTGGCGCCGATCGCGGCCTGGATCGCCACGTCGTACTGTTGACGCGAAATGATCTCGCGCATCTTGGCCACGACCGCCCGGGCGCGGTATTGGCTTTGCACCCGGTGCACGATGATGGACAGTGCATCGACGCGGTCGCCGTTGAGCAGGATGTCGACCTTGACGACGTCGGCGGCGCGGTACTCCTTGAACTCGTAGTCCATCGACGCGTAGCCGCGCGACACGCTCTTGAGCTTGTCGAAGAAGTCCAGCACGATCTCGGCCAGCGGCATCTCGTAGGTGAGCATCACCTGGCGGCCGTGGTAGGCCATGTTGATCTGGTTGCCACGCTTTTGGTTGGCCAGCGTCATCACCGGGCCCACGCTGTCCTGCGGCATGTACAAGTGCACGGTGACGATGGGCTCGCGGATCTCGTTGATGCGGCCCAGGTCGGGCATCTTCGACGGGTTCTCGATCTTGATCACTTCCTTGTTGCCAAGCTCGACCTCGTACACCACGCTGGGCGCGGTGGTGATCAGGTCCTGGTCGAATTCGCGCTCGAGCCGCTCCTGCACGATTTCCATGTGCAGCAGGCCGAGAAAACCGCAGCGAAAACCGAAGCCCAGCGCCTGGCTCACCTCCGGTTCATAGCGCAGCGATGAATCGTTGAGCTTGAGCTTTTCGAGCGCGTCGCGCAGCTGCTCGTATTCGCTCGCCTCCGAGGGATACAAGCCGGCAAAGACCTGCGGCTGGATTTCCTTGAAGCCCGGCAGCGCCTCGGTGGCGGGCCCCAGGTTGTTCGGCAGCTTCTTTTCCAGCGTGACGGTGTCGCCCACCTTCGCCGCCTGGAGCTCGCGAATGCCGGCGATGATGAAGCCCACCTCCCCGGCCATCAGCTGCTCGCGCGGCACCGACTTGGGCGTGAACACGCCGAGCTGGTCGGCGCCGTAGCACGCGTCGCTGGCCATCATGCGGATGCGCTCACCGCAGCGCAGCATGCCATCGACCACACGCACCAGCATCACCACGCCGACGTAGTTGTCGAACCAGGAGTCGATGATCATCGCGCGCAGCGGCGCGTTGGCCTTGCCCCGGGGCGCGGGCATGCGGGTGATCACCGCCTCGAGAATCTCGTCGATTCCCTCGCCGGTCTTGGCGCTGCACGGGATGGCGTGGTCGGCGTCGATGCCGATCACGTCTTCGATCTCCTCCTTGGCGCGCTCCGGATCGGCCTGCGGCAGGTCCATCTTGTTGAGCACCGGCACCACTTCGACGCCCAGGTCCAGCGCGGTGTAGCAATTGGCCACCGTCTGTGCCTCGACGCCCTGGCTGGCATCGACCACCAACAGCGCGCCTTCGCAGGCGGAAAGCGACCGGCTGACCTCATAAGAGAAGTCGACATGCCCCGGCGTATCGATCAGGTTCAGGTTGTAGGTCCGGCCATCGCGAGCCGTGTATTGCAGCGCCGCCGTCTGGGCCTTGATGGTGATGCCCCGTTCGCGCTCGATGTCCATCGAGTCAAGCACCTGCGCTTCCATCTCGCGGTCACTCAAGCCGCCACAGCGCTGGATCAATCGGTCGGCCAGCGTCGATTTGCCGTGATCGATGTGGGCAATGATGGAGAAGTTTCGGATGTGGTCCATGAGGTCAGTAATGCAGCGATCACGCCAGGGCTCAACCGCTCAACGGTGGCGGCGCAGGCCGCCCGTCACGAATTGATTGGGATGCCGCGCAGGGGCGCGTTGAAGTCAAAAAAAAGGCACGCCGAGTGAACGACGTGCCTTCCAACAAAACGTATGGCAACTGCTTGTTGGGCCTTCATTGTAGCCACAAGGACCCTTCGGAAAACCGCGCCGTTGCTTGATTTCTCGTCGTTGCAGGCTGCCAACACGAAAACTTATGAACATCTTATCCACAAATGCTTGTGGACTCTTTGGGGATAGTTTGGACTCGTCAACTCCAATGCAAGAACAGCTGAAAAACCGCCATCGCACCGCCTCATTGTACCGACCGACATCTGGAATCGACACCCGGCAATTCATGTGGGCGCACACATACGGATTTGGGGGCGCTGGTCGTATCCAAGTGGAAACCCTGATGAATCGACAAACCCGGCGTCGGACTCTCACCTGGTGGAAAGACCCGGCATTCGACTCGGATGCGCCTGCAGCGGGCCGGCCTGCAATCCGCTTTCAGGGGCCAGCCTCACCGAGTCGGCTTGATGATGATGAAGTTGACGTTTTCGCCGCGCCGCACCAAGGCAGTCACCGCACGCGACTTGTCGAGTTTGGTCACCACCGATTCGAACTGCTTCGCGCCGGTGATCTCGACATTGTCGATCGACAGGATCACATCACCCTCCCGAATTCCGGCTCGCGCAGCCGCACCTTCGGCGGTTTCCACGCGCACCCCGCTCTTGAGCTTGAGCTCGCGCTTTTGCGGATCGGTCAGGTCGGCAACCGCAATGCCGAGGGTCTCGGCGCCCGGCTGCGGTTTGACTTCCCGCTCGGTGGTGCGCTTGGCCACTTCGGGCTCGACTTCGGCCACCGTCACGCCAAGATCGCGGTAAGCGCCGCGGCGGAAGATCTGCAAGGTGGCCTTGGTCCCCGGCTTCACGCCACCGACGATGCGCGGCAGATCACCAGACTTTTCAATCACACGTCCGTCGAACTTGGTGATGATGTCGCCGGCCTCCACCCCTGCCTTTTCGGCCGGCCCGCCGGGCACCACGCTGCGGACCAATGCGCCCACGGGCTTGCCCAGGCCGATGGACTCCGCCACCTCCTTGGTCACCTGGTCGATGGCCACCGCGATGCGGCCCCGGACCACCCGGCCGCTGGTGCGCAATTGATCCGACACGCTGCGCGCCTCGTCGATCGGGATGGCGAACGAAATACCCTGGTATCCGCCCGAGCGGCTGTAGATCTGCGAGTTGATGCCGACCACCTCTCCGCGCATGTTGATCAGCGGTCCACCGGAGTTGCCGGGATTGATGGCGACGTCGGTCTGGATCAATGGCAGGAATTCGCCGGTGTCACGCGACTTGGCGCTGACAATGCCGGCGGTCACCGTGTTCTCAAGCCCAAACGGCGAACCAATGGCGATCACCCATTCGCCGACCTTGAGCCGGTTCACGTCACCGATGCGCACCGCCGTGAGGCCGGTCGCTTCGATCTTGACCAATGCCACGTCAGAGCGCCGATCCGCGCCAATGACCTTGGCCTTGAACTCGCGCTTGTCGGTGAGAGTGACGAAGACTTCTTCAGCGCCGTCGACCACATGGGCGTTGGTCATCACGTAGCCGTCAGCGCTCATCACGAAGCCCGAGCCGACACCACGCTGCTGCGGCTCGCCGTCCGGTGCGGGCCGGGGTGTGCGTGGCGTTGGCTGGTTGGGAATCGGCAAACCGAAGCGCCGAAAGAACTCCAGCATGTCTTCGTCCATCTCCGGGCCGGCACCGCCGCGGGCTGCCGCGCGAACACGTTCGGTGGTTCGAATGTTGACCACCGCCGGCCCGACTTTTTCAACCAGATCGGTGAAGTCGGGCAAGGCCTGCGCCCGAGCGGGCAGCGGCGCCGTGGCCAAGGCAGCGCAAAGCCCCAGCCCGAGCGTGGCCAGCCAAAAGCGCCGAAGCAGCCGCGGGTTGGGAGAACAGAGTTGCATTTGAATGTCCATAAGCCTCACACCAGGAAGTCAGCAGTCACGTTGCGCACTGCGAAGCGCGATGGGCCGGCTGCCCTTGCCAGCCCCGATTGTTCTATTTCTTGCGCTCCAACCCGTTGGCGAACATGCGCAAGGTTGCCGGCGGAACGTCGCCCACCACGGTCACCCACCACTCGCCATGCCGTTGCATCAGGGTCTGCGTCGCGCCCACCGACGCGAGTATGGCGCGCGTATGCCGAGCGGCTTGAAAGGGCTCGATGAAGACCGACACGTGGGTCAACCCGTCAGAGTAAATCGCCTGGACCAGCGCACTCGCATGGGCGTCCCTTTCGCCCGCCAGGCCATCGGGCAGGCGCTTCACGCAGCTGTACTGCCGAAAGCCCGGTGCCGCGTCCCGGAGTGTCCAGCCCTCGGCATCAAGAGTCGTTGGCGGCAAGATCGGGCGCAGCACGCGGTACCCGTCGAGCTTCTTCATGGCGCCCAAGACGCTGTCGGGCAGCGGCTTCACGCCGATCACCACGTCCGAAAATGCCGAGGTCTCGAGCACCTCGCTTTGCTCGCCAAGAACATCGGCCCTCAGCAGCAGCCCCGACGCCTTGTCTGACCAGAGCCGGTACCCGTAGCGGTGGGCGTCCTTGGCCTTGACCCACAGCACATCTGCCTCGTGGCCGGCGACCCGGTCGGATTCCTGCTTGAAGACGTCGTAGAACTCACCGATCCGATCTTCGCCAGCCTGGAACAGCGCCGGGAAAGACGACAGGCTGTCGCGTTGTTCGATCACCGCCAGACGCTTGCCCGGCCACACGGTTTGAACCAGGTCGTTGTGGCGCAAGACATGGCGTGCCCGGCCATCGAGCGACTCGATGTGTTCGAACTGATTCTTGCCCTCGCGGAAATGAGCAATGCGCGCACTCGCCACCGCACCGCCGCCGCTGACGATGAACGTGCCTTGAAAATTCTGGCGGTTTGCCGCTTCGTGAATCCGGTTGAGCCAAGCCCGGACCTGATGGGGAGAGGCCGCTGATTCCGACCCGACCGCCTGAGCCCGGGCACTTGAAGACAATGTGATCGATGCGCAGAGCAGCATCGCGGAAAGCGGACGAAGCGGCATGGAGGCAGTCTTCAACGATTCATCGGCCCGAAGAGTCCACCGTGGCGCTGCGCAAGAACGCCGAAGGAACACCCAGCGCCGCACTGCCGGCGAAGTGCTTGTGGGCCGCGAGATAGCGGTCCAGGCCCGCATCACGAACCAGTTGGCCACTGGCCACCGTGGAACGCAAGTCAACCAGCGACACGGCCGACGCCGGCGCCGATTCAAGGCTCGCGCGCGCCGCACCTCCCTGCGGCGATTCGGCAGCCAGGCTCGCCACCGGTTGAGCCGGCTGGGGTTGGGGGCCACGCGTCACCACAAGAACACCCGCCACCGCGACAAAGCCGGCCGCCACCGTCGACGTTGCCATCCACGACCATCGCGCACGGCGCCCGATCGGCCGGCGAGCCGCGAGCGGAACCACGGCCGGGGCCGGCGCCAACACCACCGGCTCGTTCGCCAGTCGAAGGCGCAAGGCGCTCAGGAACGCCGCATCGCGCCCGGCATCGGAGGCCAGATCTTCCGATCGCAGCACGTCGCCGATCAACTGGTACGCATGCCATGTGGCGCGAGACGTCGCATCGGTTCGCCAACGCCCGCAGACGCCCGCCACGGCAGCCTCGTGGAGTTCTCCGTCGACAAGCGCCGACAGGTCTTCACTTCGTTTCGATTCAGTATCAGAGACCGTTGCCATTCTTCACTCCAGATCCGCCCCCGGCGGCAACACCATGCTCACCATCTCTCGCCTTCGCGCGCGTCGACCAGCGGCCGCAACCGGGAGGCGATTGCCTCCCGGGCCCGGAAAATCCGCGAACGAACCGTGCCGATCGGGCAATTCATCAACTCGGCGATCTCGTCGTAGCTGAGGCCTTCGATCTCGCGCAGCGTGATGGCCTGGCGAAGGTCTTCAGACAAGGATTCGATGGCGGAGTTCACCGCAGCGGCAATTTGTTTGCTCGCCAGCACGGCATCCGGCGTCTCGCCGTCGGTCAATTCACTCTCCACCCTCGACGTTTCGTCGTCGTCGTCGCGCGAAGCGAGCGCCGATTCAGAGACGAGCGGATCGCGCTTGAGTTCCATCAAGGCCTTCTTGGCCGTGTTGACGGCGATCCGGTACAACCAGGTGTAGAACGCACTCTCCCCTCTGAACCGGGGCATCGCGCGGTAGGCTCGAATGAAGGTTTCCTGCGCGATGTCGGGCACCAGATCAACGTCGCGCACCATTCGCCCGATCAGCCTTTCAATGCGGCGCTGGTACTTGACCACCAGCATCTCGAACGCCTTGACGTCGCCCAGTTTGACCCGCTCGACCAGCGGCGCATCGACATCCGGAGCATTCATTCAATGGTGAGCCGCAGCATCCGCATCAGGCGCGGGCCGCGGCGAATATACCGCACAGCGAAGCGCGTGCCATCGCCCTTCCAGGCCGCGGCGCTGCACCGGCAACCACGACACCGCGGAGCCCCGAACCCGGCGGTCGGCCCGAAATCGAAGCAGCATCCAGCCCGCCAGATCGAGCGCCACGGACAAGTCCCCGGCAAACGGTTCGTGGCCCGCCGAGTCGGCCGGACCCAGGTGCCAGCGTTGCCCATCCCAGCGCAGGCTGACCGCCTTGATCTGAATCAACGAAGCGGCCAGCGCCACTGCCGCGAGAGCGGCCAGTCCCGCTGCCGCGGCAAACCGCCACTGCCAGTCGATCGGCCGCGCCAGCCACCACACGGCAAGACTGGCCAGCACGCAGACCAGCAAACCCGCGATGGCGGCGCGCCAGACCCCGAACCGCGTGAGCGTGAATTGGCAGGCAGCGATGGCACGCATCGGCGCGAGAACCGTGCAGCCTCAAATTCGCTTGAAGACCAGCGTGCCGTTGGTGCCACCGAAGCCAAAGTTGTTCTTCACGGCACAGTCGATTTTCATGTCGCGTGCGGTGTTGGCGCAGTAGTCCAGGTCGCACTCGGGATCCTGGTTGAAGATGTTGGTGGTGGGGGGTGAAATCTGGTGATGCACCGCCAGCGCCGTGAACACCGACTCGATGCCGCCCGCGCCTCCGAGCAGATGGCCGGTCATCGACTTCGTGGAGTTGACGACCAGGCGCCTGGCGTGGTCACCAAAGGCCAGCTTGACCGCGTTGGTCTCGTTGACATCGCCCAACGGAGTCGACGTGCCGTGCGCATTGAGGTACTGCACCTGGTCGGCGTTGATGCCGGCGTTTCTCAACGCAGCCTTCATCGAACGCTTGGGGCCGTCGACGTTGGGGGCGGTGATGTGGAAGGCGTCGGCGCCCATGCCGAATCCGATCAGCTCGGCGTAGATCCTGGCGCCGCGGCGCTTGGCATGCTGATACTCCTCGAGCACCATCACGCCCGCGCCCTCGCCCAGAACAAAGCCGTCGCGGTCCTTGTCCCAGGGGCGCGAGGCCGTCTGCGGATCGTCATTGCGCGTGGACAACGCGCGAGCGGCGGCGAATCCGCCGATGCCCAGCGGCGAGACACAGGACTCCGCGCCACCGGCCACCATCACGTCGGCGTCGCCGCATTCGATCATCCGGCCGGCCTGCCCGATGCAATGCAGGCCGGTCGTGCAGGCGGTCACGATGGCCAGGTTGGGGCCCTGGAATCCGAAGGTGATCGAGACATGGCCGGAGATCATGTTGATGATCGACGCGGGAACAAAAAACGGCGAGATGCGCCGCGCCCCGCGTGCGACAAATTCAGCGTGGGTTTCTTCGATCAGCGGCAGTCCGCCGATCCCCGAGCCGACCAGGCAACCCACTCGCTCTGCCTGTTCTTCGCTGAGCGCCGAATTGGTGGGCAATCCGGCGTCCCGCACGGCCTGGATGGACGCTGCCAGCCCATAGTGGATGAAGCTGTCCATGTGCCGCGCGTCCTTGGCCGGGAAGTAGTCCTCGACCTTGAATCCCTTCACTTCGCCGGCGAACCTGCAGGCGAAGTTGGACGCATCGAACTTGGTGATGTTCGCAACTCCAGAACGCCCGGCGACGATGTTCGCCCAAGCGTCATCCACGCTGTTGCCCACCGGGCTGATGAGGCCCAGGCCAGTGACGACAACGCGGCGGCGGGTCATGCCAATGGAAAGGTTTGTTGGACCAGGCTGCGCCAGGCTCAGGCGGCCTTTTGGTGCTTCACGGCGTAGTCGATGGCCAGTTGCACGGTGGTGATCTTCTCGGCCTCTTCATCCGGAATCTCGATACCGAATTCGTCTTCGAGGGCCATCACCAGTTCCACGGTGTCAAGTGAATCTGCGCCGAGATCGGCAACAAACGCCTTGGCGCTGACCACGTCAGCTTCAGGCACGCCGAGTTGTTCGGCGATGATTTTTTTGACACGTGCTTCGATATCGCTCATGACTCCTCCAGGAGTGTTTGTAAGTAACAGGCCGAGATTCTAAGGCTTGCAAATTGGCAGTCGGAATCGACACGATCACCTTGGCTCGCAGGGTGTCGGTCGACGTGAGGCGGCCGCCGTCGCGGGCGCCGAAAATCAATTCATGAACATGCCGCCGTTGACATGCAATTCGGTGCCGGTGATGTATCCCGCTTCGGAAGAAGCCAGGAAACTCACGGCGTGCGCAACCTCGCTGGCTTGCCCCAGGCGGCCGAGCGGGATCTGCGCCATCAAGGCCGCGCTCTGGGCTTCTGAAAGCGCCTTGGTCATGTCGGTTTCAATGAAGCCGGGGGCCACACAGTTCACCGTGATGCCACGGCTGCCGAGCTCACGCGCCAGCGATCGGGTCATGCCGGCCACACCCGCCTTGGCCGCGGCGTAGTTGGCCTGGCCGGCGTTGCCGCTGGCGCCCACCACCGAGGTGATGTTGATGATGCGGCCCTGACGCTGTTTCATCATCGGTCGGGTCACCGCGCGGCTGAGCCGAAAAACCGCTTTCAGGTTGGTGTCGAGAACGGCATCCCAGTCGTCGTCCTTCATGCGCATCGAAAGCATGTCCCGCGTGATGCCGGCATTGTTGACGAGCACATGGATGCCGCCCAGTTCCTTGACGATGGCGTCGATCGCGGCGTCGATTCCCGGCCCGTCGTTGACATCGAGACAGATTCCGCGGCTTCCCGCGAATGCGGCCAATGCTTCGGTGGTGGCTTGCGCTCCAGCCTCGGTGGTGGCCGTGCCGATGACACGAAACCCCTGGCGCGCGAGGGCCAGCGCAATGGCCCGCCCGATGCCGCGCGAAGCGCCCGTCACCAGCGCCACCCGGCCTGCGTCCTTGTTCATGCGAGCAACTCCTGCACTTGCGCCAGCGTGGCGGGGTCCATCACATGCCCGGCCACCGCTTCCGGGTCGATTCGCTTGACCATGCCGGCCAGCGTCTTGCCAGGCCCGCATTCGATGATGTGCGTCAACCCGCGAGCGCGAATGGCTCGCACCAGTTCGACCCAGCGCACCGGGCCGAACGCCTGGCGGTACAGGGCATCGCGAATCGCCGGCGCCTCGGTCTGAATGGCGACGTCGATGTTGTTCAGCACCGGAATCAGCGGCTGCGCGAACCTCGTGGCAGCCAGCCGTTCTTTCAGGCGCTCGGCCGCCGGCAGCATCAGGCTCGAATGAAAGGGTGCCGACACCGCCAGCAGCAGCGCGCGCTTGGCGCCTTTGGCCTTGAGCAGTTCGCAGGCCTTGTCGACGCCCGCCCGCGTTCCGGCAATCACGGTCTGCTTCGGGTCGTTGAAGTTGGCTGGCGCCACCGCCTCGCCAGTGGCCGCGGCCGCCTCGGCGCAAGCCTGGCGGACTTGTTCGGCTTCCAGCCCCAGGATGGCCGCCATCGCACCCACGCCGACCGGCACCGCATCTTGCATGGCCTGGGCCCGAAAGCGAACCAGCGGCAACGCATCCGCCAGGCTCAGCGCCCCGGCAGCGACCAACGCGGTGTACTCGCCCAGCGAGTGTCCCGCCACCAGCGCCGGCGGGCGACCTGCTGCGGCCGTCCAGGCCCGATAACAGGCCATGCCGGCAGCCAACATCACCGGCTGGGTGTTGCTGGTCAGGTCGAGTTGTTCCTTTGGGCCCTCGCGGATCAAACGGGCCACGTCTTCGCCAAGCGCTTCCGAGGCTTCGGCAAGCGTCTGCCGCACGGCCGCGTTGTCGCCCCAGGCGTCGAGCATGCCCACCGCCTGCGAACCCTGGCCAGGAAAAACGAATGCGAAGGGGGTCATGGCCGCCAATTGTTCAGGGATGCATCGGCCACGAAATCAAAGATCGAGCAGCACCGCGCCCCAGGTGAAGCCGCCGCCCACGCCCTCAAGCAAGACCGTGTCGCCCGGTTTGACCTTGCCGCTGCGCACCGATTCATCCAGCGCGAGCGGAATCGAAGCCGCCGAGGTGTTGCCATGCTCGTCCACCGTGGCGATCAGCCGGTCAGCATCGAGCTTGAGCTTCTTCGCCGTGCTTTGCATGATGCGGATGTTGGCCTGGTGCGGGATCAGCCAGTCGATGTCGGCCTCGGTTCGGCCCGCCTTGACCAGAACCGAGCGCGCAACATCTTCAAGCACGCCCACCGCCAGCTTGAACACCGCCGGCCCGTCCATCTTGAGCAGAGGATGGCCGAGCACCTGCCCACCAGACACGGTGCCCGGTGTGCACAGGATGTTGGCGTGGCGACCGTCGGCGTGCAATTCACTGGCCAGAATTCCCGCCGTGTCACTGGCCTCCAGCACGACCGCGCCGGCGCCGTCGCCAAACAGCACACACGTCGTCCGGTCCTTGAAGTCGAGGATGCGCGAAAAGATCTCGGCGCCGATCACCAGCGCCTTGCTCGCCGCGCCCGTGCGGATCATCGAATCGGCCACCGTGATGGCATAGACGAAACCGGAGCACACCGCCTGCACATCGAAGGCCGCGCAGCCGTGGATGCCGAGCTTGTTCTGGACGATGCACGCGGTCGACGGGAAAACCATGTCGGGCGTGGAGGTCGCAACAATGATGAGGTCGATGCCGGACACATCGCAGTCGGCCGCATCGAGCGCCTGCCGTGCCGCCGCCAGCGCCAGGTCGCTGCAGACGGCATCGGCATCGGCGAAGTGGCGGGCCCGGATTCCGGTGCGCTCGACGATCCACGCATCGGAGGTTTCGACGCCGTCCCTGCCAAGCTGCTCCGCCAGCGCTTCGTTGCTCACGCGGTTGGGCGGCAGGTAGCTGCCGGTGCCGGTGATGCGCGAAAAGCCCTTCGGTCTGCGGTCGGCGATCATGCGGAAAGGGTTGAATCGGCCACTGCCGACAAGGCAGCGTTGTCGTTCGCGGGAATGGCCGACAGAGCTTCCAGGATCTTGTCGTGGACCCGGCCGAGCAGACCATTTCGCGCCGCATCATAAGCCCGATTCAAGGCTTGTTCGAAAGCGAACGCATCGGCGGAGCCGTGGCTCTTGAACACCAGCCCGCGCAAACCAAGCAGCGCCGCGCCGTTGTAGCGCCGGTAGTCGACCCGCGCCTTGAAATGATTCAGCACCGGCAGCGCCGCAAGGGCGGCCATCTTGGTGAAGAGATTGCGCTTGAACTCTTGCTTGATGAAGCTGGACAGCATCGATGCCAGCCCCTCGGCCGACTTGAGCATCACGTTGCCGACAAAGCCATCGCACACGACGATGTCGGTCGTTCCCTTGAAGATGTCGTTGCCCTCCACGTTGCCGTGAAAGTTGATCTGGCCGCTGGCCGCCGCGGCGCGAAGCAGCGTGGCGGCGTTGCGCACCGCCTCGCTGCCCTTGATGGCTTCTTCACCGATGTTGAGCAGCCCCACGCTGGGGTTGTCCTTGCCTTCCACGGCCGCCACGAGCGCGCTGCCCATCACCGCGAACTGCAGCAGGTGCTCGGCCGTGCAGTCAACATTGGCACCCAGGTCGAGCACGGTGGTGTAGCCGTCGCGCTCGTTGGGCATGACCGACGCGATGGCCGGGCGGTGGATGCCCTCGAGCGTCTTCAGCACATAGCGAGAAACGGCCATCAGGGCGCCCGTGTTGCCCGCCGAAACGCAGGCCTGGGCCAGCGAGACGCCGGCCGCATCGGGCTTGACCAGGCTGATCGCGATGCGCATCGACGAATCCTTCTTGCGGCGCAGCGCCACTTCGAGGGAGTCGTGCATTTCAACCACTTCGTTGGCTTCGACGACGGTGCATCGCGGCCAACCCGCAGCTGGCGCCAGTTCCCTGGCGCGCCCGACCAGCATCAGCTCCGCTTGTGGATGGGCGTCGAGAAACGCCCGGCAGGCGGGCAGCGTGACGGACGGCCCGTGGTCCCCACCCATGCAGTCGACCGACAACCGGACCACGGCGGGCGGGTTGGCCTGTGGCTTCTTCGATGGCACGGGCGGATGGGTCATGTCACGGCCGGCTGCCTGTCGGCAAGCCTGATGCGAACGCCCTGGAGCGCGTTCTGCGACTGCACTGCGCAGACGAAATCACGTGCAGCAACTGCTTTGCCGGCCGCAGGCGCGAAGGGCCGGGTGGACCGCCCGCGACGCCAGCACCGCGAGACTACGCGTCCGCTTTGGTCTTCAGCACCTTGCGCCCACGGTAAAAACCGGTGGGGCTGATGTGATGGCGCAGATGCGATTCGCCGGTCGTCGGTTCAATGCCGGTGCCCGGCGCATTCAGGGCATTGTGCGAACGGTGCATGCCACGCTTGGACGGTGACTTCTTGTTTTGCTGGACAGCCATGGGGTTCTCCTGGGGCTCCGCGAAGAGCCAAGGCCGGCGCGAAGCCCGATCTGGGGTGCGCTCGGCAGAAAGCCCAAGATTCTATCATCGAGGCGAATTCCACCGGCACAGGCCGGGTCAGTTCAGCGCGCCACCCCGCTTCAGGGCAGCCAGCGCAGCGAAGGGATTCGGCCGGTCGCGCACCACATCGGGCGCATCGCCCAGGGCCCCGAGCGGCGCCGGGCAGACCTCGTGGAGCGGCACCAACGGCAAGGCCAGCAGCAACTCGTCTTCGAGCAGATCACGCAGGTTCAAGGCGCGGGGCAGCGCGAGCACGTCTTCCTCGCTGTCGGCATCCATCTGCGCCGCCGCGTCTTCACCCGCCACAAAACGGAACCAGCGGTCGATGCCCAGCGGCGCCTCGACCGGTTCGAGGCAGCGTTGGCATTCAAGTCGCACCTGCGTCGTCGCCTTCAAATGCAACCAGTTCTGCGCCGGCGTCCCGCGCGCAGACCGCTGCTCACCGCATGCGCTCCACACCACCTCGTCCGCTGCCGCTGGCGGCGCATCGGCATGCGTCGACGGGGCCAGGCGCTCGAACATCCGCACAGGCCAGTGGCCGCTGACTTCGGCTGCATCCTTGGCGAACGCTTGCACGTCCAACCGAAGGGGATCGAGTTCACGCGTTGCCATCGGCGCAGTGTACGACGCACGATGGGACAATCCGGCGCATGACGCAAGGCCCCGCCCTGATCCTGGCTTCCACATCGCGCTACCGCCGCGAACTGCTGGCTCGGCTCAGGTTGCGGTTCGATGTCCGGGCGCCGCACGTCGACGAAACGCCGCTTGCCGGCGAGTGGCCAGCGGCGCTGGCGCAGCGGCTGGCGTTGGCCAAGGCGCGCGCTGTGGCGGCACACCACCGCCTGGCGGTGGTGATCGGTTCAGACCAGGTGGCCGATCTGGACGGCGCGGCGATCGGCAAGCCGGGCACACACGAGCGCGCCTTCGAGCAGTTGCGCGCGATGAGCGGCCGCAGCATCATTTTTCACACCGCCGTGGCGGTGGTGTGTGCGCACAGCGGCTTCTGCGGCACAGCGCTGGTCCCTGTGAAGGTGGTGTTTCGCGCGTTGGCCGATGCAGAAATCGAACACTACCTGCGCGCCGAAGAACCGTATGACTGCGCCGGCAGCGCCAAGTCGGAGGCATTGGGCATCGCTTTGCTCGAGTCGATCGAGTCCGACGACCCCACGGCGCTGGTCGGCCTGCCGCTGATTCGCACCTGCGCGCTGCTGCGCCAGGCGGGCATCGATCCGCTCACGGGCCCCGGGCGGCCATGAAGCCGCTGCCCGGGCGGCGCGAGCAAGCCGTTGCACCACAGGCCGCGCCCGGCGCAGCCTTGTACCTCGTCCCGAACACGCTGGACTTCGGGACCGGCGACGACAGCACCGATCTGCGGGAGGTGCTGCCGCTCGGCGTGATTCGCGTGGCCGCCGGGCTGACTCACTGGGTCGCCGAAAGCGCAAAGTCCACACGCGCCTTCCTGAGCCGCGTCAATGCCGTGGTGCCGCTGGCCCTGCCGCTGCAGGCAGTGTCGATCGTCGAGTTGCCACGGCCGCGAAAAGGCTCGCCGCAATCAACGGCGGTGCCGCTGGAGCCGCTGCTCGACCCGGCGTTGCAGGGTCATGCCATCGGGTTGATCTCCGAAGCGGGGTTGCCCGCCGTGGCCGACCCGGGCGCCGCGCTGGTGCAGGCGGCGCATGGATTGAAAATCAGGGTGATCGTGTTGCCCGGCGCCAGTTCACTGTTGCTGGCGCTGGCGGCCAGTGGGCTGAACGGGCAGAGCTTTGCGTTCGTGGGCTACTTGCCAATCGACCCCAGCGAACGGGCGGCGCGTATTCGGGACGTGGAAGCGGTGTCGCGTCATCAGCGGCAAACCCAATTGATGATCGAGACTCCCTATCGCAATCAGGCTTTGCTGGCCGCGCTCGTGTCGCACCTGCAGCCAGGCACACGCCTGTCGGTGAGTTGCGGTTTGACCTTGAGCAACGGCGTTACCCGCGCCGATGCGGTTGCCGCCTGGCGGACTGCGCCGATGGCACTGCCAACCGACGTGCCAGCCGTTTTTTGTCTGCTGGCAGGATGACCGGCGGCGGAAAAATCAGGACGCCACCTCTTCCGGCACCCTCGCCCCGAACAGCGCTGCGACCTTCTTCTTCGGTTTGATGTTGGGCGAGATGGAACTCGTTCTCGACGTTGCCGCAGCCTTGGCCTCCCACGCCGGCTCGACCGACACCGCGGCCGGTTCATAAGGCTGATCGAAGAACGGGTCGCCGCCTGCCCTGGGCGACGGCGCGCCGGCGCTGCGCGCCACGGCCGGCGCGCGCACCGGCCGATCCTCCTCGCCCTCAAAGCGCGGCCGCTCGCTGAATGTACGGCGCGGGCGATCCTCTTCGAGTTCCAGCGGCTCCAGTTCGATCTTCTTGTGCAGCAGCTTTTCGATGTCAGCAATCAAGCGCGCGTCGTCGCGCGACACCAGCGTGACCGCCAGGCCGGAGGCCCCGGCACGGCCGGTGCGGCCGATGCGGTGCACGTAGTCCTCGGCGTTGAACGGCACGTCGAAGTTGAACACCGCCGGCAGGTCGACGATGTCCAGGCCGCGCGCAGCCACATCGGTGGCCACCAGCACGTCGACCTCACCGCGCTTGAACGCATCCAGCGCCTTCAAGCGTTCGTCTTGCGACTTGTCGCCGTGCAGCGCGTTGGTGCGCAGGCCGTCGCGTTCGAACGAGCGCGCCAGCCGCGCGCAACCGATTTTGGAGTTGACGAAGATCAGCGCCTGCGTGATCTCGCGCTCCTTCAGCAGTTTCAGCACGGCGCGGCGCTTGTCGTCGGTGGCCACGCTGAAAAAGCGCTGCTCCACATTGGTGGCGGTGGCGTTGGGCCGGGCCACTTCGATCAGCAGCGGGTCTTGCAGATAGCTCTCGGCCAGGCGCTTGATCTCGGGTGAGAACGTGGCTGAAAACAGCAGCGTCTGGCGCGTCTTGGGCAGGTAGCTCAGGATGCGCTGCAGGTCGGGCAGAAAGCCGATGTCGAGCATCCGGTCGGCCTCGTCGAGCACCACGTACTCAACCTGGTTCAACACGCAGTTCTTGGCCTCGATGTGGTCGAGCAAACGCCCCGGCGTGGCCACCAGCACCTCGACACCCGCCTTCAGTTCGGCGGTTTGCGGCTTCATGTCGATGCCGCCATACACCACCGCGACCCGCAGTTTGGAGTGCTGCGCGTAACCCTTGATGTTGGCGGCCACCTGGTCCGCCAACTCGCGCGTGGGCGCAATCACGAGTGCGCGCACCGGGTGCCGCGCCGGCGACATGCTGCTGTTCTCGTGGCGCAGCATCTTGTGCAACAGCGGCAACGAAAACGCCGCCGTCTTGCCGGTGCCGGTTTGCGCCGCACCCATCACGTCGCGCCCCGCCAGCACGATGGGAATCGCCTTGGCCTGGATCGGCGTCATGATCGTGTAGCCTTGGTCGGCCACGGCGCGCTGCAGACTGTCGGCGAGCCCCACACTCGAAAATTCGAGCGACACTGTGGGTGGAAAAGAGGGTGGAATCGAGCCTCCCTCAGCGTCGGTGGAAAGGGGCGTGTCGTAATCCATCGTGATTTCAGTCATCCGCTGATTATCGCCGTTACACGATTGGCCCGGCCTTTGCTGACCTTGCAGGCCACTAGAATCGACGGGTTTTCCCCAATCGGGCCGTTGCGGTGCTTTGCTTCGACGACCACGCCTCATGATTCTCGTTACCGGCGGCGCAGGCTTCATCGGCGCAAATTTCTGTATGGACTGGCTGGCGTGCACCGACGAGCCGGTGCTCAACCTCGACGCGCTCACCTACGCCGGCAATCTGGACAGCCTGCGCGCGCTCGCGAACGACCCGCGCCATGTGTTCGTCAAAGGCGACATCGGCGACCGCGCGCTGCTGGCGCAGCACCGCCCGCGCGCCGTGGTGCATTTCGCCGCTGAAAGCCACGTCGACCGCAGCATCCACGGGCCGGGCGCGTTCATCAAGACCAACGTCGAAGGAACCTTCAGCCTGCTGGAGGCAACCCGCCATTTTTGGGCCGCGTTGCCGGCGCCGGACCAGGCCGCCTTCCGTTTCCACCATGTGTCGACCGACGAGGTGTACGGTTCGCTGGCAGGCAACGACCCCGCCTTCACCGAGACCCACGCCTTCGAGCCGAACAGCCCGTATTCCGCCAGCAAGGCCGCCAGTGACCACCTGGTGCGGGCGTGGCACCACACCTACGGCCTGCCCGTGGTGACCACCAATTGCTCGAACAACTACGGGCCCTATCACTTTCCTGAAAAACTCATCCCGCTGATGATCGTCAACGCGCTGGCGGGCAAAGCACTGCCGGTCTACGGCGACGGCATGCAGGTGCGCGACTGGCTCTACGTGAAGGACCACTGCGCCGCGATTCGTGAGGTGTTGGCGCGCGGCCGTGTCGGCGAGACGTACAACGTGGGCGGCTGGAACGAAAAGCCCAACATCGAGATCGTCAAGACCGTCTGCGCGCTGCTGGACGAGATGCGGCCCGACCCGGCCGGCAGCCATGCCCGGCTCATCACTTACGTGACCGACCGGCCGGGCCATGACCGCCGCTACGCGATCGACGCCCGCAAGCTCGAACGTGAGCTGGGCTGGAAGCCGGCGGAAACCTTCGAGAGCGGAATCCGCAAGACCGTGCGCTGGTACCTCGACAACGCCGACTGGGTTGCGAACGTGCAGTCGGGCGCGTACCGCGACTGGGTCTCGACCCACTACAACGGTCGCTCGGCGTCGGTCTCAGCGTGAAGATTCTGCTGCTCGGCAAAAATGGCCAGGTGGGCTGGGAGTTGCAGCGCGCGCTGGCCCCACTGGGCGAAGTCGTCGCGCCGGCCCGCGCAAGCCCCGGTGTGCTGGCGGCCAATCTGGCACAGCCTGAATCCCTGAGCGCGTTGCTGCGCGCGGTGGCGCCGCAGGTCATCGTCAATGCGGCGGCCTACACGGCGGTCGACAAGGCGGAGAGCGAGCGCGAACTGGCGCATGCGATCAACACCGCAGCGCCGGCCGTTCTGGCCCGCGAAGCCGCCGCAAGCGGCGCCTGGCTGGTGCACTACAGCACCGACTATGTGTTCGATGGCAGCGGCACCCAGCCGTGGACGGAAGGCTCACCCACGGGCCCGCTCAGCGTCTACGGCCAGACCAAACTCGAAGGCGAACAAGCCATTCGCGCCAGCGGCTGCAGGCACTTGATCTTCCGCACCAGTTGGGTCTACGCCGCGCGCGGCGGCAACTTCGCCAAGACCATGCTCAAGCTGGCCGCCGAGCGCGACCGGCTCACCGTGGTGAACGACCAGATCGGCGCGCCAACCGGTGCCGAACTGCTGGCCGACCTGAGCGCGCATGCCCTTCGCACCGCGCTGGCGCAGCCCGAGGTGGCAGGCGTTTACCACGCTGTCGCGGCCGGTGAAACCAGCTGGCATGGCTACGCCAGGCACGTGATCGAATTCGCGCGCGCGGCGGGGCAATCGATCAGAGTGGCGCCTTCCGCCATTGAACCGGTCCCCACCAGCGCGTTTCCCGCTCCCGCCCGGCGGCCAGCGAACTCGCGCATGGCGACGGCGAAGCTGCGAACCGTCTTCAACCTTTCCCTGCCCGCGTGGCAGCCGGGTGTTGAGCGAATGCTGCGCGAGGTGATGGTTTGAAGCAGACCGCTCGTTCAGCCCACCCAGTTCTCCAGTCTCAGCCCGGGACAGGCCTTGAAGTCCGCTTCATTGTTGGTCACCAGCGTCAACTCCTCCGCCAACGCGTGAGCAGCGATCAACCGATCCAGCGCGTTGCGCTGCCGGTCGCGCACTGCGGCGCGCAAGACTCCGTAACTCACCGCTGCCCGCTCATCGAACTGAAGCACCGGAATGTCTTCGATCAGAGACGCCAGCGCGCGGTCCGCCTGAGCGGCCTCGCCCGTCTCGGCGGGCAGCCGAGAGACACCGAACCTCAACTCGGCGAAGGTCACCACCGACATCACCACATCGCCAAGCTGGAGTCGTGCAAACCGCTCCAGCACCTCAGGTGGGTGGTGTTGCATCAGGTGGATGCAGATGTTGGTGTCGACCATGTACCTCATGGCCAGGGGTCTTCGCGCACGGTTTCAGCTTCAGGTTCACGGCCCTGCGCCATGAAGGCCGCCGGAAACGCCGCAAACTTCGTTGCGATGCCCGTGAGCACCCTTCGGCGTACGGGCCGAACCACCAAGGTGTCGCCTTGGCGCTCGATGAGAACCTCGCTCCAATCGGCCGGGAACGCCAGCTCTTTCGGTATGCGCAGAGCTTGTGAATTGCCGCTTCGAAACAGCTTCGACAACATGACTGAGCCTTCCATTGTATATACAGTATATACGGTAGATCGAGTCACCTTTTCGCCGAAGCAGGCCTGTGATGAACAAGACTGAACGCAAAGGCATCGTCCTCGCCGGAGGCTCCGGCACCCGGCTGCACCCGGCCACGCTGGCCATGAGCAAGCAATTGCTCCCGGTGTATGACAAGCCGATGGTGTACTACCCGCTGAGCACCTTGATGCTGGCCGGCATCCGCGACATCCTGCTCATCAGCACGCCGCAGGACACACCGCGCTTTGAAGCCCTGCTCGGCGACGGCGCCAAGTGGGGCCTCAACATCAGCTACTGCGTGCAGCCCAGCCCCGACGGGCTGGCACAAGCCTTCATCCTGGGCAAGCAGTTCGTCAACGGCCAGCCCAGCGCGCTGGTGCTGGGCGACAACATTTTTTACGGCCACGACCTGCAAGGCCTGTTGAGCGGTGCCGGTGCCCGCAGCCAGGGCGCGTCGGTGTTCGCGTATCACGTGCACGACCCCGAACGTTACGGCGTGGTCGCCTTCGACGACAAAAAGCGCGCGCTGAGCATCGAAGAAAAGCCCACGCTGCCCAAGAGCAACTACGCCGTGACCGGCCTGTATTTCTACGACGAACAGGTGTGCGAGATCGCCGCCGGCATCAAGCCGTCTGCCCGGGGTGAGCTGGAAATCACCGACGTGAATGCGCGCTACCTGACCCAGGGCCAACTGAATGTCGAGATCATGGGCCGAGGTTATGCGTGGCTGGACACGGGCACGCACGACAGCCTGCTGGAAGCCGGCCAGTTCATCGCGACCTTGGAAAAGCGCCAGGGCCTGAAGGTTGCGTGCCCCGAAGAAATCGCCTTCCGCTCGGGTTGGATCAGTGCCGAACAACTCCACGCGATCGCGCAGCCGATGCTGAAAAACGGCTACGGGCAATACCTGATGCAGGTTCTCAAAGGTGGGGCCTACTGATGAAAGTCACCGAAACCGCGATCCCCGGCGTGCTGATTCTCGAACCCAAGGTGTTCGGCGACGAGCGCGGCTTCTTCATGGAGAGCTTCAACCAGCGCCAGTTCGACGAAGCCGTGGGTCATCACGTCGAGTTCGTCCAGGACAACCATTCGCGCTCCGGCAAAGGCGTGCTGCGCGGCCTGCACTACCAGTTGCCGCCGCATGCGCAGGGCAAGCTGGTGCGGGTCGTGCAGGGGGCGGTGTTCGATGTGGCGGTGGACATCCGCCAGGGCAGCCCGACCTGCGGAACGTGGGCGGGTGTTGAACTCACCAGTGAGAACCGCCGCCAACTCTGGATTCCCGCAGGGCTCGCGCACGGCTTCCTGGTGCTCAGCGAAACGGCGGATTTTCTTTACAAGACCACCGACTACTACGCCGCGCAAGCCGAGGCTTGCATCCGATGGGACGATTCCACGCTGGACATCCGTTGGCCGACCTCCGGGCTGGCGCCAAGGGTGTCGGACAAAGATGCGCTGGGCGTCCCCTTCGCCAGCGTTTTCCCGTTCAAGTAGGGTCAATCAAGACGTATCGGAAAGGCTGTGTAGAATTCTGCGTTCAATGAATGAACGCAGCGACCCAACAATGCCCGTGGCGGCAGGTTCCGACAGCCCAGCTCTTCTCGAACTGCTGCGGGTTCTTGAGCAGCACCCAGACTACTCCCAGCGCGAGCTTTCCGCGGCACTGGGGGTGAGTCTCGGCAAGACCCACTACCTGCTCAAGGCGCTCCTCGGCAAAGGCTGGGTCAAGGCACAAAACTTCAAGCGCAGTGACAACAAACTTGGCTACCTGTACATCCTGACGCCCAACGGAGTGAGCCAGCGCCTGCGGCTGACCCAAGCTTTTTTGGTGCGCAAGGAGGCGGAGTACAAGATGTTGCAGAACGAAATTGCGGCGCTGCGCAAAGAGTTGGTGGCTGACGCCGCTGCCCCGTTGTCGACCCATTGACTGAACCAGTTTGCCCATCAGATGAACAGTCAAATGCTTCGCGCCACCGAACCTGTCGTCGCCGTGATCGGCCTGGGCTATGTGGGCCTGCCCCTTGTGGTCGAGTTCGGCAAGCAGCTGCGCACGATCGGCTTTGACGTCATCGAAGACAAGGTCGTCAAATGCCGCGCCGGCACCGACCCCTCGCGCGAGATCCCCGATGCCGAGATGCGCCTGGCCCTGCATGCCGAATACACCAGCGAGCCCGCCGCACTGCGCGAG
>JANORB010000102.1:0-18821 GCA_031415135.1 Methylibium sp.
CTGTTCTACATGGACAAGACGATGATGGTGTTCGGCGACGCGAAGAAGGTGGTCGAGGACATGGTGAAGGCGGTGGAGTGAGGGGCCGACTTGGATGCAATGGCCGCTCGGAGCGATTCGCGCGGCCATTCTGTTTGGGCAAGCTGTGGGGCGGGGCTGATGGTGACAATGGCGGCGCACCTGAAGGAAATGTCTAGCGTGAGTCTGACCCAACTTAGCTTTGATCTGCTCGGAGGCGAGCCTGCTGGCCTGGCATCGCCCAGAGTCGCCGCTGCGGTCGAAGCATTGGCAACACAAGGTGGAATTGAGGCCCGCGGCGCGGTCTTCACCCGTGCGGAGGTGGTCGATTTCATCCTCGACCTGGTGGGCTACACGGAGGACCAACCGCTACATCAGCGACGATTGCTGGAACCCTCGTTTGGTGGAGGTGAGTTTCTGAAAGCCGCAGTCGCGCGACTGCTGACAGCATGGCGGCACTCCAAGAGCGTTGGCCCAATTGCCGAAAGCCTGGGTAACGCAATACGGGCGATCGAACTGCATCGCGACACTTTCATCTCCACCCGCGCATCGGTGATCCAACAGCTTGTGCGCGAGGGCATCGCCGCCGAAACATCGACCGTGCTTGCAGACCGTTGGTTGGCGCAGGGCGACTACTTGCTCGCCAGGTTGGACGGCGATTTCGACTACGTGGTCGGCAACCCTCCTTATGTCCGTCAAGAACTCATTCCGCCGCCACTGCTGGCCGAATACCGAGCGCGCTACCGAACCCTGTACGACCGAGCCGATCTCTACGTTCCCTTTATCGAGCGATCGTTGTTGCTGCTCAACCGAGGCGGCGGCCTGGGGTTCATCTGCGCAGATCGGTGGATGAAGAACCGCTATGGTGGACCGCTGCGCGGCTTGATTGCCGAAAAATTCCACCTCAGGGCCTATGTCGACATGGTGGATACACCAGCCTTTCACGGCGACGTGTCTGCCTATCCGGCCATCACCATCATCGGCCGGGAGGAGCCGGGAGCAACACGCGTCGCGCATCGACCTTCGCTGGGTCGCGCTGAACTGATTGCGCTGGCTGCCGAGTTGCGATCCCCGCTCTCGCCCGCAGAGGGTGGCGCGGTGCGTGAATTGGCTTGCGTCGCGCAGGGCGACGAACCTTGGCTGCTGGAATCCTCGGATCAGATGGCGCTGATTCGTCGCCTTGAGCAAGTCTTTCCCACGATGGAAGAAGCAGCGTGCAAGGTCGGAATTGGCGTTGCAACGGGCGCGGACAAGGCGTTCATCGGCGCTTTCGACGAACTTGACGTGGAAGCTGATCGCAAGTTGCCTCTGGTGACCACGCGCGACATCATGTCCGGGCAGGTGCAGTGGTGCGGTCAAGGCGTCATCAACCCGTTCGATGACGACGGTCGGCTTGTAGACCTTGCCGCGTATCCGCGCTTGCGCCGCTACCTCGAAGACCGAAGAAGAGTCATCGCCGGTCGCCACTGCGCACAGAGGTTGCCCGCGAACTGGTATCGCACCATCGATCGCATCGACCGCACGCTTGCGACGAAAGCCAAGCTGCTCATTCCCGACATCAAAGGGGCGGCGCACATCGTCTACGAGGACGGGCAGCTGTATCCGCACCACAACCTGTACCACATCACCTCAGACGCCTGGGACTTGCGCGCCCTCCAGGCGGTGCTTCTTTCGGGTGTGGCCAGGCTCTTTGTGGCGACCTATTCGACCAAGATGCGTGGGGGCTACCTGCGCTTTCAGGCGCAGTACCTCAGGCGCATACGCATACCCCACTGGCATGATGTTCCCGATTCGTTGAGACAAGCGTTGGTTGCGGCCGCGACGGGCCGCGACCTGCTTGCTTGCAGCAGTGCCGTGTTCGAGTTGTACGCGTTGAGCGACGACGAGCGTGCAGCCCTCGGTGGAAACGGGAACGCAGCGCATGCCTCTTGATCTTGTCGATTTCGAGCGAAAGGCTGGCGAAGCGACAAAGGCATTCTGGGGTAACCGGGATGCCGCGCGACTCAAACAGATTGAATCCGGCAGGACGGATCAAGGTGGGCGGGCCAGCGTCACTGGCGGCAAGAACATGGACGGCTTCATCGCTCTGGTGCGCGATATCGTTCGTGCCAACGGACTTGCCCATGCCGGGATTCACCAGAAGCGCGCTGTGGTTACCCTGCCCGGCTTTTTTCGGCCGACAAAGCTGTGGGACTTGGTCGTCATGCACAAAGGCGAGTTGATCGCGGCGATTGAGCTCAAGAGTCATGTCGGTCCATCGTTTGGGAACAACTTTAACAACCGAACCGAAGAAGCCGTCGGCACCGCGCATGATTTCTGGACTGCGTACCGCGAGGGTGCATTCGGCAAACAACCGCGACCGTTCGCTGGCTGGCTAATGCTTGTTGAAGATGCGCCCAAGTCGCGAACGCCAGTGAGAGACAAGTCACCTCACTTTCCGGTTCTGGAAGAGTTTCGCGGTGCGAACTATCTCCAACGCTACGACTTGCTCTGTCAGAAGCTCGTCCGGGAGCAGCTCTACACTTCGGCAGCCATGGTCACCTCGCCAAGGATGGCGAAAGGGACGGGTGAATTCACGAGTCTGTCGTCGATGACAGAGTTGAAGACATTTGTGACTTCGCTCGCGGGTCATGTGGCGGCCGAAGCAGCCCGTCTGGGTTGATCGGGTCGTTGGGCGCCGAACTCGTCCAGGCCGACGCGGCCATCATCCTGGGCGCCAACGACGTGGTGAACCCCGCGGCGCACACCAAGGGCAGCGCCATCTACGGCATGCCCATCATCGAGGCCTGCAAGGCCAAGACCATCATCGTCAACAAGCGCTCGATGGCGGCGGGTTATGCCGGCCTGGACAACGAGCTGTTCTACATGGACAAGACGATGATGGTGTTCGGCGACGCGAAGAAGGTGGTCGAGAACATGGTCAAGGCGGTGGAGTGAGGGGCCTGCGGCCCGCCTGCGCGACGAGGCCCGGGTGGTGTAATACAATGATCGCATCCGTATTCACTGGGGCCTGGCCATGACCCTCACCGTTCGCCTCGACAGCGCGCTCGAATCGGCGCTGGAGCGCTATTGCACCGAACGCGGCGTGACCAAGAGCCTGGTGGTGCAGGAATCGCTGGCCGCTTACCTGGTGTCTGCCGGACTGCGGCCCGGATCGTCGATCGAGGGACGCGCAGGTGGCGAGGTGCCGGTCAGCGCCAACTATCGCGCCTTTGCCGAGGCCGGCCTGATTGGCGGTGTGGCGCTGGGCCAGGGCGCCGACAAGGCAGCGGTGCGCGCCCGGGTGGCGCAACGTGCGGCCGGGCGAAAGGCCCGCCGCGGTGGCGCGTGAAGCGCCGCCTGGCAGAGACTGCGGCCGTTCCATCGGCACCCCAAGCGGTGCTCATCGACACCGGCTTGCTGGTGGCCTTGTTCGACCGCCTCGACGCGCACCACGCCGCGGCAGCCGAATGGATGGCCGGCAACACCGCGCCGTTGCTGACCGTCTCGCCGGTGTTGAGCGAAGCCGCCCACTTTCTTCCCGTGCGTTTGCGCGCCTCGCTGGCAAGCCTGGTGGCGCGCGGTGGGCTCCAGGTGCATCACCCGGATGCGTCGGGCTACGCGCGCATCGCGCATCTGTTTGAAAAGTACGCCGATCAAGACCCCGACTGGGCCGATCTCGAACTGGTCTGGCTGGCCGAATCTGCCGGCACCCATCGCATCGCCACCTTGGATGTCACCGACTTCAGCGTCTACCGCATCCACGGGCGCAAACGCTTCGCACTCGAGTTGCTGCGCTGAGCAGCGCCGAAGTCGCCTTACGCAACCTGTTGATCCAGGGCGACCACCACGAGGCGCGTGAAGAGGTGAAGGCGATGAGCGCTGATGAGTCTTTCGCTACGCCCAAACCAGAGAAGCTCGCAAGGCGAATTCTCGAACTGCCCACGGAGCCCGACGACCTCGTCCTCGACTCCATTCTCGGCAGCGGCACCACCGCCGCCGTCGCCCACAAGATGGGCTGCGCGACCAGGCGTCGCGCGGCGCCTTCAAGCAACCCGTCGGCTTCTGGCTGCCCACATCGTTCGGCCGCTTCTGCCCCGACTTCGGGTGCGAGCTGATGGACGGCCGGCTGATGGACATGACACGGCAGATGGATGCTGCGCCGGGCTGAGCACCCTCGATCACCCCGCCGCCCACATCAACGGCAGCCACCGCCTGGCACTCACTTCTTCGGCGTCAGCATGTGATCCCAGCCGTCTTTGACCCAGTTGTCGCCACGCTTGACTTCACGCTCGCCGCCGCTGCCGTCGTTGCGGATGACGTAGCGGATCGTTTCGCAGCCGGCGAGTGTCGAGGCCGGCTCGATCGTGGTCAGTGCGTCGGTCTTGCTGACGTTGGCCGCCAACTCGCCGCGCAGACAGGCATCCACCGCGCCGGCGGTGAAGCGAAAGAACGACTTGCCGTCCTTCTCTTCGACCGAAATGCTGCCGATCACGTAGCTGTCCTTGCTGTACTGGCCGCCCATGGTCTTTTTGTACGACTTGTATTCCCAGGTCTGGGCCTGGGCCGATGCGCAGGCGAGGGCGGCGGCAAGGGCCAGCGCTGCCGGGCAGTGGCGGCGCAGCGTGGCAGGGATATGGCGGTGGTTCATGGCGTCCTTTCGAGGGTCGGGTTGGAGAAATCGGCGGTGCTTCGCCTGGGTGATGCGTGCTGTCAGCCCGGCACGAACTGGAAATTGAACGAAGGCATGAAACCGCTGTAGCTGCCCGCCCCGCGCTGGTTCTGGCCAGGCGCCGGCAGGGCTTGCCACAGGCTGGTATCGAGAAACGGCTCCGGCCCGCCGTTCTGCCGCCAGATGCCGGGAATGGGCACGTTGGGCGCCAGCACCTGCAGGCCGATCTGGTCGTTGAAAGCGATCGTTGCGGTGTCGGTGGGTGGCGGCTTGGCCGTGAAGCCGATCGGAAAGTTCAAGGCCACCGTGGTGTCGGCGTTGGCCTGCGGCGTGAAGGTCGGGCCGACCTGCTCGACCGAGCAGCAAAAGGTGCCAAAGCCGTTCTGATGGCTGATGCGCATGCGCACGAAGCGCATCGGGCCGGTCACCGGGCCGACCCGCACGGTGGCCGTGGTCACGGTGCCGGGCCCGGGCGGCTGCATGGTCGGCTGGTTCGCTGCGGCGCCGGCCGACACGGTGAGCACGAGGCACGAGTTCGCGCCCGGGAAGGCGAATGGCTGCGGAAACGCCGGGTTGCTCTGGATCACCAATCCGTCGGCGCAGGTCACACCGCTGGTCGGGGTGAAGTTCAGCGTGGGGCCGACGGTGGCGGCGGGGGCGGCGCTGCCACCACCGCCCCCGTCGCCACCCCCACCGCCACCCCCGCCGCAGCCGGCAAGCGCCAGCGACAAGCCCAACACGGCAACGCTGGGTGGGTTGAAACGCCGGGCGAAACGAGCGCCCGTGCGGCCGATGCGGTCGGTGTTCATGCTGGATCTCCTGTGGTTTGCATGCAAAGTCGGCTTCGATCGCGCCCAGGCCTATGGCGCCAGCGTGATCGTCACCACGCACTTGCCGCTGATTGCGCCGCCGAAGCCGATCCACACGGCCCAGGTGTCGGTGGCGCCCGCCGAGGAGTGCGGGAAGTAGGTGACGGGGAAGTTGCAGCCGCCGCGGTCACCCACCACCCCGGTCCAGGTGACCGTGCGGTTGCAGCCGGGATAGTCGTAGCCGCTCAAAACGGCCCGGTAGAGCACGGCCTTGGCGTACCGGGGCACGAGGAAAGCCGTGTACGCGCTGACGCCGCAGGCCTTGGGGTCGGTGCAGCCGTAGGACCCGCCCTTGGCATTGATGACCACCTGAACCAGGTTCTTCTTGACCTGCGTGCTGGCCGTCACCGGCAGCACCGGCACGGCGGCCTGGCCGGGCACGACCACCCGTGCCGACACGGTGAAGATCGCCAGGCCTTCCACCGCGCCGGAGGCGAACTGCACCGAGCTGTGCGGCTTGTTGGCATCAGTCAGCGAGGTCTGAATCGACCCCACGCCCGAGTGCAACCAGCTCCACTCGATGGTGGCGCCTGCCGGCACCGGATCGGTGATCTGTGCCGTCACGGCGACGCTGTTGTCGGCCGGCGTGAGGGTGGGCAGCGACACGATCTCGACGTTGAACTTCTGCTTGACCTGCACCTCGGCGGTCGCCTGGCCGATGTTCTTGCGCACGGCCTGGCCGGTGTTCGGGTCGGCCGGCGTGTAGAACGCGATGCAGGTGATGGTTTCGCTCTCGCCGCCGTCGAGCCCGTCGCGACCGAGGTAGCGCGCCGTCGGCGCCGCCGACACGATGGAGGTGCGCGCCGACGAGGTTTCATCGCCGCCGGAGATCAAGCGGCCATGCTGGCTCGCGCAGCGCCACTCGTACGACAAGGCGTCGGCCACTGGCGGCACCGTCATCGAGAAGCTGAAGAGCTGGTCGCCACCGACACGCTCGATGCGCGCCACCTCGGGCGTGAGCTTGATGATGTTGTTGTCCATCTCGAGCGTGGCCACGGCCTCGCCGAGGCTGCGGTTGCCACCGGACTTGACCTGGAACGCCTCGACCGTGATGGTCAAAGTGCCCACCGTCGACGGCGTGGTGGCCAGCACCACCACGTCCTTGTCGGTGTCGATCGTCAGGCCGACCTTGCCGGCACGGTCGCTCAGGTTGGCCAGGGTGCTGCCGGTGAGCGTCCAGCGGTAGGTCAGCGTGACGCCTTGCGTGCCGGTGACACGCGCCGTCAATGTCTGCTCCTCGCCCTTGCCCACCTTGCCCGACGACGGGCTGACCTGCACCTTCGGGCCGACCAGGGTGGCGGTGAACAGGCTCGCCTTTTCGCCGCTGTGCAAGTCCTTCCATTGCGCGCCGCTGTCGACCGCACCACCGACGACAGACACCGCCGCCAGCACCCGCATCGCGCCGTGGAACATCGTCAGCTTGGCGCGGCTCAGCGAGCGTGCCGCCATGTTGGCCGCGAGCTGGGCGTTGGCCGCTTCCACCATCGGCGCGACGGCGGAAAGGACGAGCGAGTTCAGCGTCGCGATGCGCCCCGTGGCCCCGGCCATCGTGGTGAACCAGCCCTGAATGCCGCCCATCAACGCGGTGCCGCCACGCACCTGCGCCATCAGTGTGAAGAAGCCGCCGTCTGCGGCGGCCACGGCGCGCAGGTTGGCCATCGCGGTGGCAAACGCGCCTTCGTTGAAGGCACCGCCGCCCACGCCCAGCGCCTCCAGGATGGCGCCGAAGACGATCTCCATCTGGGTGCGTTCGTACAGGTTGCCCAGTTCTTCGAGCCAGGCCTCGCGGTACAGCCGGTAGCGTGGTTCGGCCGCAATCGTCGGGTCGGCCGCGTCCCACACCGGTGTCAGATAAACCACCTCATAGATGGTTTGTTCGGCACCTTCGTGCATCGCCAGCGGCACGCGCGACGAGGTCTTGGGTTCCCACGGCACCGCACCGCCCGTGAAGGCGCCCGGCGCGGCGGCAATGCTCAGTGCCTGGGTGGAGGCAATGCGGATCGGCTGGCCGACGACTTCGGCCGGCGAGATGTCCACGCGCGCCGCTTCGGGCATCTGGTAGCCCACCTTGTACAAGTGGGCGATGCCGGGCCGGCGCTTGGTGTTGACGATGCTGAAGCCCGGTGTGCCGCCGTCCTGGTTGACCGAGATGCCGTTTACCTCGCCACCCGGCTCGATGCGCAGCAGCGGCTGCACATCGGTGACGGCCAGCCGGCGCGCACGCCCACCCGGCAGCGCGCCGGCCGGGCGCGCGCGCATCGCCTGCAGGCTCTGCTTCAACGCGCTGACGATCTGCGCATCGGGTTCGTCGAGCGCGAACGGGTTGGCGTCGATCCGGGCCTGGATCACCGAGGCCAGTGCCGCGGTTTGGGTGTCGGCGGCAATCGACTCGTGCACGGCGCGCCGGTCGGCCGGCGCCAATTGCGACGCGCCGAGCGAGACGAACAACAAGGCTGCGGCGCTGGAGCGCGCGTCCAGCGTCTGGCCGGCCAGCCCGGCCCGGACCAGCCCGAAGTGCAGCGCGCGATCGGAGCCGTGCACGGCCGCCACCAGGGTCAGGCTGTCGTCGGCGACGGCCAGGGTGAACTTGCCGTCGTCCGCCACGGCCACCTCGTCGGTGTTGCCGACCACCGTCACGTCGGCCGCCTTGACGGCGGCGGGCAAGGCCAGTTGCCCCTGGACCTGGGGCCCGGCGATGGCTGCATCACCCCCGCCGCCGCCGCATCCGACCATCGCAAGCGGTGTGGCAAAGACCAGCCCGCCGGGCAAGCCGAACATCAGCTTGCGGCGCAACGAGTCGGGCAGGGTCGGGGTTCGTTGGATATTCATGTGGTTTTCCCTGTTGAAAGCGGCCCGGGCGGGCATTGACGTGTGGCGTGGGGGTGGTGATGGGCGCGCGGCCGGCTCAGCGCCGCTGCACCGGGTACCACCAGCCGTTGGCACCCAGCACGTGGTACTGGCCCGAGGCGTCCACCCCGTAGGTGTTGCCCTGGTGCTGGTGGGTGGTGTTGGCTTGCCAGGTGTGCGGCAGCTGCATCTGCGCGCCGTTCGGCGCGGTGTAGGTGCTCTGCCCCGTCAGCCCGCGGCCGGCCTCCTGCTGGTTGGCGAAGTAGCCGTCGCGCTGCGTTTGCTGGGCCTGGCCGCGTTGTGCCTGGGCTTGCTGCAGGCCTTGCCTGGCGGCGTGCTCGCGGGCCTGCATGCCGGCTTCGCTGCGCTGGGCATGGCGGATGCCATCGGCCGAAAAACCGCGCGTGTAGATGTGGTTGTAGGTGTAGGTCGGGAAGTCCATGGCGCGCTGGCCGCTGGCCTGCATCTGGCCCAGGTACTGGCGGTACGCGGCCTGCACCTGCGGGTCCTGCATGCGCTGGCGGACCATGTTGTCGGAGGCCTGCTGCGCCTGCGCGACGATCTGGTTCATCCGCGCGGTCGACTGCTTCAGCATCGCGTCGTAGTCCTGCGCGCGGGCGGGCGTGGCAGACAGGGCGGCAGCGGCCAGGGTGGCAGCGGCCAGCGTCGCGGCCACGGCGAAATGGGCGAAACGTTCAGTGCTCATGGGGCTTTGCCTTTCAGTGGCCGCAGGTTTGCGGCAGGCAAAGGTTCTCAGGCCCCCGTTAGGAGATCGTTTGCGATCCGGCCAAGGCGCCCCCCTTGTTCGTGGGGGGTGGATGACGGCGCCGCGTCAGTCCTTGCTCGGTCGGCCGTGAGCCGCTGTCTCGTCCAGCACGGCATGCACCGCATCGGCAAGCGTCAGCCGCTCGCCTTCGGCCCACAGGGCGGCCGTGCGCGCGCTGCCAAGCTGGCGCCGCACCAGGCGCCGCACCTTGGCCACGTAGCGCTGGTCGCCGGCCGTCAATGAGCCGAATTGAGTCAGCCACACGTGCGCACGGGCGGCCAACGCGGTGGCCGCTGCCTGTGGCTGGCGGCTGCGCGCCAGCGGCCGGGCCAGGTTCCACAGCGCCATCACCTGCATGTAGCGCGAGTACTGGCGCGTGGCCAGGCGCAGCTGCATGCGGCCGTGCCGCACTGCGTCATCCCAGCGGCGTGCATGGTTGCAGGCCACGCCCAGGTTGTTGTAGGCGTCGATCAGCAGCAGCTGGTCGTCGAGCCGCTCGGCTGCCTCGGCCACGGCGGTGTGCATGGCCACGGCGTCGTCGAAACGGCGCTGCACCTGGGCGCAGATGCCCTGGCCCATGCGCACGTCCCAGGCCTGGCGGGCCTCGCCGAGCGACTCGAACAAGGCCAGGGCCTGGTCGTAGAACGGCAGCGCGGCCTCGGCATCGCGGCGGCCCAGCACCATCACCTCGCCGAGCAGGTTGAGCAGCTCGGCGCGGGTGTGCGGGTCGGCGCCGTCGTCGGTCAACACCAGCGCGCGCTGCAGCGCATCGGACAGGCCCTCGTCGCCACGCATGTGGCTCTTCCAGCGCAGTCGCAGCCGCACCGCCAGCGCCGGGGCGAGCAGGCGGGCGTCGTCGGCCGCTGCGGCAACCGCTTCATCGGCCAGGATCAACGCGCTGGCGGGGTCACCCGCTTCATACAGGCGGCGGGCGAACAGGCAGCGCGCGGCCTGCACGCGCGCGGCATGCGAGGGCGTGCCGCCGCGCACCGCGTCGAGCGCGCCCAGCCACAGGCTGCGCACTTCCGGGGGCACACCGCGCCGCTCCCAGTGCGACTCGGTGGCCAGCGCCAGTTCCAGGGTTTGCAGCGGCTGCCCGTCTTCCAGGCTGCTGCGCAGCGCCTCGTGCAGGTTGGGCACGTCGGTCAGCGGCAGCATGGCGCGGTTGGCCAGGGCGGAATTCAGACACCAGTCGCGCTGGCGCTCGCGCAACGCCAGGCGCTCGGCGGGAGCCAGCCGTTCGGCGACGAACTCGCGCACCATCTCGAACAGGTGGTAGCGCATGCCACCGTCGGGCCCCAGCTCGCTGCGCACCAGTGAATCGGCGACCAGCCGCGCCAGCACCTCGTGCGCGGCGGGCTGCTGCCACACGATGGCGGCGGCGGCGGCGCTGAAGCCTTCGCGAAACACCGACAGCGCCGCCAGGCAGCGCTGGTCCTGCGGGCTCAGCAGCTGCCAGCTCCAGTCGATCGCGGCGTCGAGCGACGCGTGGCGCGGCGCCCTGGCGGCGCGCGGCCCCTTGCGCGCCAGCAGCGCAAAGCGCGGGTGCATGTGGGCGTCCATCTGGGCGCGCATCTCGGCCACCGACAGCGCGTGCGCACGCGAGGCCGCCAGTTCGATGGCCAGCGGCACGCCTTCGAGCGCGGCGCACAGCGCTTCCACGTCGGCCCGGTTGCGCGCGCTCAGGTGAAAGCCCGCGCGTGCGCCCTGGGCGCGGTCGACGAACAGCGCCACGCTGGGGTTGGCGGCGCAGCCGGCCAGGTCGTCGGATGCGCTCGGCAGCGGCAGCGGCGAGACCTCGAAACTGCGCTCGCCTTCGGCGTCGAGCACGCGCCGCGAGCTGACCAGCAGGTGCAGCTCGGGCAGGCTTTGCAGCAGTTGCTCCAGCACCTGCGCGCCGCCCGGCGTGACCAGCTGCTCGAAGTTGTCCAGCACCAGCAGCGCGCGCCGGCCCTGCAGGTAGAGCTTGAGCTGCTCGAGCGCGTTGCCCTGGCCGTCGGCTCTTGCGTCCGGCAGGCGCAGCGCGGCGCGCAGCCGCCCGGGCAGCTCGTCGGGCCGGGTGCATTCGGCCAGCGCCACGAAGACCACCACCGCGTAGGCCTGGCGCTGGCGCTGGGCCACTTCGGCGGCCAGCCGCGTCTTGCCGGAGCCGCCGGGGCCCAGCAAGGTGACCAGGCGGTGCGACACCAGCATCTGCGCCAGCTGTTCCATTTCGGCCTCGCGGCCGAAGAAGCGCGCCACGTACGACGGCAACAGTTCTTGCCGATCCGGGCGCAGGGTTTCGGTGGCCTGCAGGCGCATGCCCGGCCCGGCGCTGGTGGTGGCGGCGGCGGCGGTGGAAGGGGGCGGCGGGGGGATTCGATCGGCCAGCGCCGCCAGCCGCGACCGGTCGTCGGCGATCCACTCGTCGTAGTAGCCCGGCAGCAGCTCGCCGACATACAGCGCCTGCGCCGCCGCCCAGTCGCGCGCCTGCACCAGGGCTTCAAACTCCACCGCGTCGCAGCTGACGCCGGCCGGGTTCAGGCGCACGCTGGTGCGATCGACCACCAACACCTCGGCCGCGCCGGGCGGCTCCAGCAGGTGGCGCAGCGCGAACAGGGCCTGGCGCAGGCGGTTGCGGCCGGTGTCCAGGTCGGCCTCGGGCCACAGCAGGTCGATCAGTTCCTCGCGCCCGTGGGTGCGCTTGGGGTACAGCGCCAGGCGGGCCAGCAACGCGGCGATCTTGCGGCTGCCGAACTGGGCCAGGACCCGGTCTCCCGAGCTGGCGCGCAATTGCCCCAGCAGTTCGATGCGCCAGTGGGCGGCGTGGGCAGCGTGGTGGGAGGGGTTGGGGCCGGCGCGCACAGGCGCCATTGGACCATCGCCGGCGGGCAGCGTGAATGCAGCGTCGCGCGAACCCCCTCAAGCCGGTGGCGTGATCAGGCTCACCACCGCCTGGACCCGCATGCCGCCAAAGCGCGCGTCGAAGTACGGCACGGCCTCGCCCAGGCAGGCCACCGGCCCGCTGATGCTCGACAGGCAGACCCACAGCGAATCGCCGCGGTCCTGCACCCGGGTGTCGCCGTAGCCATCGGCCGGGCGCGCAATCGCTCCCACCGGCGAAAACGCAAGCGACAGCCGCTTGCCGTAGTAGGCCTTGTCGTTGAAGCCGGTGGCGGTGACGGCGTAGCGCACCCCACCTGCCACCTTGGGCACCACCACATACGCCACGGCGGAGTAGCTCTGGCCCTGGCGCCAGGTGTCGGTGGCGTAGCGGCCGGTGACGGTCACGCTGTGCGGGGGCGTGTCGAGGCGCGGCGCAGCGGCGCTCGCGCCGGGGGTGGCGGCGGGCTTCATCGTTTCCGGCTCCTGTGCATCGTTGCCGCAGTGGGCGATGCAGGCAGCTTGCCCCGCAACCGTTAGGCGATCGTTAGCCGCCCTGAAACAGTGCTCCGGCCGGGCCGGCCTGCGTCAACCGCCCTGTTTGGGCCGCTTGCCCGGGTTCTTCTTGCGCGTCGAGGTGCCGCGCTCCAGGCTGCGCCTCTGCCCGGTGGGCTTGGTGGGCGCGATGGGCGGGGCGGGTTGGGGCGGGGTGCTGGCCTTGCTGCTCATCGATGACTCCTCAAAACATCGGGTGCGGGCTCCGGGGGTGCCGGCGCGGGTCGCGGGCCGCTCGTCAACGAGGGCAAGGCACGAACCGCCGCCAAGTTAGTTGGGCTTCGGCGCCGCGTCTGTTCGGCAGCCCACACAGCTCAGGCCATGGCCTTCGGCGCGACGGCGCGCGCAACCAGGGCCCGCGCCAGCGGCCACAACCAGATCAGCAAGGTCATGGCGCCCAGCGTGCCGGCGATCGGGCGCTCGAAGAACACGCCGAAGTTGCCGTCCGCCTTGATCAGGCTGCTGAAAAAATGCTCCTCCAGCATCGTGCCCAGCACCACGCCCAGGATGGTGGGCGCCACGGGGAAGCCCCAGCGCTCCATCAGGAAACCGAGCACGCCGGCCACCAGCATCACCAGCACGCCGAACAGGCTGTTGTTGATCGCAAAACTGCCGACCACGCAGAACAGCAGGATCAGCGGCATCAGCACGCTCGCCGGGATGCGCAGGATGCGCTTGGCCGCCTTGATCGCCATCCAGCCCAGCGGCAGCATCAACAGTTGCGCAAGGATGAAGACGATGAACACCGCATAGATGTTCTGCGGGTTGTTGATGAACAGCGTCGGCCCCGGGTTCATGCCCTTGAGGTACAGCACGCCGATGGCGATGGCCGTGATCGAATCGCCCGGGATGCCGAACACCAGCGCCGGAATCCACGCGCCGCCGAGTGCCGCGTTGTTGGCCGCGCCCGACTCGACGATGCCTTCGACATGGCCGGTGCCGAATTTCTCGGGCTCCTTCGAAAAGCGCTTGGACATCGCATACGACATCCACGCCGCGATGTCGGCGCCCGCGCCGGGCAGCGCGCCTACCAGCGTGCCCAGCGCCGAGCCGCGCAACAGTTGCAGCGGATACTTTTTCAACAAGCCCCACATGCCGGCAAACACGCTGGTCAAGGGCCGGTCGACAGCCATCAGCGGCTTGTCGACGACCGCCGCGTAGCGCAGGATTTCAGACACCGCGAACATGCCGATCATCAGCGGGATCAACGGGATGCCACCGGTGAGTTCGGCGTTGCCGAAGGTGTAGCGCGGCGCGCCGGCCGCGTTTTCCAGGCCCACCACCGAGATCAGCAGGCCCAGCAACAACGACACCAGGCCCTTCAGCGGGTCGTTGCCGGCGATGAAGATGGCGCAGGTGAACCCCAGCATCACGAGCCAGAAATACTCGAACGAGCTGAATTTCAACGCCACCTCGGCCAGTGCCGGCGCCGCCACGATCAACACCAGCACACCGAAGATGCCGCCCAGCACCGAGAACACCAGCCCCGCGCCCAACGCCGTTTCGGCCATGCCTTTTTTGGTCAGCAGGAACGCCTCGTCGGTGTAGGCCGCCGAGGCCGGTGTGCCGGGCATGCGCAGCAGCGCGCTGGGGATGTCGCCGGAAAATATCGCCATCGCGGTGGCCGTGACGATGGCCGCCACCGCCGGCACCGGCGCCATGAAAAACGTCACCGGCACCAGCAGCGCGGTGGCCATGGTGGCGGTCAGGCCCGGGATCGCGCCGACGAACAGGCCGTACAGCGCCGACAGCAGGATCACCATCAGCACATAGGGCTGGAACACCAGCCCGAAGGCGGTCAGCAGCGCGTCCATCAGAGGGCGCCCATCAGTAGAACGGCGTCAGCGCGCCCCACGGCAGCGGCACGCGCAAGAGTTTGTAGAACGCAAAGTGAACCAGCAGCGTGCCGCCGATGGCCCACACCACGGCCCGCTGCCAACGCACGCGCAGCGCCAAAAAGACCGCCAGCAGGCAGACTGGCGCAACGAACAGAAAGCCCAGTCTCTCGGACAGCGCGATATAGGCCACCACCGCGCCAACGATCACGGCGGCGCTTCCAAAATGCTCCGGCTTGGCGGCCCCCAGATCGGCCTCGTGCGCGTACGCGCGGCCACGCAGGCTGCGCAGCATCAGCGCCAGGCCGCACACCAGCAGACCCGCGCCGATCAGCATCGGCAAGAAGGCGGCGCCGAGTTTTTGCCCGGGGACATCGGGGAACGCGCGCGCCGACCACAGCACGGCCAGCGCCAGCAAGGCCAGCCCCAGGCCGACCCAACGATCGGTGTTGCGCACGCGCCAGCGAGGCTGTTACTTGGCGATGCCGACGGCCGTCATCACCGCCTTCATGTCGGCGTCGCCCTTGGCCATGAATTTGGCGAACTCTTCCGAATTGCCCCACAGCATGCCGAAGCCGCGCTGGGCCATGAAGTCCTTGTAGTCCTTGCTGTCGTAGGCCTTCTTGACCGACGCTTCCAGCTTGGTCTGCACGTCTTTCGGCAAGCCCTTGGGTGCGGCGATGCCGCGCCACGCGCCGGTGGCCCAGTTCGAGCCGGTCGCTTCTTTCAGCGTCGGCACGTCGGGGAACAGCGCGGCACGGCGTGTGTCCATCACCGCCAGCGAGCGCACCTTGCCGGCGTCGATCAGCGAGCGCGCCTCGGGCAGCGAACACGGCACGAACTCGACGCCACCGGCGGCCAGGTCCTGCAAGCCCGGCGCCGCGCCGTTGGACGGCACCCAGGGCACGGCGGCGGGGTCCATCTTCAAGTCGCTCAGCATGCCGGCCAGCGCCAGGTGCCAGATGCCGCCCTGGCCAGTGCCCGAGGCCTTGAACTTGCCCGGCGGGTTGGCCTTGATGGCGGCGAACACATCGTTCATGGTCTTGTACGGCGAGTCGGCGCGCACCTGGAAGCCGGCCGGGTCGAGGTTGACCAACGCGATCGGCGTGTAGCTGGTCGGGTCGAGTTCGGTGAGCTTCTGGTGATGCATCATCGTGATCTCGACCGTGATCATGCCGAGCGTGTAGCCGTCCGGCGCGGCCGACGCGATGGCCGAATGGCCGACCACGCCGGAGCCGCCGGTGCGGTTGACCACGTTGACCGGTTGGCCCAGGTCTTTTTCCATCAGGCTGGCGATGAAGCGCGCCACCGCGTCGGTGCCGCCGCCCGCGCCCCACGGCACGATGAGCGTGATCGGCCGGTTCGGGTACTGCGCAAACGCCGAGGCCGAGGCCACCAGGGCCAGGCCGAGCAGCGCGTGTCGAACGATGTGCATCAGGGGTTTCATGGTCTCTCCAGCTCAGGGTGGCGCGAGGCTCGCACTTCGACTTTGCCCCGGCAAGCGGGGGAAACCCCTTGCGCGTCAGCCCCGGCCCGCCGCCGCGGCCCGCGGCCGATTCGAAAACTCCAGCACCCCGTCGTCCAGCCTGCCGAAGCGCAGGGTCAGGATGTCGCGCAGGTAGTTCTGGCTCAGCCGCCACGGCGGCTTGGAACCCTGCTTGGGAAACAGGTGCAGCGAGCGCTGGAAGTAACCCGATGAAAAATCGAACAGCGGTTCTTCGACGAGCTTGGGGTCGCGATTGCGCGGCGTGCACTGTGCGATGCCGTGCGCCCGCATGTGGTTCAGCAGCCGGCACACGTACTCGCAACTGAGGTCGGCCTTGAGTGTCCACGACGCGTTGGTGTAGCCGAACGCCGCCGCCAGGTTGGGCACGCCGCTGTACATCAGGCCTTTGTAGTTGAGCGTTCGGGCCGCGTCCACGGGCTTGCCGTCAACGCTGATCCGCACGCCGCCCAGCACTTGCAAGGCCAACCCGGTGGCGGTGACGATCAGGTCGGCCGGCAACTCGGCACCCGATTGAAGCGTCACACCGGTTTCGGTGAAGCACTCGATCGCGTCGGTCACGACCGACGCCCGCCCGGCGTTCAGGGCCTTGAAGAAGTCGCCGTCCGGCACCAGGCACAGGCGCTGCTCCCACGGCCTGTAGCGCGGCGTGAAGTGTTTGGCGATGTCCTGGTCTGGTGCCAGCCGGCGGCGCAAGTCGCCCAGCAACAGCCTGGCCGCGCGCGCCGGGTTGCGCCGGCACAGCTTGAAAAAATACTGGCCCAGCAAGACCTGCTTCCAGCGCGTGATGCCGTAGGCCAGCCTGGCCGGCAGCACCTGCCGAAGCGCATTCGCCAACACATCGTGCGTGGGCCGCGCGACCATCCAGGTCGGCGAGCGCTGCAACATCGTCACATGGGCCGCCTTGGTTGCCAGCGCAGGCACCAGCGTCACCGCGGTCGCCCCGCTGCCGATCACGACGACGCGCTTGCCCGCGTAGGCCACATCGTCGCTCCACTGCTGCGGGTGCACGATGCGGCCCTTGAAGCGATCGAGCCCGGCGAATTCGGGCGTGTAGCCGGCGGCGTAACAGTAGTAGCCGCTGCACATGAAGAGAAAGTTGCAAGTCAGGCGCGCCGCTTCCTGCGCCTCGCCGCGTTCGACCTCGACCGTCCACCTCGCGTCCAGCGTCGACCACGCGGCGCCCGTGACGCGGTGCTTGAAACGAATCTTCGCGCCGATGCCGTCGTCGCGCGCCGTGTCTTGCAGGTATTTCAGAATCGCCGGCCCGTCGGCAATCGCCTTGGCGTCGTTCCAGGGCCGGAATGAATAGCCCAGCGTGTACATGTCCGAGTCCGAGCGCACGCCGGGGTAGCGAAACAGGTCCCAGGTGCCGCCGAGCCGGTCGCGGCCTTCGAGGATGGCAAACGTGTGGCCAGGGCAGCGCGATTGCAGGTGGTGGGCCGCGCCGATGCCCGACAGGCCGGCCCCGACCACGAGCACATCAAAATGCTCCGGCGTCATTCCGGCAGCACCAGCGCGGCGAGCGTGCGGTCGACGACGGTTCGCTGGGCGTGGCTGCCTCCCAGCCGCGCCGCTTGCGTGAGGCAGGCTTCCAGGTGCTGGCGCGCGGCTTGCGCCTCGCCGGCCACCAGCGCGGCCAGGCCCGCCACCCACTGCAGCGCGACCGGCGCGGCCGGATTGCCGGCGTCGGCCGAGCGCTGCAGGCGCGCCGCGCTGCGGGCCAGGGCCTCGCTGTCGCGCTGCGCGGCGGCCAACATGGCCAGGTGCAGTTCGACAAAGGCATTGCCGCCCTCGGGGAAGCTGCGCGCCGCGTACTCGTGCGCCGCGGCCCACGAGAGCGGGTCATGGCGATTCAGCCCGAGCCGCCACAACAGCGACGCCGTGTCGGTCATGCCCACCAGCGGCAACGCATGGCGCAGGTGCGGTTCGATGAAGCCGACCAGCCGGCGCTCGGCCGCTTCCGTCTGGCCGAGCTCGATTTCGCACAGCGCCGCGTGCCAGTGCAGGTGGCCGAACAGCACGGCGTCATCCGGGTAGCCGGCCAGCCAGTCGTCGATGAAGCGCAGCGCGGGCCCGGGCTCCTGGCGCTCGAAGCGCGCATGCATCATCACGTGGGCCGCATTGCCGTTGGCGCGGCGCAGGTTCAGGCTGCGCTCGATCAGCCACAGCCCCGCGTCGGGCATGCCCGCTTCGGTGTGGGCCCAGCTCAGGTGGGTCAGCATCCACGCGTTGTCGTCCGGGTAGCGCGGCGCGAGCCGGCGCACGAACGCCAGGCGCGCCTGGTCGTGATCGGCGCGGCCGCTGAACGCAAACAGCCCGAACGCACCGAGCGCGGTCGACTGGGCCAGCGCATCGGTCGGCCAGTGCTGCGCGTGGTCGATCACGGCGTCCAGCGCCTGCAACGGCTTGCCATCGGCGATCAGCGAGACCAGCGCGACATGCGATTGCTCCCGGGCGTCCAGTGCATCGACGTTGGCCCGCGCAGCGGCGACGGCGGCACGCGCCTGCGCCGCCCGGCCTTGGGCCAGCAGCACCAGCGCCATGGCGGCGTGGGCGAGGGCAAAGCCCGGGTCGTGCGCGACTGCGGTCTGCAGCGCGGTCAGCGCGCCGGGCCAGGCATGCAACTGGCAGTCCACGCCGTGGTCGTAGGCGCGCACCGCGTCGTTCGAGCGGCAGCTGAGCGGGTTGCCAAGGTGGTCGTGCACGGGGCCTCAGGAAGAAGGGGTTTCAGCGTTTTCGAGGTCTGCGCCGGCTCGCATCGGCGAGCGTCCGCTCAGAGGCTGAGAGTTTTTCGAGCGTGTCCGAGCAGCGCGCCAGAAGGCGGCCGATCCAGGCGCAAAGCGCAGGCATAGCTCGGGCTATGGCGAGCATTTGCAACGACGAGCGGGCGTCTTCTGGTGTGATGAGCGGG
>JANORB010000103.1:0-12621 GCA_031415135.1 Methylibium sp.
CCGACCCCGACTTGATCGATACGGCGCTTGTGCTGCGTTGCACGCCGGACAGACGAATTCCTGCGGCCAGCGCAGCCGCTCCAAGTACGCCTCGCAAGCTTCCTCACTGGCGAACCAATCGAGGAATTCGTTCCAGTTGCGTGGATAGTCTTTGCCGGCTTCGTGGGTTGCGATATGCTGGACATCCATCCAGTGCTTTTGGGGTTGCTGGAGCTAAGAGGATACCCCTTATAAAACTACAGTCTTCAAATGGACCTTCTGCCCGCTGCTGTTTTTGCTCCCTCGCCGGCGCCCCCGGCGGGGCGGGGTGAACCGGCGCTGCACAAACCGCCGGCACCGCCGGCACCGCCAGAGCCGCCAGAGCCGCCAGAGCCGCCAGAGCCGCCGGGCGCGGGGCCCGGCCCCCTTCTGAGCGCCCCCAGGGCCGAGCCCGCCCGACCCGCCCCCCGTGAGGGTTCAAGCCAAGTGACGGAGCCGCATTGGCTCAAGAGCCCCGAAACCCTGCACCCCGCGTTGTGGCTGGGCCACCAGCTCGGCCGCCAGGCCCAAAACGCCGTGCCCAGCGGCTTTGCCGCGCTCGACGCCCAATTGCCTGGCGGCGGCTGGCCGCGCCGTGGGCTCACCGAACTGCTGCTGCCGCACCCGGGCGTGGGCGAGGTGCGCCTGCTGGCGCCCAGCCTGGCCGCCACCCAAAGCGCGGGCCGGCTGGTGATGCTGTTCGACCCGCCGGCCGCGCTGTCGGCCTGGGCACTGGCGCAGCTGGGCTTTGACGTGGAGCAATTGCTGGTGGTCAACACCCGCGCCAGGGTCATCCCGGGCAGCGACAGCCTGTGGGCGTTCGAGCAGGCCTTAAAAAGCGGCCACGTGGGGGCGCTGGTGGCCTGGCTGCCGCCGCGCCTGCGCGCCGAGCGCCTGCGCCGCCTGCAGCTGGCCGCGCAGGCGCACGACGGCCCGGCCTTCGTGCTGCGTGAAATGGCTGCGCAGCAGCGCCCCAGCGCCGCGCCGCTGCGCCTGGGTCTGCGCGCCTTCGGGGCCGACGTGCTGGCGGTGCGCCTGCTCAAGCGCCGCGGCCCGCCGCTGGACGCGCCGTTGCAACTGGCCCTGCCGCCGGTGCTGTCGGGGGCGGCGCGGCAGCGGGCACGGGCCGGCATGCAAAACGGCTTGCAAGCCGGCATGCAAGCCGACATGCCAGCCAGCGCGCAAGACAGGCTGCGACAGGCGGCAGGCCTGCAGGCGGCCACTTTCGTCAACCTTGGCTGACGCCTTGTGCGGCGTCATGTTCGGCAGCGTGAGCACCGGCACTCGTTTTCCCCTTTCGAGTTTTCATCCGAATCCGCCGCGTGCTCTGGATCGCCCTGCACCTGCCGTTGCTGTCGCTCGAATCGTTCGCGGCCACGCTGCCGCGCGAGGCGAACGCCAGCGCAGATGAGCCGGCGCTGGCGCTGATGGACGCGCGCTGCATCGTCGGCGCCAACCCGGCGGCACGGGCCCTGGGCGTCAAGCCCGGCCTGAAGCGCGCCACCGCGCTGGCCCTCGCGCCGCAACTGATGCTTGGCCAGGCCCATCCGGCGCGCGATGCGCAGGCGCTGATCACGGTCGCGCATGCCGCCCTGGCCTTCACACCCAGCGTCGCGCTCCAGCCCCCGAACGACCCCGCCGCGGCGCCCGACACCGTGCTGCTCGACGTGCAACGCAGCCTGCGCTATTTCGGTGGCTTCGATGCCTTGCTGCAGCGCCTGCACCAGGCGCTGGCGCCGCTCGGCCACCGCATCCACAGCGTCAGCGCCCCCACGGCGCAGGGCGCGGCGCTGCTCGCGCGTGTGCACCGGCAACGGCATTGCACCGATCTCGACACGCTGCGGGCTGCGCTCGATGCGGCCCCGGTGTGGCTGCTCGGCCCCGGGCGCGAACACTGGGAGGCGCTCGAAGGCATGGGTCTGCGCACGCTGGGCGACTTGCGGCGGCTGCCGCGCGCGGGGTTGGCGCGCCGTTTCGGGGAGGCGCTGCTGGACGAATTGGACCGCGCCCTGGGCGCCCGGCCCGACCCGCGCGAGCCGATCACCTTGCCGCCCGCGTTCGAAAGCCGGCTCGAACTGTTTGCCCGCGCCGACACCACCGGGCAGGTGCTGTACGGCGCCGGTGTGCTGCTGGAGCGCCTGGTGGCGTGGCTCGGCGCGCAGCATGCCTTCGTGCGCCGCTTCACGCTGGTGATGCAGCACGAGGCGCGCCGCCGCGGCGACGCCCGGACGCCGGTCGACACCCGGCTCGACATCGCGCTGAACGAGCCCTCGCGCGACACCGCCCACTTGGCGCTGCTGTTGCGCGAACGGCTGGCGGCGCTGGTGTTGCCCGCGCCCACGCTGGAGCTGCAATTGCACGCCAGCGACATCGCCCGGCGCGCCCCGCCCAACAGCGAACTGTTCCCCACCCCGGGCAGCGAACGTGAAGGGCTGACGCGCCTGATCGAACGCCTGCAGGCCCGCCTGGGCCCCGAGCAGGTGCAACGCCTGGTGCGGGTGGAAGACCACCGGCCCGAACGGAGCAGCGGGCTTCAGGCCGCCGGGCCGGGGCGCGCCGAGGGCGGCCGGCCGGCCCAGGCCAGGCCACTGGCCAGGGCGCGCGGTGTTGCCGCGCAACGGCCGCATTCGGCCTGCCCCGTGTGGCTGCTGCACCCGCCCGAGCCCCTGCCCGAACGCCAGTCGCGCCCGCTGCTGAACGGCCAGGCGCTGCAACTGCTGAGCGGCCCCGAGCGCATCGAGGCCGGCTGGTGGGACGCGGCGCTGGCCGAGCGCGACTACTTCATCGCCCAGACGACCGAGGGCGCACTGGTGTGGATCTACCGCGCGCGTCTGCCGCTGTCGGCCGCAGCGGAAGACCAGGGATGGTTTTTGCAGGGGCGGTTTGCGTGAAAGCGGATCGACAAGACCCGGTCCACCGCACACCGGCCGCGTCAATCGCCCGCTCGCCGCGCCAGGCCGGTGCCGGCCGCTCGCCACAGGCTCCTGACCAGGCGCACGCTGGCTTCGCGGGCCTGGTAGTAGCCGGGCAGCACACCGATCTCGCGATAACCCAGGCGGCGGTAGAAGGCGCGCGCCGGCACATTCGACTCGCGCGCTTCGAGCACGACCTGGCGCACCCCTGCCACCAGCGCCGCCGCTTCGAGCCAGGCCACCAGGGCGCTGCCGATGCCGCGCCGGCCGTGCGCCGGATGCACCGCCAGCAACAGCAGGTGGGCATCGTCGTCGGCGTATTTCATGATGCCGAACCCCTGCAGCCGGCCCGCGCCGTCGAGTGCCACCAGCACGTTGGTGTCGGCGTCGGCGATGCTGCGCATCACGCGCCGCGCCGTCCAGCTCCAGCCCAGCCCGTGTTCGATCAGGTCGCGCGACAGGATCGATATGCCGTGGGCGTCGCCCCGGTGGGCCAGTCGCAGCGTGATGTTGGCGATCATCGGCGTGTGCCTGCGCCAGCACTACGTCATCAGCCGCGCCGCGATGGCGCCCACCGCCTGAGCGGCCGGCGAGCCCGGCAGCAACTCCAGCAGAAGCCGGCGTTTTTGCACCGCCTCGCGCACCCCGGGGTCGACCGCAATCTCGCCCAGCAGGTCGAGCTTGACGGGCTGGGTGGTGTCTTGCATCAGCGGCGTGACGTACTGGTCCACCACCTTTTGCAGCTGCGTGCGGATGATCTTGCCTTCACCGGCGCGGCCGACCTGGTTGACCACCAGGCGAATGTCGCGCCGCCCCTGCTGCGTGGCCAGCACCTTGATGGTGGCGTAGGCGTCGGTCATCGAGGTCGGCTCGGGCGTGGCGATCACCAGCACCTCGGTGGCCAGCGACACCGCGAACAGCACCACGTCGGAGATGCCGGCGCCGGTGTCGAGCAGGATGCGGTCGTAGCGCGGCGCGAGCGTCTCGATGATCTTGAGCAGTTGCTCGCGCACCTCGGTGGTCAGCCGCGAATACTCGACCAGACCCGAGCCCGCCAGCAGCACCGAGAAGCCGCCCGGCGCCGGCAGCACGGCGGCGTCGAGCACCGCCTTGCCGGTGAACACATCGTGCAGCGTCACCTGGGGTGCCAGGTTGAGCACCACGTCCAGGTTGGCCAGGCCGAGGTCGGCGTCGAGCACCAGCACGCGCTCGCCGCGGCGCACCAGCGCGGCGGCCAGGTTGGCGGCCAGAAAGGTCTTGCCCACGCCCCCCTTGCCGCTGGTGATGGCCAGGATGCGGGCCTGTGGGTTGGCGCTGGCATTGCTCATGACAGCACCCCGATCGCCGAGTACGGCAATCGACCCTCCGAGAGGGTGGGGCCTTGCTTGGGGCGGCCCGGCGCGGCGGCCCGAACAGTGCGGGACGGCGCAGGATGTCTCATGACAGCACCCCGATCGCCCGAGTACGGCAATCGACCCTCCGAGAGGGTGGGGCCTTGCTTGGGGCGGCCCGGCGCAGCGGCCCGAACAGTGCGGGATGGCGCAGGATGTCTCATTCGAGTTCCTGAAAATACGAGGTGCCGAACAGCAGCCCTTTTTCTTCGGCGCTGACCGGCGACACCAGCGGCTCCTCCACGCAGGCGCGGTTGCGGCCACTGGACTTGGCGTTGTAGAGCTGCTGGTCGGCCCGCTCCAGCCACAACGGCGCCGACGACCGCACCCACTGCGGCGCGAACGCGCCGCCGATGCTGACCGTGACGGCGATCTCGCGCCCCGGCGCCACCGGCACCACACTGGCCTGCACCTGCATGCGCACCCGCTCGGCGATGGTCATGCCGAAGCCGGGCTGGCAGTTGGGCAGCACCATTGCAAACTCCTCACCCCCCAGCCGGGCCACGGTGTCCATCGGGCGGATGCAATCCTGCAGCACCAGCGCCACCGACTTGATCACCAGGTCGCCGGCCGCGTGGCCGTGCGTGTCGTTGACCTTCTTGAAGTGATCGATGTCGATGATCAGCACCATCGCCGTCTCACCGCTGCGCGCCACGCGGTCGACCTCGCGCGCCAGCGCCAGCTCGAACTGGCGCCGGTTGGACAGGCCGGTGAGCGGATCGCGGCTGGAGAGTTCGCAAAGCCCCTTGATCAGCAACTGGAGCCAGGCCTCGCGGCCGATATCCTCGACCGCCGGAAGCTGGTGGCCGGCATGGCGCAGCAACTGCAGCGCCACCTCGACCGGCGGCGCGGGGGTGTCGGTGGTGGTCGGCTCGGCCGCAGGGTGCATCAGGAGGGGTGGAGAGCGTGTCGCACCAGTCTATCAGCGGGCGTTGCCCCGGGCGGGCGGCCAGACGGCGCGGCTACGCCACCCGTCCGAACCACCACACCGACAAGCCCGCCGCAGTCACCACCAGCAGCGCGCCGAGCGCGGCGAACAGCGCGCTGATCTCGGTCTCTTTTTTCTCGACCACCAGGCGGCTGCTGAGCGACTGATAGACCTTCTTCAGGTCTTCGGCGCTGCCGGCGTAAAAGTAGTCGGCGCGGGTGCGGTCGGCGATGTTCTTCAGCGTGTCTTCATCGAGCCGCACACGCATCGACCAGCCTTCGAAGCCGATGGTCTCGCCCTCCTTGGTGCCGATGCCCACCGTGTACACGCGCACGCCACGCTCGGACGCCATCTTGGCGGCGTCCAGCGGGTCGGGGCCGGTGGTGCGCTGGCCGTCGGTCAGCAGGATGATCGCCGCCGAGCCGTACGAGCCCGGCTCGACCGGGGTGAATTCCTTCTTGGCCTTGTCGCCCGGCGACGGCGGCATGTTGCGCGCACCAGTGATTTGCGACAGGTCGATGCCGGCGTCCGGGAAGATGGTGGCCAGCGACAACACCATGCCGCTGCCGATGGCCGTGCCGCGCTGCAACTGAAAACGATCGATCGCCGCGATCACGTCTTCGCGGCTCAGCGTGGGCGCCTGCACCACGGCGGCGGTGCCGGCGAACGACACCACCGCCAGCCGCACGCTGCGCGGCAACTCGGCGATGAAGGCCTTGGCCGCCTCTTGCGCGGCGACGATGCGGTTGGGCTTGACATCGGTGGCCCGCATGCTGCCCGACACGTCCATCGCCAGCACGATGGTTTTTTCCTGCAGCGGCAGCGTGATCACGGCGGCCGGCCGCGCCGCGGCCAGCAGCAGCGCCGTGGTGGCCAGCAGCAGCAGGGCCGGCGGCAGGTGGCGACGCCAGGCGTTGCTCTTGCCCATCGCCTCTTTCACCAGGCTGAGGCTGGCGAAGCGCAGCGCGGTTTTCTTGCGCCGGCGCAGCAGCCACACATAGGCGGCCACCAGCAACGGAATCAGCAACAGCCCCCACAGCATGTCGGGCCAGATGAAGGTCATCGGGTTCATGGCGTTGCAGTCCTCCAGGCCGAAAGGTGCGCCGGCGCGCCACCACCGGCGGCAATCCGGCTGCGCTGGCGCCGCAGGTCGGCGAAGCGAAGAATGGCGTCCATCAGGTCGTCGTCGGTGGCCAGCTCCAGCGTGTCCACCCCGGCGCGCGCCAGGCCCTCGCGCAGCGCTGATTCACGCCGTGCGGCGGCGGCGGTGAAGCGTTTGCGAAAGCCGCTGTCGTGCGTGTCGACCACGATCTGCTCGCCGGTTTCGGCATCCAGCATCGTCACCAGGCCGAGGTCGGGCAGGTCCATCTCGAGCGGGTCGTACAGGCGCACCGCAGTGACCTCGTGGCGCTGCGCCAGCTGCGCCAACGCCAGCTCCCAACCCGGCGCGCTGATGAAGTCGGACACCACGAACACGGTGCTGCGGCGCTTGACGATGCGCTGGCCGGCCAGCAGCAGGTCGCGCAGCCGGGTCGCGCCCTGCGCCGTCTGTTCGGGCCGCTGCGCCATCCGCTGCAGCAGGTGCAGCACCTGCATGCGGCCGTTGCGCGCCGGGATCACCGTGTCCACCGCGGTGCCGTACAGCAAGGCTCCGACACGGTTGCCGTGGCGCGTGAGCAGGCGCGCCAGCACGCCGACAAACTCGCGCGCCACGCTGCGCTTGGTGAGCTGATTCGAGCCGAAATCCACGCTCGCGCTCAGGTCCACCAAAAACCAGGCCGACAGCTCGCGGTCTTCGGTGAACTGGCGCACATACGGCGTTTGCAGCCGGGCGGTGACGTTCCAGTCGATGTGGCGCACATCGTCGTGGTGCTGGTATTCGCGCAGGTCGGCCAGGTCGAGCCCGGCGCCGCGCCACAGCGTGCGGTAGTCGCCCTGCAACAGCCCGTCGAGCCGGCGGATGACGGTCCATTCCAGGCGCTTCAGCAGGGCTTCGGAGCCCTGCTCGCGGGCGGGCCGCGACGCCTCAGGCGTTGTTGCCGGTGTTGGCATGGGCGTGCGGGGCCAGCGGTTTGTCGGGCACCGGAATCTTTTTCATCACCCGCTCGATCAGCTGATCGGCCGTCAACCCGTCGGCCAGCGCCTCGTAAGACAGCACCAGCCGATGGCGCAGCACGTCGCCGACCAGGCCGGTCATGTCTTCGGGCAGGGCGTACGAGCGCCCGCGCATGAAGGCCAGCGCGCGCGCCCCTTCGATCAGGCCGATGGTGGCGCGCGGGCTGGCGCCGTAGGTGAGGTACCTGGCCTCCTCCACCAGGCCAAAGCGCTCGGGCCGGCGCGTGGCGCTGACCAGCTTCACCGCGTACTGCATCAGCGACGGGTCGACATAGACCTTGCGGCATTCCTGCTGCAACTCGCCCAGTTGCCCCATGCTGGCCACCGGCGTGACGCTGACCGCCGGGCCGGTGACGCGCTGGGCGATGACGAACTCTTCTTCTTCGCTCGGGTAGTCGACCAGCACCTTCATCATGAAGCGGTCGACCTGCGCTTCGGGCAGCGGGTAGGTGCCTTCGGTTTCGATCGGGTTTTGCGTGGCCATCACCAAAAACGGCTCGGGCACCTTGTGCGTTTCGCCGGCGATCGTGACCTGGCGCTCCTGCATCACCTCCAACAGCGCACTCTGCACCTTGGCTGGCGCGCGGTTGATCTCGTCGGCCAGCAGCAGATGGGTGAACACCGGCCCCAGCGAGGTGGCGAATTCGCCCGTTTTGGGGCTGTAGATGCGCGTGCCCACCAGGTCGGCCGGCACCAGGTCGGGGGTGAACTGGATGCGCTTGAACGTGCCGCGCAGGGTTTGCGCCAAGGTCTTGATCGTCAGCGTCTTGGCCAGGCCGGGCACGCCCTCGACCAGCAGGTGGCCCTGCGCCAGCACCGCGACCATCACGCGTTCCAGGAAGTGGTCTTGCCCGACGACGACACGCTTGACTTCGTAGAGCACGCTCTCCATCAGGCTGGAGGCCTGGGCGCTGATGCTGGCTGGGTTTTCCATGGCGGGGTGCTTCTCGATGAAGGTCAACAGGACAGTGCGGAGGGTCGGCGAATCGAGCGGCGCGTCAGAACGGCGGCATGCCGGCGGCCATCGCGGCGTTTTCGATCGGCACCGCAAAACCGATGCCGATGAACACCCGCTGGCGCGACGGGTTCAGGATGGCGGTGACGATGCCGACCACCGCACCGTCCATGGTCACCAGCGGCCCGCCCGAATTGCCCGGGTTGGCGGCGGCGTCGAACTGGATCAGGTTGGTCAGCACCTTGTCGCCCTCGGGCGAGCGGAACTCGCGTTTCAGGCCCGACACCACGCCGCTGGACACCGACGGCCCGATGCCGAACGGAAAGCCCACCGCGATCACATGGTCGCCGGGCGCCAGGTCGCCGGTGGAGCGCATCGTGGCTGCGGGCAGGTCGTCGGGGATCTTCTTGGCGCGCAGCACCGCCAGGTCGTTTTCGGCCTGGATGCCGGTGATCTCGGCGTCGGACTCCAGGCCATCGGCAAATGTCACCCGGATGCGCTTGGCGCCTTGCACCACATGCAGGTTGGTCAGGATGATGCCGGTGTCGACGATCACCACCCCGCTGCCCACGCCGCGGTGCTCCTTGTCGTCGCTGCCGTCGTCGGCCTCATTGGTCTGGCCGATCACCCGAACCACCGACGGCAGGATGGCCTCGTACGCTTTGGCCGCGGCCGAGGGCAGCGGGTTCTCGTCGATCGACTTGCGCAGCGCGGCATCGATTTCTTCCATCGTCCACGCTGCCGACTTGGGCGCCAGCGTCGGCTGCATCACCGCCGCCACCAGCAGCAGCGCCAGCGAGCCGGCCCACAGCCGGCGCTCGCGGCGCGCGGCCCAGGACCCCAGGCGCGACCACCGGCCGGGCCGGGCCGCCACCGTTGCAGGCGTTGCGGCCGGGCCGGGTTCCGCCGCCATCGAAGGCCGGCGTGAACGACTGTAAAGCGGTGCCTTTTTCATCCTCTGCATCCCGGCTGGAGCTTGCGACAGGGCCACTTGCGCCGGGTCGGAATGGACCGGCCCAAAAACGCCTTCGCACGGTAGCACGGTGAGGGGCTCCTGTCACAGGCCCGGCAATCCAGGCCCGGCAATCCACGGGCCGGGCCGAGGCATGATGGGGCCATGTGGATCGACACCCATTGCCACCTGGACGCGGCGGAATTCGACGCCGATCGCACCGATGTCATCGCCCGCGCCGCTGCGGCGGGGGTGGCGCGGATCGTGCTGCCCGCAGTGCAGGTGGCCAACTTCGACACGGTGCGCACGCTCGCGCACGCGCACGGCTTCGTCTATGCGCTGGGCATTCACCCGCTCTGCGTGGATCGGGCGGCGGACGGCGATCTGCGGCGCCTGCGGCAGGCGCTCGCGGCGCAGCGCGGCGACCCGCGCCTGGTGGCGGTGGGCGAGATCGGCCTGGACCACTTTGTTCCCGGCCTCGACCGCGCGCGCCAGGAGCACTTCTATGCGGAGCAGTTGACGCTGGCACAAGAGTTCGGCCTGCCCGTCATCCTGCATGTGCGCCGCTCGGCCGACACGCTGCTCAAGCACTTGCGCCGCTGCCCGGTGCGCGCTGGTTTTGCGCATGCCTTCAACGGCAGCGAACAGCAGGCACGGGCGTTCGTCGAACTCGGCTTCAAGCTCGGCTTCGGCGGCGCGATGACCTTCGAGCGCGCGTTGCAGATCCGGCGCCTGGCGCAGGTCTTGCCGCTCGACGCCATCGTGCTGGAGACCGACGCGCCCGACATCCCGCCGCATTGGCTTTACCGAACCGCGCCGCAGCGCGCCGCCGGCGAGCGCTCGCGCAACGAGCCGGCCGAACTGCCGCGCATCGCCACCACGCTGGCCGCCTTGCGCGGCATGTCGCTGGAGGCGCTCGCGCAAGCCACGTCGGCCAATGCGCGGGCCGTGCTGCCCGGCCTTCGATGACCGCGTTGCTGCACGGCCTGGCGCCGGTGGTCGGCCCCCGCACACGGCTGCTCGTGCTGGGCAGTTTTCCCGGCGTGGCGTCGCTGCGGGCGGGCCAGTACTACGCCCACCCGCGCAACCAGTTCTGGCCGATTCTGTCCGCCCTGTGGGGCGTGGACCTGATGCCGTTGCCCTACACCGAACGGCTGGGCCAGCTGCTCGAACATGGTCTGGGCCTGTGGGACGTGTACGCCAGCTGCGAGCGCCAGGGCAGCCTGGACAGCGCCATCGTGCGGCCGCGGTTCAACGACCTGGCCGGATTGAGGCAGCGCGCGCCCCAATGGCAGGCGGTGGCGCACAACGGCGGCGAATCGGCCCACGCGATGCGACACACTCGCGGGCTCGGCATGGCCGTCCACAAGTTGCCCTCCACCAGCCCGGCGCATGCCAGCTGGAACTTCGACCGCAAGCTGGCCGCCTGGCGCCAGGTCTTTGAAAAGCATCACATTGCATGAGCCGCCGGGCCGCTCCCAAGGCGAATACCGCAGTGCGCAGCACGGAGGTTGCCTGATGACCCGAACCGCCGCCCAGCCCGAGCTCGCCCCCGCCACCATTTCAGAGGCCGACGGGGTGCGCTACCTGCACCTGGGCACGCCGTGGGTGCAAGGCGCCATGCGGATCCGGAAGTCGCTCGCGCTCGAACTCGAATACGTGCAGCGCATGATGGTGTGGATGCTGCTGCGCCCTGAAGCTGAAGTGACCCAAGGCCACGCCGTGCAACTCGGGCTGGGCGCGGCGTCCATCACGCGCTTTTGCCACAGCACGCTGCGCATGCGCACCACCGCAGTGGAACTCAACCCCAGCGTCATCGACGCCTGCCGCGTGTTCTTCCGCCTGCCGCACGACTCGGCCCGCTTCCAGGTGCTGCGGATGAACGCCGACGACTATCTTGCCGATGCCGCACTGGCGCAGACCGCGCAAGTGCTGTGCGTCGACCTGTATGACCACGACGCCGCCAGCCCGGTGCTCGACAGCGAGCGCTTCTACCGCCGCTGCCGCCGCCTGCTCGACGACGGCGGTGTGATGACGGTCAACCTGTTCGGCCGCGATGCGAGTTTCGAGCGCAGCGCGCAGCGCATCGCGGCAGCGTTCGGCGCCGCTCGGGTGTGGAGCCTGCAGCCCACCAAAGAAGGCAACACCATCGTCGTGGCGGTCCGGCAAGACGGCGGCCAGGCGGCCCTGCCGGACCGCGCCACCCTTGCCGCACGCGCTGAAAGCATTGAAACCCGCTTCGGTCTGCCGGCGCGAAAATGGCTGCGGATGATCCGGCCGCTGCCGGCGCCATCGCCTGCGCTGCCCTTGACTTCGCCTTCCCGATGAAACCTGCCGTCCCACCCGCTGCCGCCGCCACACCCGCCACCACACCCGCGACCGGCACCGCCCACGCGGGCGCACTCGACTGGCGCGTGCTGCTGAAGTGGCTGCGGCAAGACCGCATCATCAGCGCCGAAGACGCCGACCAGACCGAGCGCCGCTTTGCCGGCGGCCACAGCGCGCAGCACCCGCTGGTGCGCCTGGCCGGCGCGGGGCTGCTGCGCCACGGCACGAACAAGGCGCTGGACGTGGAACGCCTGACCGAATGGCTGGCCGCGCGCTGCAAGATGCCCTACCTGCGCATCGACCCGCTCAAGGTCGACGTGGGCCGTGTCACCGAGGTGATGTCGATCAACTACGCCGAGCGCCGCCATGCGCTGCCCATCCAGCTCGGCCTGAGCGACGTGACGATCGCCACCTGCGAACCGTTCGACACCGCCTGGGTGGCCGAGATCGAATCGCACACCCGCAAGACGGTGCGGCTGGTGCTGGCCAGCCCGCAGGAGATCGCGCGCTACACGACCGAGTTCTACACGCTGTCGCGCTCGGTGCGCGCCGCCGCCAAGGCCGGCGAGACGGCTGCGCTGGCCAGCTTCGAGCAACTGGTGGAGCTGGGCCGCAGCAACAAGCAGCTCGACGCCAACGACCAGGGCGTGGTGCAGGTGGTCGACTGGCTGTGGCAATACGCGTTCGACCAGCGCGCGTCCGACATCCACCTCGAGCCGCGGCGCGACCTGAGCGCGATCCGCTTTCGCATCGACGGCGTGATGCACACCGTGTACCAGTTGCCCCCCGGCGTGATGAACGCGATGATCGCGCGCATCAAGGTGCTCGGCCGCATGGACGTGGTGGAGCGGCGCCGCCCGCTGGACGGCCGCATCAAGACGCGCAACCCCGAAGGCGACGAGGTCGAGATGCGCCTGTCGACCTTGCCCACCGCGTTCGGCGAAAAGATGGTGATGCGCATCTTCGATCCCGACACGGCGGTCAAGCCGATCGAATCGCTCGGCTTCGGCAGCCACGACGGC
>JANORB010000104.1:0-29963 GCA_031415135.1 Methylibium sp.
TGTGCGTGGACCGCATCTACAGCGAGGCCTTGCCCGTGCAAGACCGGCGCCCGGCCTGCGTGATGGCGTGCCCGACCAATGCGCGCCTGTTCGGTGATGTGCACGATCCGGCGTCCGAGGTCTCGACGGCGATCCGTGAGCGCGGCGGCTACCAGTTGATGCCGGAATGGGGCACGCAGCCGTCCAACCACTACCTGCCGCGCCGCAAGACCGTCATCAACATTCGCGCCGACGAACTGGTGCGCGCCGACAGCCCGAAGAAGCTCGACATCGCCGCGCCGCTGCCGGGCGCGAAGCCGCGCTCCACCCTCGACGACGCGAGCAACTTTTCCGGCTGAACGCCCTCGCCACAGCGCCAGGAACACGCCACCCGGTCCAGCTCTTTTTGAACGGAATCAGCCATGCACCCAGGGTTTTCTGTGATCTTCCTGACCACGCTGATCGGCGCCGGGCAGGGCCTCTTCCTCGGCCTGTATGCGGCCGAGATCGCAGCCCTGCTGCGGGTCGCCCCGCCGCAGCAGGGCAGCAGCTTTTTCGTGCTGGGCAGCCTGCTTGCCCTGGTCTTGACGGGGCTGGGCACGATCGCATCGCTGTTCCACCTCGGGCACCCGGAGCGCGCCTGGCGTGCGCTGGCCATGTGGCGCACCTCCTGGCTGTCGCGCGAGGGCATTGCGCTGCCGGCGTTCATGGCCGCGGTGTTCGCGTACGGGCTCGGCCATCAACTCGGCTGGCGCGCCACGCCGGCGATCGGCGCGGTGGCGGCGGTGTTGTGCCTGAGCCTGTTCGTCTGCACCGGCATGATCTACGCCTGCATCAAGTTCCTGCAGGAATGGGCCAGTCCGCTGACGATCGCCAACTACATGGTGCTCGGCTGCGCCTCCGGCTTCACGCTGGCCAGCGCGTTTGCCGCCTTTACCGCGCACGGTCTGGTGGCCGACTATGCGGCCGCTGCCATCGCCTTCACCCTGCTGGGCCTGGCCACCCGCTCAGCATCGTTGTTGCGCAACAGCCGCATCAAGCACAAGTCGACACTGCAGTCCGCCACCGGCATTCACCATCCGCGCATCGTGCAGACATCGCAGGGCTTCATGGGCGGCTCGTACAACACGCGCGAGTTCTTCCACGGCCGCAGCAGGACGATGCTGCGCAGCATCAAATGGGTGTTCCTCGCGCTCGCCTTTGGCGTGCCGCTGCTGCTGCTGGGCGTCGGCCTGCGCAATGGTTCGGCGCTCTGGCTGAGCCTGGCCTTCGTGGTCCAGTACACCGGCCTGATCGCGGAGCGGTGGTTTTTCTTCGCCCAGGCCAACCACCCGCAGAACCTTTACTACCAGGCGATTTCATAGCGGCCTGACGCACGGTCTTGCGGGCCTGGCGAATTCATCGAGCACGGCGTTTGATGACGATCTGGCTGGTCGCGGTCGCGCTGCTGGTGGGCATGCTGATCGGCAGCGTGGGCGTCGGCGGCATCCTGCTGATCCCGGCGCTCGAGCTGCTGGCGCCGCTGTCTGTCCAGGCGGCCATGGCGACGGCGCTGTTCACCTTCATCTTCACCGGCATCGTCGGCACGTTTTTGTTCCAGCGCCGCGGCAGCATCGACTGGGCGCTGACCACGCCCTTGTGCTGGGGCGGCGCGCTGTTCGGTTTTGTGGGCGCCTGGGCCAACGCCCGGCTGAATGCGAACGTGCTGGCGCTGACCCTCGCGCTGCTGATCGTGGCGGCCGGCGTGTACACGCTGTTCACCGGCGGCACAACCCGCCTGGCCTGCTTCCACGACCGGCCGCGCCTGCGGCAGGCGCTGCTGTTCACGATCGGCGCGCTGACCGGTTTTGGCTCGGGCCTGACCGGTGTGGGCGGGCCGGCGCTGGCGGTGCCGATGCTGGTGCTGTGCGGCTTTCCCGCGCTCGGCGCCATCGGCGCGAGCCAGGTCATCCAGATCGTCGCGGCCGTCTCGGGCAGCGCCGCCCACCTGGCGCACGGCAGCGTCGACCTGCGGCTCGCCGCGCTGCTGACCTTGTTCGAGGTGCTCGGCGTGGTGATCGGCGTGCGCCTGGCGCATGCCGTCGATCCGCGCTGGCTGCGCCGTGGCGTGGGCTTGCTGTGTGTCGCGGTGGGCGCGGCGCTGCTGCTGCGCTGGCTGTAGCGCGTCGCTCAGCCGCCGGCAAACGCCGTCAAGGTGCCCGTGATCAGGCGGTTGAGCTGTGTCATCAGGCGGTAGCCGAGCGTGTGGTCCTGCTCCATCAGCGCAATCAGGCCGGCTCCGTCGATGGCGAGAAAGCGGCACGGCGTCAGGCAGGCCGCGGTGGCGATGCGCACGTTGCAACTGGGCGTCAGCGCGGCCCAGCCGAACACCTCGCCGCGGCGCAGGATGTCGCCGACGCTGGCGTTGCGGCCGCCGAAGCCAATGGAATGCCGGACCATGCCACGCAGCAGCACATAGACCTGATTGGCCGGGTCGCCGATGCGGTAGACCTGCTGGCCTTCGCCGCAATCGCGCACCTGGCTCAGGGCTGCCACGCGCTCGAGCTGGGCTGGCGTGAGCCCGCCGAAGAAGCCGGTCTGGGCCAGGACGTCGGCGGGCGCCATCGCATCGGTCAAATCGTTCGTCATGGGTTGGCTCCGGTCGGCGTTCAGGGCAACGGGTTCACGGCAGCTCGGTGACGGCAGCTCGGTCAAGGCAGCTCGTTCACTGGATCGTCTGCGTTCAAGTGCGCCGCGTCGGCGCCCGCCCCACCCGACTCGCGCGGCCGGTACAGGCCCCAGTGGCGGCGCCGCACCCACAGTGCCTTGCGGCCGATGCCGAGCAGGGCCGCCAGTTCGGCCTCGCCATAGCGGTCCTGGTAGAGCACGATGATTTCCCGGGTGTACTCCTCGATCGACAGCGGCAGGCCGTCGCCCTTGGGCACGGCCACTTCCTTGGCCGGCGCCGAGACCCCCTCCTCCAGGTCGCTGAGGGTCAGCACGTCCGAGTCGGCCAGGATGACGGCCCGCTCGATCACGTTTTGCAGTTCGCGCACATTTCCCGGCCACGGGTGGCGGTACAAAAATTCCACAAACGCTTTATGCATGCGGGTGACGGGGCTGCCGAACCTGGCGCAGAACTGGCGCATGAAATGGCGCGCCAGCAACTCGATGTCTTCGCCGCGCTCGCGCAATGGCGGCACATGGATCGTGATGACGTTCAGGCGGTAGTACAGGTCGGTGCGGAATGTGCCGGCTTCCGCGCTGTCCTTGAGGTTGCGGTTGCTCGCCGCGAGGAAGCGCGTGTCGGTGATGTAACTCTGGTTCGAGCCCAGCGGCCGGACCTGGCGCTCCTGCAGCACCCGCAACAGCTTCACCTGCACGTTGAGCGGCATCTCCGAGATCTCGTCGAGAAACAGCGTGCCGCCGCTGGCCTCGCGGATCAGCCCTTCCCTGGCGGTGGTGGCCCCGGTGTAGGCGCCCTTCTCGTGCCCGAACAATTCCGACTCGATCAGATCGGCGGGAATGGCGCCGCAATTGACCGCAACAAAGGGGCGCTGCGCGCGGCTGCCGCCGAAATGGATGCCTTGCGCGACCAGCTCCTTGCCGGTGCCGCTTTCGCCCTGGATCAGCACATTGGCCTCGGTCGCCGCAACGCGCTGGATCATCGTGAGCAGGCGTTTGACGCCCTCACTCTCGCCGATGATGGTGTGCGGCGTGAACGCGTTCTTCAGGCTGCGTTTGAGCGCCGCGTTTTCCATCCGGGTGCGGCGCTCTCCCAGCGCGCGCTCGACGGAAAACATGAAATCGTCGTTGTCGAAGGGCTTGATGACGTAGTCGTTGGCGCCGCGTCGCAACGCCTCGATGGCGCTCTCGACCGACGAAAAGCTGGTCATCAAAATGACCTGCGTCTCGGGGTGCGCCGCCTTCGCTGCCGCAACGATGTCCAGCCCACTGGCATCGGGCAGGCGCAGGTCGGTGATCACCAGGTCGAATTCGCGCCGCTCGATCTGGGCCAAGCCTTCGCGGCCGCCGCGCGTGATCACGCTGGCGTGGCCGGCCCGCTCGAGCAGCATCTCGACACAGTCGCCAATGCCCCGGTCGTCGTCGACCACCAGGATCTGCGCCACCGGGCGCTGCGGCGCGCCGTCGGCGGGCTTGCGCTCCATCATGGCCGCCCCTTGGGCAGCGTCACGCAAAACACAGCGCCCTGCGGCGAGCTGTGGCGCAACTCGACGCTGCCGCCATGCTCGCGCGCCATCTCGCCGCAGATCGCCAGCCCGAGCCCGGTGCCCTGCTGGTCCGCCCGAGTCGTGAAGAAGGGCTCGAAGATCCGGCCCACCAGCGCAGCGGGTACGCCCGGGCCGGTGTCGCTGACCAGCACCTCGATCGACGGGCCGGCGCTGCGGGTCGCAACGCTCAGCCGGCCCCGGCCGGCCATTGCCTGGGCCGCGTTGACGAACAGGTTCAGGAAGATTTCGCGCGCCTGTCCGGTGTTGCCGAACACCATGGCGCCCGGGTCGGGCTGATGATGCAGTTCAATGTGCTCCAGCAGGCCGTCATGGCGCAGCACCAGGGCGGCCTCCTCGATCGCGTCGTCGATGGCGAAGCGCACGCGCGGCTCGTCGCCCACGCGCGAGAACTTCACCAGCCGGCGCGAGATGTCCAGGATGCGCCTGACGTTGAGCGCGATGTTGGCCAGCCCCTTGTCCAGCAGCGCCTGGCTCGGGTGCTTCTCGGCGCGCAGGATCTGCACGATCGAGTGCAGCGATGTGAGTGGGTTGGTCACCTCGTGGCACACGCCCGCCACCATGAACCCGAGCGATGCCAGCCGGGCGGTCTGGATGTCGGCCGCCTGCAACTGGCGCAGATCGGTCTGGTCGACGATCACCAGGCAGGCCCCCCACGCGGTGCGCCGCAGATGGATGCGCTCATAGGCCAGCGCGCCGGAGCGCAGCGTGCGAACGCTGTCCAGCTCTTGCGGTGTCAGCCAGGGCAGCTTGCCACGCAGCAAGCTGAGGTAGTGTTTCGCACGTTCGCGCAATGGGGTTTCGTCGGTCGAGGCATCGACAGCCGGGCCTGCGTCGGACTCGTCGCTCGCGCCGAGCACCGAGCCGTCCTCTCCCAGCATCAGGGTCGGCCACGGCGTGGCCGAAAAAATCTGCTCGAACACGTCGTACAAATCGCTACAGCCTTTCATCGCCGGCATCCAATCAGTGGAGCGAGTGTTTGGCATGCTCCAGCTTAAGGCGTTGGGACCGCGCCGCAATAGAGAAGGACCCCACGCAATACCCAACGCAATACCCCATGCAATACCCCATGCAATCCCGGCGCGCCTTGGCGACTCCCCATAGCTGCGTGACCACCGCGAAGACGTGCTTCGCACGTTCCTCGGCGGGATCGCCGTGCTGACCACGGCCCTGCGGGTTGCGGCTGAAGAGGCAACGCAATTGTTCTACCGGTTGACGCTGGTCAACCGGCTGCGCCACCGCATCCCTACGATGGAAAGACGCCGTGCGGTGGCAACGCCGCGCTGCGCACCCGTTCCACCCACCGAGGAAAGACCGCCATGGAAACCACCGCTGTGACTGCGGACACCACCGCCCGCGATCGGCTGGCCGAAAGCCTGAAGAAGATCGTCGACGAAGCCGACCAGTTGTTGAAGTCGGCGCAAGGCGCCGGCAGCGACAAGTTCAACGCCGCGCGCGACAAGTTCGAGACCCAGTTGCGCCATGCCCGCGCCGAGCTGGTGGACCTGGAGGAAAAGGCGGTCTACAACGCCAAGCGCGCCGCCCGCGCCACCGACCACGCCGTGCACGAGCACCCGTACACGGCGATGGGCATCAGCGCCGGCGTGGGCCTGCTGCTCGGGTTGCTGATCGCGCGCCGCTGACGGGCCGGCCGTTGAACTCGACCCCGGGCTTGCTGGCCTCGGCACGGGCGGTGCTGGCCGGGCTGATCGACATCGGCCAGACGCGGCTGCAATTGGCCAGCACCGAGATCGAAGAGGAGCGCCTGCGCCTGGCCGAACTGCTGCTGTGGGCCACGGCCGCGCTGTTCTTCATCGGCATCGGCCTGGTGCTGGCGGCCCTGCTGCTGGTGCTGCTGGTGTGGGACGGGCCACGCGAGTGGGTGCTGGGCGGCCTGACGGCGCTGTTCCTGGCCATCGGCGGCTGGGCCGCCGCAGCGTGGCGGCGCAAGGCGCGCGCCAAGCCGGCCTTTCTGGCCACCACGCTGGCCGAGCTCAAGCGTGACCGCGCTGCCCTGGGCGGCGGGGCACCGTGACGACTCACCGGCGTGAACGCGCGGCGCTGCTGGCCGCGCGGCGCGACGCCCTGAAGGCCCTGGCGCAGGTTCAGCGTGGCAGCTTGGCGCTGCGCCTGCGCGGGCTCGAGCCGCCGCTGCGGTGGGCCGAGCGCGGCTGGCGTTTTTGGTGGTTCGCCCAGGCGCATGTGTGGACGCTGTGGCTGCCGCTGGCCGGGCTGTTGGTGCTGCGTCCGCGCTGGGCCGGGCGGCTTGGCGCCGGCGTCATGGCGTTGACGCGTGCCGCGCGCTGGCTGCGCTGAATCACCCGAGCCGCACCCTTGCGGGCCAGCGCATCGCCGCCGTTTGCCTGGCTTGATCTTTCAATGCGATCGAGGGCGCCGCGCGGCCGGGCTGCCCTGCGCGTGAGGCTGCATCAGCACACGGCACAGCTTGCCACTGCCCGGTTGGTGCCATGGCGCCTGGCGGCCGTGCCGCACCCGCACATTGGCAAGCCCTTGCTGGGCCAGATAGCCGTCGAGGGCCTGCCGCACGCGGCCGAACGCCGCCGCCGGGTCGCGCACCTCGGCTTCGAAGCGGATCTCCAGCAGCTCGGGCCCGGTGCACAGCAACTGAAACTGCGTGACGCCCGCGCCTTCTTCGATCACGGTGATCAGCGCCAGCGGCAGCAGCGTGACCCGGCGATCGCGTGCGTCGTGCATCAACAGCGTATGGTCGGCGCGGCCCTGCACCTCGATCACGGGCAAGGCGCTGCCGCACGGGCACGGCGTCCCCACAAAGCGCAGGCTGTCGCCGAGCCGGTAGCGCAGCAGCGGCTGGGTGCGATTGGCCAGGTTGGTCAGCAGCACCGAATGCGAGGCCTCGCCGGGCGGCACCGGGCGCAACTGGTGGTCCACCGGCTCCAGGATCAGCCAGTCGTTGTTGAGGTGAAGGCGGCCGTGGGCGCATTCCCAGGCCATCGAGAAAAACTCGGACGAGCCGTAGTTGTTGCGCAGCCCGCAATCGAAGGCAGCGCGGATCTGGCTGCGCTGCTCGGCGGTCAACTGCTCGCCGCCGACCCAGACCTCGCTGAGCTTGAGTTTCAGCGTGCCGTCGGCCTGCGCCTGCGCCAGCGCCGCGGCGCAACTGGGGTAGCTGATCAACACGGTCGGTGAATAGGCCTGCAGCTCGCGCGCCAGTTCCGCCAGCGGCGCCTGCACGGAAAACGTCCGCACCACCGGCGCGAACCACTGCAACGGCGGCAGCATGCCGGCGGCGATCTGCCTGAGCCTTTGAATGCTGGCCACACCGGCGAAATGCCCGCCGGTGGCCGCGACGAAGGCGATGCGCTGGCCACCGCCCGAGCCGGGCATCGGCAGCGCGCCCGGCCTGGCAGCGCGCAGCCGCAGCGCGTCGAGCGCATCGAACACCGCCAGGCTTGGCGCGTCCTGCACAAAGATGCCGGGCTTGCCGCTGGTGCCCGAACTGGTCCACACCAGGTACTGGCCCAGGTAGGCGTCGGCCAGGTTGGCCGGGTCGGCCAGAAAACCCTCGACGCCGGCGCGGGTGATGCGCCGGTCGGTCGCCCAGTCATCAAAGCGCTGCATCAACTCGGCCTTCTCGACCGGCGCGATGTCTTGCAGGCACGGCGCCCGGCCTCGCGGGCTGCCGAAACGCTCACGGTAAAACGGCGAGCCGGCCGCTGCGGTTTCGATCAGGCGCGCCAACCGGGCCTCGCGCTGCCTGCGGCCGACACCCGCCGGATCGAGCCCGGCCGAAAACGTCTCGCCCAGGGTCTGTGCCCACAGCCAGGGGTTGACGGGAGGAAGGGGATGCGCGGACATGCTGGATCGGCATCAAACGCCGCAAGCGATCGAAACCGAGCGCCGACGATACGCCGCGGCGAGCGCAGCGGCCAGCAAAGGCCCCACCGTGGTCTGCAAGGCGGCTCTGGCGGCAGCCGCCTTGATACCCATCAAACCAGCGCGGCACAGCGCGATTAGGCTGGGCTCCGATCGGGCGGCCGCCTGTGCACCGCCGCCCACTCGTGCCCATGCCCTACGCCTTGAAGAACCGCAGCCTGCTGACCCTCGACGAGTTGAGTGCGAGCGACGTCGAGTTGCTGCTGGAGCTTGCGCGGTCGCTGAAGCGCGACCAGGGCGAGGGCCTGGAACGGCAGCGGCTGCGCGGGCTTCACATCGCCATGCTCACCGAGGCGGACGCGGCGCCGGCGGGCGATCCGGTGCAAGCCGCCGCCACCGAACAGGGTGCGCTGGTGGCGCACATCGGGCCGCGCGACGCGCACCGCAGCGCTGCGGCCGGCGACGGGCAGGAGCTTGCACGCCTGCTCGGGCGCCTGTACGACGCGATCGAGGTGCGCGGCATGGTGCAGCCCCGGCTGCGCGAATTTGCCCGCCATTGCAGCGTGCCGGTGTACCGCAACTTCAGCCATGCCACGCACCCGGCGCGCATCGTCGCCGACCTGATGACGATGCAGGAGCTTGCCTCCAAGCCGCTGGCGCGCACCGCCCTGGCCTGGCTGGGCGACCCGCGCGGCGAACAGGGCACGGCGCTGGTGCAGGGTGCGCTGCTGATGGGCCTGGACCTGCGCATCGCGGCCCCGCGCGACTGCTGGCCATCGGGCGTCCGGCTCGAACGCCTGCAACGCATGGCGCAGGCGCATGGGGCGCGGCTGAGCTGGCACGAATCGGCCGCGCCGGCGCTGGCCGGCAGCGACTTCCGCTACGGTGAGCCCGGCTCGGCGCCGCCACGGCCGGCGGGCGGCGAGCCGGTGCTGCAAGCGGTGAAGCCGGTGGAAGGAGTCGACACACTGCAACGCCGCCGGCGCGAGAACCGGGTCCACACGATCAAGGCGATGCTCGTCGCCACGCTGACATGAGCCATCGACACGCCTCGGGGGCCGCAGTGTTGACATGACTCACCCCGGCCCTTCGGGCATGAACGCGCTCGCGTCGCAACCACGCGGGCGCGCCCAGGCCGGCGCAACCGACACGGTGTTCGTCGCCCGCGGAGCGAGCAAGGTCTACGGCCAGGGCGACGCGACCGTGCATGCGCTGCGCGGCATCGACTTCGACATCGCACGCGGCGAATTCATCGTGCTGCTCGGCGCCTCGGGCAGCGGCAAGTCGACCTTGCTCAATATCCTGGGCGGCCTGGATGTGCCCAGCAGCGGCGAGGTGCGGGTCGAGATTGCCGGCCTGGCCGACCCGATCATCGGCCCGTTGATCGGCCTCGATCCGCTGGCGCCGCCGCGCATGAACCGCGTGAGCCTGCGCGCGGGCTCGTGCCGGGCGCGCGGCTGTCGGCGCTGGTCAACGGCAAGCGCCGCACGCTGGTGGTCACCGGCATCGCGATGTCGCCCGAGTACATCTTTGCCGGCATGATGGGCATGCCCGACCAGCGCGGCTTTGGCGTGTTCTGGGTGCCGCGCGAGGAACTTGCCGCGGCCTGCGACATGGACGGCGCGTTCAACCGCCTGGCGGTGAAGCTGGCGCCGGGCGCGTCTGAACGCACCGTGATCGACCCGTGGTCAAACCAGCTGGCGCGCTACGGCGGCCGCGAGGCGCACGGCCGCGAAGACCAACCCTCGCACGCGATGCTGGACAACGAGATCAAGGAGCAGCGGCGCACGCTGTTCGAGCGTCTGGGCATCACGCGCATGGGGCCGGCGCTGCGCATGATCCTGCGCAACATGGAGCGCCGGCCGCTGCGCACGTCGCTGTCGATCGCCGGCGTGGCGGCCTCGGTCGCCATCGTCGTGATGGGCAACTTTTTCCGCGACGCGATCGACTACATCGTCGACTCGCAGTTCGCCGGTGGCCGGCCCAGTTGCTGACCACCGACGCGCTCGCCGCGCTGCCCGGCAGCCCGGTGCGGGTCGAAGGCGGCCGCGCACGGGTGGTGCCTGTGCTGCTGGCCGGCCGCAACGGCGGCATGGCGTGGCTGCGCAGCGGGCTGGCACCCGGCGCCAGCGTGATCGTCTACCCGCCCACGACGCTGCGCGACGGTGCGCGCGTGGCGCCGCGCAAGGTGTGAGCGCGGCTCACATGCGCGCGGTCGGCGCTTCAGGATTGCCCGGCCGGTGGGCGCTGCGCCGGCGGCGCCATCGCGTGCGCGGCCAGCGCGATCAGCGCCAGGCACCAGACGATCAACGCACCCGACGGCACATCGAGCGCCGATGAAAACACCAAGCCCGACGCATAGCCCAGCAGGCCGATGCCGTAGGCCAGCGGCAGGCGCCGGCGCTCGGGATGGTTGCGCGCGCCCAGGGCGGGAACGATCAGCGTCGCAAACACCAGATACACGCCGACGAGTTGCACCGACACCGTCACGGCCAACGCAAACACCAGGTAGAAGCCCAGCTGCGACCTGCGGCCGCGCGAGCCCCACATCAGCGCGAGGGTCAGCGCCGTGACGATCAGCGGCACCACGAGCTGGCCGTAGCCGACCCACAGGATCTGCCCCGCGAGCAGGTCACGCAGGTGCTCGCCACCGTGCGGATTCTTGGCGAGCAACAGGATGCCGGCGGTGGCCGCGAGCACGAACAGCACGCCGATCTGCGCCTCCTGCACCTGCGGCCACTTCTTCTCGGTCCAGGTCAGCAGCAAGGCGCCGGCGAGTGCGGCCAGCGCGGCGGCGGCCTGCACCGGCCAGCCGCCGGGCCCGATGTCGAGCATGCCGGCCACGATCACGCCCAGCCCGGCGATCTGCGCGATCGCCAGGTCGATGAACACGATGCCCTTGCGCAGCACCTGGGCACCGAGCGGCACGTGGGTGGCCAGCACCAGCACGCCGGCGGCGAAGGCGGGCAGCAGGATCGCCAGATCGACCGCCGACCCATTCACTTCAACGCCCCGAGCAGCAACGCGATGCTGCTGTCGAACAGGCCGAACAAGTCGTTCGCGCGCTCGTTGCCGCCCACGGTGAAAGGCAGCACCACGGCGGGAATGTTCGCCTGCTCGGCCAGCCATGACGAGGCGCGGGCGTCCTCGTAAGCGCCACGCACCACCATCTTCGCCGGCTGCTGCGCGAGTTGTGCCTTGAGTGTGCCGAGGTGCCCGCCGCTCGGCTCCACCCCGGGCTTGGGCTGCAGCGTCGCCACTTCACGCACGCCCAGCCAGTTCCACAGGTAGGTCATGTTCTTGTGGTGGGCGACGACCGGCACGCCCTTCAACGGCTGCGCCTGCTGCTCCCACTTCCGGATCGCTTCCAGCCAGCGGGCGGAAAATGCCTTGTGCCGCTCCTGGTAGAACGCGGCATTCGGCGCATCGACCTGCGCCAGGCGGGCGGCCAGCGCGTTCGCCACCTTCGCGAGGTTGCGCGGATCGAGCTGGACGTGCGGGTTGCCGCCGCCGTGCACGTCACCGTCGGCGCGATCGAGCCGAGTGGGCACCTCGAGCGGCGTGACGAAACGCCCCGCCTCGAAATTGCCCGGCGCTCCGGCGGCAAGTTTCGCATTGGCTGATTGCTGGATCAGCACCGGCAGCCAGCCGATCTCGAGCTCCATGCCGGTGCACACCAGCAGATCGGCGTTGCGCATGCGCGCGATCAGGCTCGGCCGCGCCTCGATGTGATGCGGGTCCTGCAACGCGCTGGTGGTCGACGTGACGCTCAGCCTGTCGCCGCCCAGCTCTTTGGCCAGCGCCGCCCATTCGGGCTCGCAGGCCACGACGTTGAGCGCCGCCTGCGCCTGCGGCGACGCGAACACGACGATCGCGAGCCACAGGTGTTTGAGATGCAGTGTCATGGCGTGCTCCTAGAACCTGTGCGCACCATGGGCACCGAGGCTCATGATGTACTGCAGGAAGATTTGGCGGTCGGTGGCGGCGGGGTTGCTGCGGTCGGCGCCGAACTGCAGGCGCAGGCGGCTGAATTCCGACGGCGAATAGTCGAGCATCAAACTGCTGCGCGAAGGCCGCGCACTCAGCAAGACCGGGAAATCGGCTGCGGTCAGACCACCGGTTCCGAGCAGCCCGATGTTCGGGGTGCCCGAATCGAGCCGGTCGTGGCGCGCTCCGATTCGCCACCTCGGCATGAACTGATAGACCGCCTGCAGGTACCCGCCGGCCTGGGTCGCGCGGTAGTCGCCGCTGGCCGGGCCGCCGGCCAGCGACTGGGTGTCGTGGCTCAAGCTTCCTGCCTCGGTGCGGCGGAAGTATTCGCCCTGGATCACCAGGCTCTGCCGGCGCGCGTTGCCCCCCGGCGCCCATTTGTAGATGCCGTCGAGCGCCCAGGTGCGACTGCTGCCGCTGAAGGCATTGGTCACCGGGGTCCCCGCCGCGTTGCGGTCGTCGAAGCCACGATCGCTGGCGCGGTGGTGCACCACCGACGCCCCGGCGCGCCAGCTGGCGTTGTCGCCCAGGTCATCGCCAACGTGGGCGAACAACGCCGTCGAGCCGATCCCGTTGCGCCCGGTGTCGCTGCCTGGGAACGAAGCGCCCGAGCCGATTTCCGCACCCAGTTCAAAGTAGCGCTGCGTCGGCGCCAGCCAGCGCAGCTGCAGGCCGTCGGTTTTGATCGGTCCGCCGAAGAAGGCCTGGTAGGCCAGCGGCGCGTCGACGAAGTCCCAGGTGTGGGCATGGTGGTCGTTCAGGTAACCGATCGACGAGAGAAAGCGCCCGCCGCGCAGCGTGCCACCGTCGAACAGACCCTGGCGTTCGAACCAGGCTTCCTCGACGCTCACGCCGTCGTCGCCGGCAAGCGAGGCGGTGAGCCGCCCGGAGAACAACGGGTCGATGTTGGCGCCGATGCCCAGTTCAGACTCGCCGATCTGGAACCCGCGCCGGCCGGGGCCGGCCTCACCGCCGCTGGGAATGAACCCGTGCAGCCGGTAGTTCGCCGGGTCGCGGGAAAGCCTGGCGTGGGTCCCGGCAAGGATCAACGAGATCGCCGGATTGAAGGCCGATGCGGAGGCCGGCGCCGCAGCCGGCCCGGCCGGCGGCGCAAGCGGAGAGTTCGGCTGGGCCGGGTCGGCCGGCGGTTGGGCTTGCAGTTCGAGAATGCGCCGCTCCAAGGCTTGAAGCCGCGACTCGTGCAACTGCCGCAGCTCGTCGATCTGGTTCTTGAGTTGCTGCAGCTCGGCGGCCGGCTCGGCGCCGATCGCTGCGAGCGGAACCGCAAACACGGCGGCCAGGCCAAGGCCTGCTGCCGCCACGCGGGATGTGGACATGAATTTCTCCTGCGAAATGAAGTGATCGCCAGGCGCGACAGCGCATCTGGCCCGAGCCCCGTGACGGGACTTGTCGATCAACTCGGCGAGGCAGGAGGAGCGCGGGCGTGGAACGCCCCGGTGTGGCGCGACTCGGCCGGGGCGCCCCGCGCACCGGCGCGCCCGGGCAATGGATCAGGGCCGGCAATCCACTCAAAGCGGGACGGCAGCACGGCGCCGAGCTGCGCGAACGCCAGGCACGTGTCACAGACCTTGGCTGCCACATGCGGCTGCTTGTCGGCCTCCCGCCGGTCGTGCGCGGTGCTGGCCAGACCGTGCGACAGCCCATGGACGAGCGCCACCTGCGGGGCCAGCAGAACGGCCCACATCAGGATCAGCAATCGCCAGGAACGCAGCATGACCTTCATCACAGCCCGAAGCGTAGCAGGCCCTGCGCAGCCCGCGCCACGGCCATTGCCGAGCCGGTGGGAGAGCCGGGCGATGAGCGCCATGGCGAAGGCGCTGCGTCTCGCGCCACCCAGGTTCAACGCCGCCATCGAGTCGAGGACGCGCTTTCGCGTTTCGAAACCTCCGGGTCGCCGCGCATCGCACATCGGCCCATAAGTTCGCCACCGCACAGACTGGAATGCGCTGGAAGACCGCCCCAAGCCCACCGTCCAGGCGCCGACCGACGCGGTGGTGAAGATCACCAAGACGACCATCTGCGGCACCGACCTGCACATCCTCAAGGGCGACGTGCCCACCTGCAAACCCGGCACGGTGCTGGGTCATGAGGGTGTGGGCATCGTCGACGCCGTGGGCGCGGGTGTCACGACCTTCAAGCCCGGCGACCGGGTGCTGATCTCGTGCATCAGCGCCTGTGGCCGCTGCGAGTACTGCCGCAAGAGCATGTATTTGCACTGCGGCACGGGGGGCTGGATCCTCGGCAACCGCATCGACGGCACGCAAGCCGAATACGTTCGCATTCCGCATGCCGACACCAGCCTGTACCCGATCCCCGCCGGCGCCGATGAAGAAGCGCTGGTGATGCTCAGCGACATCCTGCCCACCGGGTTCGAGTGCGGCGTGCTCAACGGCCGGGTGCGGGTGGGCGGCAGCGTCGCCATCGTGGGTTCGGGGCCGATCGGGCTGGCGGCGCTGCTGACGGCGCAGTTTTACTCGCCGGCGCAGATCATCATGATCGACCTCGACCACAACCGCCTGTCGGTAAGCCAGCGCTTCGGCGCGACCGAGATCGTCAACAGCAGCGACGGAAAGGCAGCCGAGCGGGTGATGAAGCGGATCGGCGGGCGCGGCGTGGACACCGCCATCGAGGCGGTGGGCATCCCCGCCACCTTCGAGTGGTGCCAGGACATCGTGGCCCCGGGCGGCACGATTGCCAACGTGGGTGTGCACGGCGTGAAGGTTGACCTGCACCTGGAACGGCTGTGGTCGCACAACGTGACGATCACCACCGGCCTGGTGGACACCTTCTCGATCCCGATGCTGCTCAAGACCGTGCAGTCCAAGCGCATCGACGCCGCCCTCATGATCACCCACCGCTACACGCTGGGCCAGATCCTGCAGGCCTGCGAGAGCTTCGGCAAGGCTTCAGAGACGAAGGCGCTCAAGGTCATCATCGAAGCCTGAAGCGCGTGCCGACCTGGCAGGCGCAGCCTCGCCGCGATCGGCGCCGACAGTCTTCGTCACCAACGTTCCCGACCCTGTCAAAGCACGGCTGAATGTGCTGCCGAATCACTTCTCGAAGCAAGGCGATCGAAGCAAGGCGATGGGCTTTGCCAGGCCGTCGGGGGCGAAGGACTTCATCACCGATCCCGCCCGAGTACGGGAGTGGGTCGGATCCTGGGAGCGATTCGGTCCTTTGGACCCAGGGGTGCGCATCGAATGGGGCGAGCGACTTTGGACACCCACACTTCGGACGCTGATGTGTCGGACGCTGGTGTTGTCCGTCCATTTTCCGCACCAGCAAGAAAAAAACACCTGGCGTTGCCGCCAAGTGCTTGTTCTTCCTACCGAATTTGGTAGGCGCGAATGGACTCGAACCATCGACCCCCACCATGTCAAGGTGGTGCTCTAACCAGCTGAGCTACGCGCCTGAGAAGGAGCAAAGTATATCAGCGGCATTTTCGTGTTCTCGCCTCGGCGCTTGCCGGACTTTCACTTGCGTCGGGCGCTGCGCACGCCGTCAACCCGCGCGACCAGGGCCAGCACGGGGGCCAGGCGCGCGGAGTCGGCGACCTCGACCGTGAAGGTCATCCATGCCGTGCCGCCGCGCGGGTCTTTCACTGACTGGGTCTTCACGCCGACGACGTTCATCTTGTCTTTGGCAAAAACCTCGGAGATGTCGCGCAGCAGCCCTTGCCGATCGCTGGCCTCGATGCTGACGTCGACCGGGAACGCGCTCGGCTTGTCCACGCGGGCTGTGCCCCAGGCCACCGGGATCAGGCGCTCGGGAGCCTTCAGCGCCATCTGCCGAAAGTTGCTGCAAGCGGCGCGGTGCACCGCCACGCCCCTGCCCCGTGTGACGTAGCCACCGATCGCATCCGGCGGCGCGGGCCGGCAGCAGCGCGCCAGGCTGGTCAGCAACGACTCGACGCCGACCACCAGCACGCCACCCTTGGGAGAGTCCGACTCGGGTCGCGAGCGGCGCAGCGCGATGACTTCGTCCGCGCTTGGCGCGGGCTCCACGGGCCGCAGCAGGTTCTCGATGTTGCGCAGCGAGAACTCGTCTTTGCCGACCACCTCGAACAAGGCTTCGGCATTTCGAAAACCCAGACGCGAGGCCAGGTCGTCGAGCTTGACGGCGGTCTTGCCCTCGCGCTGCAACAGCTTTTCCACCGCCTCGCGCCCGCGTGCGATGGTCGCCTGCATCGCCAGCGCATTGAACCAGGCCCTGACCTTGGCCCGGGAGCGCGGGCTTTGCAGGAAGCCCAGTTCGGTGTTGAGCCAGTCCAGCGACGGCCCGCCTTCCTTGGCGGCCGTGATTTCCACGGTCTGGCCACTGCGCAGCCGGGTGTTCATCGGCACCATGGCACCGTCCACCCGGGCACCGCGGCAACGGTGGCCGAGGTCGGTGTGCACCACGTAGGCAAAGTCGATCGGGGTGGCGCCGGCTGGCAGCTCGACCACCGTCGCCTGGGGCGTGAAGACGTAGATCCGGTCGTCGAAAACCTGCGTGCCGGCCGCCTGGCTGTGGCTGCCTTGTTCGACAAAATCCCGCTCCCAGGCCAGCAACTGGCGCAACACCGCCTTGCGCGCCTCGGCCACCTGCGCGTCGAATTCGCCGCTCGCGTTCACGCCGGCATAGCCTTTCGCTCCGGCCTCCTTGTAGGCCCAATGCGCTGCCACGCCATGCTCGGCGTGTTCGTGCATCGCGCGGGTGCGAATCTGCACTTCGACCGCGCGGTCGTGCTCGTCCAGCACCACCGTGTGCAGCGACTGGTAGCCGTTCGGCTTGGGCCGGGCGATGTAGTCGTCCAGTTCGCCGGGAACCACGCGGAACCGCTCATGCACACGGCCCAGCACGGCATAACAATCGGCCTCGCTGTCGACGATCACGCGCAGGGCCCGCACATCCAGCACCTGCGAAAATTCGAGCGCCTTGCCGTGCATCTTTTTCCAGATGCTGTACAGGTGCTTGGGGCGGCCCTGCACTTCGGCCTTCACGCTGTGGGCCTGCAGGTCGCGCTTGAGATCGAGCCGAATCGTCTCGACACGTTGTTCGCGCTCCACGCGCTTTTCGTCCAGCAGCCGCGCCACGGTCTTGTAGTGGTCGGGTTCCAGAAATCGAAACGCCAGGTCTTCCAGTTCCCACTTGATCTGCCAGATGCCGAGCCGGTTGGCCAGCGGCGCAAACACCTGCATCGACTCGGCCGCCAGCACCCCCGGGCAATGCCTCTTGCTGGCTGCGAAATAGCGCAGGGTTTGCAAACGCGACGCCAGGCGCAACAGCACCACGCGCAAGTCGCGCGAAAAGGCCAGCAGCATCTTGCGCACCCGCTCGGTTTGCTGGGCCCGCTGGTCCTCGCCGACCTGCGCATCACGCGCCGCCCGTTGAATCCGCACCAGCTTGGCGGTGTGGCTGACCAGGCTCGCCTGCGACGCGCCGAACGCCTTGGCCAGCACCTCTTCCGGCTTGCTGAGGTAGTCACCGGCATAAACCAGGTAGGCGGCGGCGCGCATGTTTGGCGCGGCGCCAATGCCTTGCAGGATCGCCGCGACAGCGTCGGCGTGAGCCAGCGCGTCTTCGCCGGTGTCCAATGCCTGGCCGGCCAGCAGCGGCTCGGCGAATGCGCGTGCGCGACCGACCGCGTCCGGGCCGTCAACCGGCGCGCCGGGATCGTCGATCAACGCAACGATGGGTGCCGCTTCGTTGCGTTTGTCCAGCGCGCCGGTCTTCATGGCCCGAGCAGGAACTCCCGGACGACGCTCACCTGGTCGGGCACCACCAGCATCGGCGCGTGGCCCACGCCGGCGAACTCGTGCAGGCGCGCCTGCGGCCCGCGGCGCGTCATCTCCAGCGCCGTTTCGCGGGTCAGCAGGTCGGAGTCGGCGCCGCGCAGCAGCAGCGTCGGGCAGGTGATCGCGTCATAGCTGCGCCACAACATGGCCTGGCCGAAGGCCACGGCCTCGGGCTTCATGGCCCGAAACGGCACGGCGATGTGCGGGTCGTAGTGCGGCTTCAGCCCGGCCCCGTCGGCCACCACCATTGGCCGCGTCAGCGTCAGCCACTGCTCGCGGGTGTGGGTGCCGAAACCCCTGGAGATGCTCAACAGGTAGTCCGCCGCTTCGTCGAGCGTGGCCCAGTGCATCGGCAGGCCCAGATAGCTGTCGATCCGGGCGAGCGCGTCGGGCTCGATCGTCGGGCCCACGTCGTTGAGCACCAACCGCGTGATCGGCGACTGGGGCAAGGCCGCCAGCCCCATTCCGATCAGCCCGCCCATCGACGTGCCCAGCCAGTGCAGCTCGTTCGCGTCCAGGCGGGCCAGCAGCGTCACCATGTCGGCCACGTAGGCGGGGATCTGGTAGCCCATCGGGTCGGCCAGCCAGTCGGACCGGCCGCGCCCGACCACGTCGGGGCACACCACCCGGTACTCGGCGTTCAAGGCCTGGGCCAGCCCGTCGAAGTCGCGCCCCTGACGGCTCAGCCCGTGCACACACACCAGCACGCGCGCATTGGCCGGGTCGCCCCACTCCCAGTAGGCCATGCGATGCAGGCCGCCGGAGTCCAGGCATTGCACGTGATTCAAGCGGGGTTCACTCATGGCGTTTCAGTTTCCTCTTCGATAATCGATGCTAAGCCAACACCCCAAGGAGAACCCATGCTCAAAGGAAAAACCGCCCTCGTCACCGGCTCCACCAGCGGCATCGGCCTGGGCGTTGCAAAGCGCCTCGCGGCCCAAGGCGCCAACATCGTGCTCAACGGTTTCGGTGATTTCGAAGCGGCCCGCGCCGAAATCAATGCCCTCGGCGTGAAGGTCGGCTACCACGGCGCCGACATGAGCCAGCCCGCGCAGATCGAAGCCATGATGGCTTACGCGGAGGCTGATTTCGGCGGTGTCGACGTGCTGGTCAACAACGCCGGCATCCAGCATGTGGCGCGGGTCGAAGACTTCCCCGTCGAGCGCTGGGACGCGATCATCGCCATCAACCTGTGCTCGGCGTTCCACACCACGCGGCTGGCGATGCCCGGCATGCGGGCCAGGAACTGGGGCCGTGTGATCAACATTGCCTCGGCCCACGGCCTCGTGGCGTCGGCGCAAAAGTCGGCTTACGTTGCGGCCAAGCACGGCATCGTCGGCTTCACCAAGGCGGTGGCGCTCGAAGTGGCCACCACCGGCATCACCGTCAACGCCATCTGCCCGGGCTGGGTGCTGACGCCGCTGGTGCAACAACAGGTCGATGCGCGCGCGGTGCGGGAAGGCGTGGACGATGCCGAATCGAAGCGCCGCCTGCTGGCGGAAAAACAGCCGTCGCTGCAGTTCACCACGCCCGAGCAATTGGGTGACCTGGCGGTGTTCCTGTGCTCCGCGGCGGCCGACAACGTGCGCGGTGTGGCCTGGGCCGTCGACGGAGGCTGGACGGCGCAGTAGACGCAGTTGCCGCAGCAGGCGCGCACCCACCCTACTTCATCTGCACCGAGCCGCTCACCGTCACGCTGACGCTGCCTTTGCCGGGCTCGACCGGCAGCGCCTCGTCGGCCGACGCCGACATGGTCTTGTTGCGCAGCATCGGTGCGCTGGCATACGTCACCGGCTCGCCCGACGCCACGTTCACCTCACGAACCACGTAGGCGCTGTAGCCGAATTGCTTGGCGTAGTCGGCCGCCTTGGCGCGGTAGGCGGCGATCGCCTGCGCGCTGGCATCGGCCTCCACCTTTTCGCGCAGGCTGCGCGACAGGTTGTAGGCCACGCGCGCGATCGTCAGTGTGTTGATGCGGCCGGTGAGCTGCCCGATGGCCTGCATGTCGCGCCCCTCGACCACCAACTCCGCGCTGCCCTGCCAGCCGGTGATGCCACCCTTGTTGGAGTAGCGCGGATAGAGCGCGAAGTTGCCGGTCTGCAGGTCCAGCTGGCCCGGCCGGGCCACCTTTCTGGCTTCGGCCAGCGCGGCGTCGAGCGCTTGCTTGAGCTGGGTTTGCACGGCCGCGGCATCCTGGCCTTCGCGCGAGGTGGTCAGCGTCACGGTCAACAAATCCTTGGTGACCTCGATGCTGGCGCTCGACGCCAGGTTGACCACGCCCTGCGGCGGCGCCGCATCCGCGGCTTGGGCGTGAGCTGCTGCGCCAAAGACAAGCGTCGCCAGGAGGGTGGAATACAGAAGCGCAATCATGTCGGGCTGTCTCCGGAAGGTGCGGGCACACGGGCTTGCATTGTCCACATCCTGGTTCGGGCCCGGGGCGGTGGCCGACCCGCCACTGCCCTTCGCGCACAGAGTAAAAAAACCTCACGGCAAAAGTTGTAACAGCCAGTCAGAACCACCAAAGGTACGCGTCAAACCTGCGCAGAATCCCGGTTGTTACAAATTTGGAGCTTGCCCATGAACACCACCGCCAATCCGCGCCCCGACCGAATCGTCGTCGTGGACGACGACGCCCGCATTCGCGACCTGCTGCGCCGCTACCTCACGCAAGAGGGTTTCGAGGTGCTGCTCGCTGAAGACGCGAAGGCGCTGAACCGGGTGCTGACCCGGGAAACGGTCAACCTGATCGTGCTCGACCTGATGCTGCCGGGCGAAGACGGCCTGTCGATTTGCCGCCGGCTGCGGGCCGGCAACGACCTCACGCCGATCATCATGCTGACCGCCAAGGTGGAAGACGTGGACCGCATCGTCGGCCTCGAAGTCGGTGCCGACGACTACCTGCCCAAGCCCTTCAACCCGCGCGAACTGCTGGCGCGAATCCACGCCGTGCTGCGCCGCCGCCCCACGCTGGAGGCGCCGGGCGCCCCGGCAAAGGACGCGCAGACCGTGACCTTCGGCCCGTTCGAGTTCGACCTGACCTTGCGCCGCCTCACCAAGGATGGCGAACAGATGGCGCTGACCACCGGCGAGTTCTCGATGCTCAAGGCGCTGGTGCGCCACCCGCGCCAACCCTTGTCGCGCGACAAGCTGGCGCAGTTGGCGCGCGGCCGTGAATTCGAGCCGTTCGACCGCAGCCTGGATGTGCAGATCTCGCGCCTGCGCAAGATGATCGAGCCCGACCCGACCCAGCCGCGCTACATCCAGACCGTCTGGGGCGTGGGCTATGTGTTCGTGCCGGACGTAGCGACTTGACCCCGTCGATCGTCGTCCGTCTGCGACACTGGGCAGCGCACCGCCCGCCTTCTCCCTTCCATGCCCAAGAAACTGCTCGCGCTCAGCCTGTTCTGGCGCACCTTCGTTTTGCTGGCCCTTCTGCTGGCCGGGGGGGTATTCGCCTGGACCCAGACATTTCGCGCGCTCGAATTCGAGCCGCGCGCGGTGCAGGCGGCCCAGCAGATTGCCAGCCTGGTCAACCTGGCGCGTTCGGCGTTGCGCAGCAGTGACGGCATCAACCGGATTGCGCTGATCAAGAGCATGTCGAACCAGGCCTCGGTCAAGCTTGCGCCGCGCGAGCCGCAGGACAAGTGGGTGCCTTATGAAGTCGACCGGTTTTCGCGCGCCATCGGCCTGGGCCTGCGTTCGCAACTGGGGCCCGACACGCTGGTGGCCAGTTCGGTCAATGGCGTGCCCGGCCTGTGGGTCGGCTTCTCGATCGAAAAAGACCCGTACTGGCTGCAGACCGACCGCGGCAGCGTCGGGCCGATGGCCATCAGCACCTTGTCGCTGTGGGTGGGCATTGCGCTGCTGGCCACGATCCTCGGCTCGGCGACCATCGCCAGCCTGATCAACCGGCCGCTGCGCGACCTGTCGTTCGCCGCCAGCCGAATCCGCGAAGGCGAGTTCGAGTCGCACCTCGACGAGACCACGTTGACGAGCGAAATCCGCCAGGTCAACATGGGCTTCAACCGCATGGCGCGTGAACTCGCCAAGGTCGAGGCCGACCGCGCCGTGATGCTGGCCGGCATTTCGCACGACCTGCGCACCCCGCTGGCGCGGCTTCGGCTGGAAGCCGAAATGAGCGTGCACGACGAAGAAGCCAAGAGCAACATGGCGCAGGACATCGAGCAGCTCGACGCCATCATCGACAAGTTCATGGACTACGCCCGCCCCGGCGACGTGAAGATGGTGCCGGTGCCGCTCAGTGACCTGGTCGACCGCGAAGCGGCGGCCTTTCGCGACCCGAGCGAGATCCGCATCCAGGCCCGCGTGGCGCCCGACATCAAGGTCCTGGCCGACCCGATCGAGCTGGGCCGGGTGCTGCAAAACCTGTTTGAAAACGCGCGCCGCTATGGCCGCTCAACCGACACCGGCATCGCCCGGGTGCAGGTCACCTACGCGCGCACCGGCCGCTGGGTGATCCTGTCCGTGCGCGACTTCGGCCCGGGTGTGGACCCGGAAAAACTCAGCCAGCTGACCACACCGTTTTTCCGCGGCGACGCCGCGCGCACTGCGGCCACCGGCGCCGGGCTGGGGCTGGCGATCGTCGAAAAGGCGATTCAGCGCATGGGCGGCGCCTTCGAGCTGACCAACGCCAACGACGGTGGCTTGCTGGTTCACATCCGCTTGCGCAGAGCGCCTTGAGCGCCTGCTCTATTCGAGGCTGATGTTCGCCTTCTTGACGAGCTGCTCGTAGACCTTGCCGTTGGCCTCGGCGTTGCGGCCGATCTCCTCGGGCGACCAGCTGATCGGCTCGAACGCAAAGGTGTCGAAGCGCTGCTTGATCTCGGGGTCGGTGAGCACTTTGAAGACCGGCGAATTCAGCGACGCGGCGCGGTGGCCCACCGGCAGCAGCCCCTGCCCAAAGCGCGCCAGCGCGCCGCCTTCCGGGCGTGTCAGGGGGGCTTCAGCAGCGGGGCGGTCCGGTCCTCGCGGAAGGTGCTGTTGAAAAGCGCCACCAGCGGAATGTCCAGGCCGTCGAGCCAGACCATCGGTTGATTCGATTCATTGCCGTGGTGGTGAAACGTCCAGCTCGGTGTGATGACGAAGTCGCCCGGCTGCATGGTGCTCTTTTCGCCATCGACCGCGGTGTACGCGCCGCTGCCCTCAATGATGAAGCGCAGTGCGCTCTGCGCATGCCGGTGCGCGGGCGCCACCTCGCCGGGCATGATGATTTGCAGCCCGGCGTAGAGCGAGTTGGTGATCTGCGAGCTGCCCTTGAGGCCCGGGTTCTCGAGGATCAGCACACGGCGCTCGGCTTCCTTCGCGCTGATGTGCTCGGCCGACTCCATCACGTGGGGGAGCACCTCGGCGTAGCGCCAGTGGTGCGCCACGCCCACCGGCGTCGGCGCTTCGGGAACGAGCAACTTGAGCCGCGTCCACAGTGGCGCCAGGTGTTGCGTGTCGGCGCGGCCGTAGAAGGCTTCGCGCCGGGCTTTCAGCTTGGGGAGCGGGCATGGCATGCATTGCGGGTCTCCTCGGGTTCGGTTCAGATCACCTTGACGCGCAGTTCGCCCAAGCCCTCGACGCCGCCGACCATGGTCTGGCCACGTTGCACGCCGGCCACGCCCTCGGGCGTGCCGGTGTAGACCAGGTCGCCCGGGCACAGCTCGAAGAACGTGGACAGGTTGGCGATGATCTCGGGCACCGACCAGATGAGCTTGGCGATGTCGCTGCGCTGGCGGTCGGCGCCATCGACCTGCACCCACACGGCGCCCTTCGCCGGGTGTCCGATCTTCGAAGCCGGAACCAACGGGGCGATCGGCGCCGACTGGTCGAACGCCTTGCCCAACTCCCACGGCCGGCCCTTGTCGCGGGCGCGCAGCTGCAGGTCGCGCCGCGTCATGTCCAGGCCCACGGCATAACCGAACACGTGCTCGTTGGCCTTTGCCACAGGGATGTCGCGCCCGCCCTTGCCGATCGCGGCGACGAGTTCGATCTCGTGGTGGTATTCACGGGTCTGCGACGGGTAGGCCACATCGACCGTCTGGCCCGGCGGCACGACGACGATGGCGTTGCCGGGCTTGCAGAAGAAGAACGGCGGCTCGCGGTCGGAGTCGAAGCCCATCTCGCGGGCATGCGCGGCGTAGTTGCGGCCAACGCAGTAGATGCGGCGCACCGGGAACAGCGCATCGCTGCCCACGACAGGCACAGTCACTTGCGCTTCGGGTTCAAAAACGTAGTTCATAAACACTCCATGGGGTTGTCGCTCCGTCCCCCGTCAAGGGGAAAGGGGAAAGGGGAAAGGGCTTCGCTGATTCATGAGGCAAGACAGTTCTCGACCCGCCAGCCGTACAGCCACTCCATCGCGTCAAAGAAGCGTTCGGGCGTGCGGCCCTTCCAGAGTTCGTTGCGCACCAGGCGCTCGACGCCCTGGGCGTGGAAGATGCGGCCCATCTCGCGCGCCGACAGCACGACGCGGGCGGTGCGGGCCACGCGCGAGCGCTGGTACAGCTCGAAGGCCTTGGAGAAGTCGTTGCCGTGCACGCGCAGTGATTCACCCAGGGTGACAGCGTCCTCCATCGCCATGCAGGCGCCCTGCGCCAGGTACTGCAAGGTGGGGTGGGCCGCATCGCCCAGCAACGTGGCGCGGCCGAAGGTCCATTGCGCGATCGGTTCGCGGTCAACGGTGGCCCAGCGCCTCCAGCTCCTGGGCAGCTCGATCAACTGGCGCGCACGCGGGCAGATGCCCTGGAAGTAGGACTCGACCTCGGCCTTGCTGCCCTCGCGGACGCTCCACGCTTCCGTGTCGCGGCTGTGAAAGGTGACGACCACGTTGTACTGTTCGCCGCCGCGCAGCGGGTAGTGCACCAGGTGGCAGTTGGGCCCGACCCAGATCGCGGCGGCGTTCCATTGCAGGTCGGCAGGAAAGTCCTTTTTGTCGACCACGGCGCGGTACACCACATGGCCCGACACCCTTGCCGCGTCGCCGACGTATTGCTCGCGCACCGAGGACTTCACACCGTCGGCACCGATCAGCGCGATGCCTTCATGGCGGCCACCCTGGGCATCGAACACGGTCACACCCGCGGCGCCCTGCTCGACGCGCGTGACCTGGGTCGAGGTGAGGAATTCGATGCGGCCGGTCTGCTGCGCGCCCTCCAGCAACGACAGGTGCACATCGGCGCGGTGGATCACCGCGTAAGGATTGCCGAAGCGCTGCCGAAACGCCTCACCCACCGGGATGCGGCCGACCAGCGTCTCGTCCAGCGCGTCGAGCATCACCAGCTCGTCGCAGTAGACCGCGCGGCCCTGCGCCTTGGCGCCGATGCCCAGCGCCTCGAAGGCGGCAAAAGCATTCGGGCCGAGCTGAATGCCGGCACCGATCTCGCCGATCTCGGGCGCCTGCTCCAGCACCTTCACCGAGAAGCCCCGCCGCGTCAGCGCAAGCGCGGCGGCCAGCCCGCCGATGCCACCGCCGGCCACCAGGACGGGAAGTCCCGAATCCATTGCAGTCATTTGCGATTCCTAAAAGTTGCATACTGACGATTAGTACACTGACGATAAGCATAATGATAACATTGCTCCGATCAAATCGGGGCCAACCCTGAATCACATCGCAGAGCCCATGAAAAAGTCCAGCGCATCACGGGTCGACCTCGAGTCCCTGCCCGGGCACCACATTCGGCGCCTGCAACAAATCGCCGTGGCGATCTTTCTGCAGGAGACCGCAAGCCATGGCGTGACACCGGTGCAATACGCTGCCTTGCAGACCGTGGGAGATACGCCCGGCATCGATCAGCGCACGCTGGCGGGCGCCATCGGCTTCGACACCTCGACGATCGCCGGCGTGATCGACCGGTTGGAGGCTCGCGGCCTGGTGGTGCGCAATGCGTCCGCGGACGATCGGCGCGTGCGCTTGCTCGCCTTGACGGATGAAGGCAACACGCTGCTCGCCGCCCTGCTGCCATCCATGCTGCGCGCCCAGGAGCGCATGCTGGCGCCGCTGCCCAAGGCGCAGCGGGCCGAGTTCATGCGCATGCTGCGATTGCTGGTTGCGGCCAACAACGAACTCAGCCGCGCACCCAGCACCGGCGCAGCCGATTGAATCAGGCCGCGCGCACCAGCAGGCACACCGCCCGTGCCTCGATGGCCTGGCCCAGACCGACCGGCCCCATCTTCTCGGCCGTCTTGGCTTTCACGTTGACCTGAAACGCATCGACCGCCAGCGCCTGCGCGATGCGCTGACACATGGCCGGGATGTGCGGCGCCATCTTTGGCGCCTGCGCAACGATGGTGCAGTCGACGTTGCCCAGTTCCCAGCCGGCGGCACGCACGCGCTGGATCGCCTCGCCCAGCAACAGCAACGAATCGGCCCCCGCGAACCGCGCGTCGGTGTCCGGAAAATGGCGGCCGATGTCGCCCAGCCCAGCCGCCCCCAGCAAGGCATCGGTGATCGCATGGCACAGCGCGTCGGCGTCTGAGTGACCCAGCAGGCCATGGGTGTGCGGGATGGTCACGCCGCCCAGCACCAAAGGCCGGCCGGGGACCAGCGCATGCGTGTCCCAACCTTCGCCGATTCGAAAACCCGGGCTTGTCATGGCGATACCTTCATCGGGTCGGCGGTCTGGCGTCGATTGCGGGCGTTGGCGGCGATGCCAGGGCGGCGCGCGTGAGTTGCGCCCGCGCCCACTCGAAATCCTGGGGCCAGGTCAGCTTGAAGTTGCGCGAATCCCCGCGCACCAGCAGCGGCGCCAGCCCCATCGCCTCGATGGCGCTCGATTCGTCGGTGACCGCCGGGCCCGCGCGCACCAGCGCTTCGCGCAGCGTGCGCAGGCGAAACATCTGCGGCGTCTGGGCCGCCCACTTGCCGCTGCGATCAACCGTGTGGGCCACACGACCGGCCACTTCCTGCTTCAGCGTGTCGGCCACCGGCATCGCCAGCAGCCCGCCCACGTCGTCATCGACGCAGGCATCGATCAGGGCGTCGACCCACTCGGGCCGGATCAGGCAGCGGGCGGCGTCGTGCACCAGCACCCAGTCTTGCGGCCTCGCACCTCGCGCGACAAGTTCATCAATGCCGTTGGCCACCGTTTGCGCCCGGGTGGGGCCGCCACAGCGGGCCACCAGCCCATCGAACCCGCCGGCATGCCGCTCGAACTCGGTGTCGTTCGGCGCCAGCACGACCAGGATGGCGCCGAGCCGGTCGACGCCAGACAGCGCCTGCAAGGTGTGCGCCACCACGCTCTTGCCGGCCAGCAGCGTGTACTGCTTCGGCCCGGCAGCACCGGCACGCGCGCCGGCCCCGGCACAGGGAACCAGCGCATACAGGCGGGGTGGATTTGGCAAGGGTTCGGGGGCGGCCATCGGTGCGCGAATTCTATAATCGCCACTCTTGATCGCCCCGGGGGAATGCCTTGCGGGGCGATTTGCTTTTTTTGTTCGCCTCGCGCATGCAACTGCCTCCACTCGCCGCCGGAAAACGTTTCACCCTGCCCCGCCCATTCGGCTCGGCCGATGCCTTGCTGCTGGCGCGCTTTGCGCAACAGCAAGCGGGGCAAAAAAAACTCACCGCGATCGTCACCGCCGAGCCGGCGGACACACAGCGGCTGGAGGCCGAGTTGCCCTTCTTCGCGCCGGGCCTGCGGGTGGCGGTGTTTCCGGATTGGGAGACGCTGCCCTACGACACCTTCTCGCCGCATCAGGACCTCATCTCCGAGCGGCTGGCCACGCTGTGGCGCCTGCTTCAACATGGCAAGCAGCCGGAGGTCGACGTGGTGCTGCTGCCGGCCTCCACCGCGCTGGTGCGGCTGGCCCCGCCGAGTTTCCTGGCGGCCTATACCTTCAACTTCAAGCAGAAGGAAAAGCTCAACGAAGCGGCGCTGAAATCGCAGCTCACGCTGGCCGGCTACACCCACGTGAGCCAGGTCGTGTCGCCGGGCGAATATGCGGTGCGCGGCGGGTTGATCGACCTGTTCCCGATGGGCTCGGCCGTGCCCTATCGGGTCGACTTGTTCGGTGACGAGGTCGACTCGATCCGCACCTTCGACCCCGACACCCAGCGCAGTCTGTACCCGGTGCCCGAAGTGCGGCTGCTGCCCGGCCGCGAGTTCCCGATGGACGAGGACGCGCGGGCCGCATTCCGCTCGCGCTGGCGCGAAAGAATGGACGGCGACCCGACCAAGGTGCGGCTCTACAAGGACGTCGGCAGCGGCATCGCCACCGCCGGCATCGAGTACTACCTGCCGCTGTTTTTCGATGCCACCGCAACGATCTTCGACTACCTGGGCGCCAACGCCAGCGTCGCGCTGCACGGCGAAGTCGACGATGCGCTGAAGCATTTCTGGACCGACACGCGCGAGCGCCATCGATTCCTGCAGCACGACCGCGAGCGGCCGATCCTGGCGCCCGAAGAGCTGTTCCTCAAACCCGACGAGTTCTTCACGCTGGCGGGCGCGCACGCGGTGCTGGCGGTGCGTGGGGCCGAGGGCGACGCCTGGTCCGGACCGCTGCCCGACCTGAGCGTTGATCGCGGTGCCCCCGAGCCGCTGAAGAAGCTGCAGACCCACATCAGCACCACACCACAACGTGTGCTGATCGTGGCCGAGAGCCAGGGCCGGCGCGAGAGCCTGCTGGAGTTGCTGCGCGACAGCCGCATCGAGCCGCCGAGCGTGGCCACGCTGGCCGAATTCGAGAGCGGTGCCGAACGCTTTGCGATCGCCGTGGCCCCGCTGGCGCAGGGCTTCCAGTGGCTTGAGGCCGGCATCCAGTTCGTCACCGAAACCGAGCTGTTCGCCACCAGCCCCAGCGCGCGCCGCAAGCGCAAGCAGGAGCAGGTGAGCGACGTCAACGCGCTGATCAAAGACCTGTCGGAGCTGAAGGTGGGCGACCCGGTGGTTCACATCAACCACGGCATCGGCCGCTACGTGGGCTTGCGCCACATCGACCTCGGTCCCCATGACGGCGGCGCCAGCGAATTCCTGCACCTCGAATACGCCGACAAGGCCACGCTGTACGTGCCGGTGGCGCAACTCCACCTGATCGCGCGCTACACCGGCGTCAGCGCTGAAGAGGCGCCGCTGCACCGGCTCGGCTCGGGCCAGTGGGACAAGGCCAAGCGCAAGGCGGCCGAACAGGTGCGCGACACGGCGGCCGAATTGCTCAACCTCTACGCCCAACGCGCGGCGCGCGAAGGTTATGCGTTCTGCTTTTCGCCGCACGACTACGAAGCCTTTGCGGCCAGCTTCGGCTTCGAGGAAACACCCGACCAAAAGGCCGCCATCCACGCCGTCATCCAGGACATGGTGTCACCCAAACCGATGGACCGGCTGATCTGCGGCGACGTGGGTTTTGGCAAGACCGAGGTGGCCTTGCGCGCGGCCTTCGTCGCCGTCACCGGCGGCAAGCAGGTGGCGATCCTGGCGCCGACCACGCTGCTGGCCGAGCAGCACTACCAGAACATCACCGACCGCTTCGGCCAGTGGCCGGTCAAGGTGGCCGAGCTGTCGCGCTTCCGTTCGCCCAAGGAGATCAAGGCCTCGCTCGAAGGCATCGCGGACGGCACGATCGACATCGTCGTCGGCACCCACAAGCTCATCAGCCAGAGCGTCAGGTTCAAGCGCCTGGGGCTGCTGGTGATCGACGAAGAGCACCGCTTCGGCGTGCGCCACAAAGAGGCCATCAAGGCCCTGCGCGCCGAGGTCGATGTGCTGACCCTCACCGCCACCCCCATCCCTCGCACCTTGGGCATGGCGCTCGAAGGCCTGCGCGACCTGAGCGTGATCGCCACCGCGCCGCAGCGCCGCTTGTCCATCAAGACCTTCGTGCGCACCGAGTCCAGCGGCACGATCCGCGAGGCCGTGCTGCGCGAATTGAAGCGCGGCGGGCAGGTGTACTTCCTGCACAACGACGTGGCCACCATCGGGCACCGGCGCGAGACCTTGCAGGCCTTGGTGCCCGAAGCGCGCATCGCCATCGCCCACGGCCAGATGCCGGAACGCGAACTCGAACATGTGATGCGCGATTTCGTGGCCCAGCGCCACAACCTTCTGCTGTGCTCGACCATCATCGAGACCGGCATCGACGTTCCCACCGCCAACACCATCGTGATGAGCCG
>JANORB010000105.1:0-40229 GCA_031415135.1 Methylibium sp.
TGCGAGGTGACGATGGGGGCCATGTTCGAGGGCGCGGACCCGGCTTGACCGACTTTGCCGAACCGGCGGCCGGGGCGGCGTATTGCCCCGCCGCGGGCCTCAAGCGCTGCCGCGCAATCGACGCACATTCGGCGCAAACCCGCCCGCCATCCTGGCCACCTCAAACAGAATGTTGGCGGCATAATTTGCCGGCGAGTCTGAAATGCATCACCTCATCGACCCCCACCGTGACGAAATTCAGCGCCTTTGCCGCCAGTATGGTGTGCAGAGGCTGGACCTGTTCGGCTCGGCGGCCGACGACACTTTCGACCCGCAATGCAGCGACATCGATTTTGTCGTCGACTTTGGTCCCGGTGCGCAGCCTGAACTGTTCAACCGCTACTTCGGGTTGAACGAGGCGCTGGCCGCGCTTCTGGGCCGCAAGGTCGACCTGGTGATGGCCGGCGCGATGGTCAATCCGTACTTCATCGCGTCGGTCAACCGCACGCGGCGGCCCGTGTATGCACGCCCGGTCGCCAAAGCTGCTTGAGGACATCCGCGACGCTGCGGCTTTCATCAGCGAGGTGATGAAAGGTCGCACGCTGGCGCAATACAGCGCCGATCGGTTGCTGCGTCAGGCCGTGGAACGCAATTTCGAGATCATCGGCGAGGCTGTCAAGCGGCTGGCGAAAATCGACCCCTCTTGCGCTGAAGGCATCGGACAGTACCCGCAGATCATCGCCTTTCGAAACATTCTGATCCACGGTTACGACTTGGTAGACCACGCGTTGGTGTGGAGCACCGTGCAAACGCAATTGCCTGCTCTGTTGCTCGACGTTCAGGCATTGCTGGCATCGAATCCATGAGATTTAGCCAGGCAGGGAGGCCCTCAACGCATGGCGACTTGCGAATCGGCTTTTGCTGGTGGGAGGCGCGTGCACGGGCGCGTGGTCGCCAACCTGGCCAGGGCGCTCGGCAATGCCTTGAGCGGCAGCCAGTGCCAGGTGTTCAGCGAAGGGATGAAGGTCCAGCCCGTCGACGACGCCATCCTCTACCCCGATGTCTTCGTCACTTGCGACCCGGACAACCTGCGCACCGAGATGATCTTTCACGCACCGAAGTTGGTGATCGAAGTGCTTTTGCCCTCGACGCAGGCCTGTGACCGCAGCCAGAAGTTCGCGCTCTACCGCCGGATCGTCAGCTTGCAGGAATACGCGCTGGTCGACCCCGAGACACGGCGTGTCGAGGTCTTTCGCATCGGCGCCGACGGGTTGTGGGCGCTGCACGACATGAGCGAAAGCGCCATGGTGACGTTGGCAAGCGTGGGCTGCGAGGTGACGATGGTGGCCGTATTCGAGGGCGTCGATTCGGCTTGACCGACTTTGCCGGGCCGGCGGCCGCTGCGGCGTATTGCCCTGCCACTGGCGCCGTGTCGGAATCGATCGCGTCGCGCAGCGTCAGCGGGCCGCTGCCCTGCTTCGGCGTTTCAGGCGCGCGCCGCCGCGCGCAGCACTTGCTCGGCCCACTTGTTCAGGCTCTGGCCGCTGCGCGCGCTGGCTTTGACGGCGGCGGCATGCACGGCGGGGTCAACGCGCAGCATCATCTTGCCGCTGGCGGGCTTGTCGGGCGCCTGCCCGAGCTGCTCGCAGGCGGCGATGTAGCCGTCTACGGCGCTGTTCAGCGCGCTCTCGAACTCGGCCACCGACGTGCCGTGGAAGCTAATGATGTCGTCGATGTCGAGCACCCGCCCGACAATGATCTTGTCGTCGGGGTCGAATTCCATGCGGGCGGTGTAGCCCCGGTAGCTCATGCTGTTCATGCCGTTACTCCGATCTTTGCGAGGAACTCACGCGCCGCTCTGACGCGATACCGCAGCGCCTCTTTGCCGGGGTGCGGGCGGTGGAAGGTGGCCTTGTGTCCGCCGTGCTCGAACGTCACGGCCGAGCCTGTGCTTTCGATCGGGCGGCACCCCAGCGCCACGAACAGCGACTCGATGCGCGCCCATTCGATGTTGCCGTTCACCGGCTCAGAGAACAGGGCTTCGAGCGCTTTGCGTTGCTTGCTGTTCACGATCAAAATGATAGCGTAGAAGGTAGAAAGTGCAATCTTTCGACGACGCGACGTGAGCTACCGGCATCGGCTACCTGGCTACCCTGCGCTGACACGCTGACACGCCGACACGCTTTGCAGCCGCGCCGTCCGCGAGCAGGCGCACGACCCGACACACGTTCGGCTCAGAGGCTGAGAGTTTTTCGAGCGTGTCCGAGCAGCGCGCCAGAAGGCGACCGATCTAGGCGCAAAGCGCAGCCATAGCTCGGGCTATGGCGAGCATTTGCAACGACGAGCGGGCGTCTTCTGGTGTGATGAGCGGGCATGATTGAAAGACTCTCAGCCTCTCAGACCCGCCTGCCGTCCTGGCCACCTCGAACAAAACGTTGGCGGCACAACCTTCCGGCGAGTCCGCAATGCAGCACCTCATCGACACCCACCGCGACGAAGTTCAGCGCCTGTGCCACCAGTTTGGTGTGCAGCGCCTGGATCTGTTCGGCTCGGCTGCCGACGACTCTTTCGACCCGCAGCGCAGCGCAGCGACAGCCGCCTAAAACGCCGAGTGCTGAAGCGCCAGGTCATCCACCTGCTGAACCGTGTAGGCCGAGCGCGTGACGCGAACCACCGCGCCAGCCGGTACCTCGGCCCACAGCGCGCGGTCGTCGTCCAGCGGCTCCGACGCGATCACCGTGCCGTGTTCGTCGCTGCGCAGGTACAGCGACGGCGGGTGCGCGTCGGTGGACAGGCGGAACGCGTACAGCACCTTGCCGTCGGCCAGCGCGGCGCACAAGCGCAGCGGTTGTGCGCCACCGGCCCGATGGACTCGGCGGGCGATTTCGTCGAACACGTCGACCATGGCGCGGATCGGGTCTTCGCCAATCTCCATGCGCGCCACGGCCAGCAGGAACATCAGCTCCGAGTCGGTCGAGCCCTGGCGGTATTCGAACAGGTGATCGGGCAGCAGCGCTTCGAGTTCGCCGCGCAAGCTGGCATAGCCGCCGATCTGGCCGTTGTGCATGAACAGGTGGCGGCCAAGCTGGAACGGGTGGCAGTTCTCGCGCCTGATCGGTGTGCCGGTGGCGGCGCGCACATGGGCGAAGAACAGGCCTGAGCGCACTCTCGCGCCCAGGGCCCGCAGGTTCTTGCTGGACCACGCGGGTGTTGCATCGCGGTAAACCGCCGGCTCGGCCGGGGCGCCGTACCAGCCCAGGCCGAAGCCGTCGCCATGGGTGTCGGTCTGTGCCTCCACGGCATGCTGCGACTGCCGCAGCAGCGAATGGGGCGGCCGGCACACCAGGGTGTCGAGCTGAATGGGTTTTCCGAGGTAAGCGACGAAGCGGCACATCGTGGTCAGGCGCGAGGCGGGTTGCTGCGATCTCCGGCCTATCGGCCCGGCCCACGCGAACTTGATGCGGCTGGGCCCGCTCTCGCTATCCTTGGTCCCCATGCGTGCATTCCTCAACGACCTTTCGCTTTCCGCCGCCACCGCCGGCTTCGTCGCCGTGCTGGTGGGCTTCACCAGCTCGGTGGCCATCGTGTTCCAGGCCGCCACCGCGCTGGGCGCCACCGCGGCGCAAATCAGCTCGTGGATGTGGGCATTGGGGCTGGGCATGGGCTTGTGTTCGCTGCTGCCCTCGCTGTGGCTGCGCAAGCCGGTGATGGTGGCCTGGAGCACGCCCGGCGCCGCGGTGCTGGCCACGGCAGGGGCCAGCGGCGGCTTCGGCATGGCCGAGGCGACCGGCGCGTTCCTGGTCTGCGCCGCGCTGATCACGCTGTTCGGCGTGACCGGCTGGTTCGAGGCGCTGATGGACCGCATCCCGATCGCACTGGCCAGCGCCTTGCTCGCCGGTGTGCTGACGCGCTTCGGGCTGGACGCGTTCGTCGCGCTGAAATCGGCCGTTGCGCTGGTGCTGCTGATGCTCGTGGCCTACCTCGTCGGGCGGCGCCTGTGGCCACGTTATGCGGTGCCCGGTGTGCTCGCGGTGGGCACCGCGTTCGCCGCTTTCACCGGCCGGCTGCAGCTGGCCGATGTGCAGTGGGGCCTGACGCTGCCGGTGTTCACCGCGCCCGAGTTCAGCTGGCGCGCCACCGTCAGCCTGGCGCTGCCGCTGTTCGTGGTGACGATGGCGTCGCAAAACCTGCCCGGCGTGGCGGTGATCCGCGCCACGGGCTACGAACTGCCGGTCTCCAAGATCATCACGCTGACCGGCCTGGCCACGCTGGTGCTGGCGCCGTTCGGTGCGTTCGCGCTGAACCTGTCGGCCATCACGGCGGCGATGTGCATGGGCCGCGAGGCGCATCCCGACCCGGCCAAGCGCTACGTCGCGGCGGCCGTGTGCGGGTTGATCTACTGCGTCGTCGGCCTGTTCGGCGCGGCGGTGGCCGGTGTGCTGACCGCGTTCCCGCGCGAACTGGTGGTGGCGGTGGCCGGCCTGGCGCTGCTGGGCACGATTGCCGGTGGCCTGACCGTCGCGTTGAAGGACGAGGCCCATCGCGAACCCGCGCTGATCACTTTTCTGGTCACGCTCAGCGGTGTCAGCCTGGTGGGCATCGGCTCGGCGTTCTGGGGCGTGGTGGCCGGCGCGCTGGCGCTTTTTGTGCAACAGTGGCGGCCCGCCAGGATGGCGTGAAACCAGGGCCGCCCACCATGAAACCGCTGTCGAAACTCTTGTTTGTGGCCGACCCGCTGGAAGCATTCAAGACCCACAAGGATTCGACCTTCGCGATGATGCGCGAGGCCGCCTCGCGCGGCCACGGGCTGCTGGCCTGCCGGCCCGAAGATGTGATGTGGCAGCGCGGCGGGCGTGTCACCGCGCATGTGCGCGAGATCACGCTCACCGGACGCAGCGGCGCCGGAGTGCACGACTGGTTCGTCGCCATGCAGCAGGCGCTTGATGAAAGTGTGGTGGCGCTGGCCGACGTGGGCGCCGTCATCATGCGCAAGGATCCGCCGTTCGACAGCGAGTTCTTCTACGCCACCCACCTGCTGGAGCAGGCCGAACGCGAAGGCGCCCGCGTGTTCAACCAGCCGGCCGCACTGCGCGACCACCCGGAGAAGCTGGCGATCATGGAGTTCCCGCAGTTCATCGGCCCCACGCTGGTGACGCGCGATGCCGACGCCATCAAGCGCTTTCACGCCGAGCACCGCGACATCATCTTGAAGCCGCTCGACGGCATGGGCGGGGCCGGCATCTTTCGGGTCGGGCCCGATGGGCTGAACCTGGGCAGCATCACCGAAACGCTGAACCAGGGCGGCGCGCAGACGGTGATGGCGCAGCGCTACCTGCCCGAGATCGTGGCCGGCGACAAGCGCATCCTCATCATCGGCGGCCAACCCGTGCCGCACTGCCTGGCGCGGATTCCGCAGGGGAGTGAAATCCGCGGCAACCTGGCGGTCGGCGGCAAGGGGGTGGCGCAGCCCCTGAGCCCGCGTGACCGCGAAATCGCCGAACACATCGGCCCCATCCTGGCCGCGCGCGGCCTGCTGCTGATCGGCCTGGACGTGATCGGCGACAGCATGACCGAGATCAACGTCACCAGCCCGACCGGCTTTCAGGAGATCACGCAGCAGACCGGTTTTGACGTGGCCAAGATGTTCGTCGACGCGCTCGAGGCGGCGCTGGCGCGATGATGCACGGCGAAGCGCTCGGCGCGGCCAGCGCGAAACGCACCTGCCCGCACAGGCGGCAGGCGCGAATCATCGCTCGGCCTTCAGGCCCAGCGCGCTCAGGTCAAGCCGCCCGGCGGCCATCGGCGGGCACCAGAAGTAGCTTCCGGTCAGCGGCCGCGAGAAGCCGAACAGCGCGTCGGTGATGCCGTCCTCGGCGCCGACCATGCGGCGCAGTTGCGCTTCGAATGGATCGAAGGAACGTCCGAACGCAACGAACAGCAGGCCGGCCTGGGAGCCCTGCGTCCACGGCATCGATCGGCGCAGCATGAAGGCTTCGGGCTCGAAGCTTTCCTGCGCGGTTCGCTTCACGTGGGCCGATGGCGGCGCGTCTTCCAGTTCTTGGTTGTCGCTCCTGCGCCGGCCGATCGCGTCGTCCTGTTCGTTCGGCCGCATGGCCTCGAAGGCGTCGAAGTCGTGCCGCCATTGCTGGACGGCGCAGAAGCTGCCCCCGTCGAGCCCGGGCCCGCGCCCGTGGACGATGGCGGCCTCGGGGGCTTTGGGGCCGGTCGGGTTCTCGGTCCCATCTTCGTAGCCCGTCAGGTCGCGCCCGCTGCCGTGACGAAACGCGTCGAGCGTCTGGCCCAGCACAAAGGCGCCGGCGAGCGCGTGTTCGATCGCCCTGGCGCGCAGCACCAGGTCGCCGCGATCGCCATCGTCATCGCCTCGCAACCAGCACCACAGCGCCGCCGGCGTGGAAGGCACGTCCAGCCCGGCGCCCGAATGTGCCTTCATGCTGCGCAGGCCGTCGATGTGGCGCCCCAAGGTGCGCACCAACGATTTGCCCAGGCCGACCACCGTCTTGTCACCGTCGACCTGGCCGCCGAGCGCGTTCAACGCGGTGCCCAGGTCGGTGTCGGCGCTGGCGTTGGCGGTGAAGCACAGGTAGCGCGCGCGGCGCGGAATCGGCGCCAGGATTCCGGCTTGAACTTCGGCCATCGCTTCTCCTTGCTCAACTGTCACAACCCCACTCATCGAAGCGCCTTGCGAACCACCAGCTTGAGGCCCGACCAGACGTCATCGACCGCGCAGACCTTCACGTCGACATACCCCATAGGCAAGGCCACGGCGCGCACCGTGTCCTCGGTGATGTCGGTGGGCAGCCGGGCCGCCTTCTTGGGCCACGAGACCCAGACCGCCGCGTCGGGCCGGATCTGATGGCGCCATTCCGCGAGCCAGGTTTGCAGATCGCTGCGGAGCATGCAAAACACGTGCACGATGTCGGTGGCGTCAGTCACCGATTGATCAAACAGAACCGCGTCGGGCAGCGGCGCGAGCAACGCCTGGTAGCCCGGCGGCGCGCCCACCACCACCACCCGGCTGCCGTCCCGGATGCCCAGCTTCTTCGCCAGCGGTGTGCCCGAATAGCCCGCCATGGTCAGTACTCCGACCCAGAGATTTCGAAACATGAAAGCGCGTCTTCGACCCGATGGCGGCGTTGCAAATCCTTGCAATACCTTTGGGTATTGCTGTGGTTTGCGCCTTGCCCTTGGGCCGAATCCATCGCATTCATCATGTTCCGAAACCCCTGCGCCCGAGTACTACAGCGGCATCCGCCCGTACCGGATGGCCTGAACCACGCCCGACTGGAAGCGCACCGTGGCCATCAGGTTGCCCGGACCCCGGTCGTACAGCCACTCGTCGACTTGCAGGCAGGGCACGATGCTCGCGGCGACCAGCGCCGGAACCGGCACGAACTGGAACGCGGAGACGGTGTACACGGCGGCGCAGTGCGAGTCCTTCAGCAGCGGCTCTCCACACTTGTAGAGGACCGAAAGCCGCGAGTCGCCCACGTCGGTGAACTGGCCGTTGCAGCGCAGCGACTCGGCGCCAGCCGCCAGGTGCAACGCCAGCAGGGCGCTGGCCGACGCGATTCGAAGGGTGCGGTGCATGTATTTCTCCCGTGGTGTCGAGTTCTTCTCGCGGCTTCGTCCGCGCTACGCCATTTGCGCGCCTTTTTTGCCGAGCAGGGACCGAAGCGTTGAACGGTGGCAATGCGATTCGTCTTCGCAGTAGCAGCCGACCGAAAAGTTCGTGTGGTGCGACAGCGCCGCCAGAAGTTCCAGCGCGTGCGCGTTGTCCGGCCGCGCCATTTCGGCCCGGTATTTCTGGGCGAACGCGAGCCACTGTGGCGGTGTGGCCGCCTGCTGCCCCAGCTTCAGGGTCTCGACGCTGGGGGAGAGCATCGGAAACCACACGTCGTACCAGTTCTGTGACACGAACGAAGCCTTGGGCACGCCCCTCGGCGGCCGGCGCACGGTGCCGATGCGCAGGCCTTCGCCTTCGGTCCGCTCACTGCCCAACCTCACGATGCGCACCACCATGGTTGCCTCCTGCGAACAACGTGAACAGTGGATGATGGTACCGGGCCTGCGCCGCCGGCGCCCGTGGCCGGCAACGGGTTGACAATGCAGTGTCGGGCGCGGTCCCAAGTCAACGAAGTCTCATGCAGTCACCCAAGATCAGCATCGCGCCGAGCCCGCCCGGCCCGCAGTTTGCGGAGCTGCAGTGGCGCGGCCAGCCGCTGCAACTGGAGTACCAGTGGGTCGGCGACGCCGCGTCGACCGAGCCGGTGATCGTGTTCCTGCACGAGGGCCTGGGGTCGCTGGCGATGTGGAAGGATTTTCCCGCCCGCCTGTGCGCCGAACCGGGCTTCAAGGGGCTGGTGTTTTCGCGCTATGGCTACGGCCGTTCCACGCCCAAGCCGCCGAACGAACGCTGGCCGGTGAGCTTCATGCACGAGCAGGCATTCGACGTGCTGCCGGCCTTGTTCGACGCGCTGGGCGTTCACCGCCCCTGGCTGTTCGGCCACAGCGACGGTGGCTCGATCGCGTTGCTGCATGCGGCCCGCTTCCCGGTGGCGGGCCTGGTGGTCGTGGCGCCGCACATCCTGGTCGAAGACCTGTCCATCGCCAGCATCGAGAAAGCCCGCGCGGCCTACGCCGGCACCGATCTGCGCCAGCGCCTGGCGCGTTATCACGCCGATCCCGACTCGGCATTCCGCGGCTGGAACGACATCTGGCTGGACCCGTCGTTTCGAGCCTGGAACATCGAGCCGGAACTCGCGCGCATCGAGGCACCGGTGCTGGCGGTGCAGGGCGAAGACGATGAATACGGTACCCTTGAGCAGATTCGCGGCATTGCGCGCGCATTGCCGAAAACCCGCTTGCTTGTGATGCCGGAATGCGGACACTCTGCGCACCGCGATCAGCCCGAGGTGCTGATCCGCCACACCACCGAGTTCATTCTTCAATCATTTCCCCCATCATCCGGTCCTTTCTGAGCAGGAGCCTCGCATGCAAATCAAGAACCCCCTCACCGCCATGGCCGCGGCCCTGGCGCTCGCCGCCTCCGCCAGCGCCCACGCGCAAGCCAGCGGCCCCATCAAGGTCGGGCTGATGCTGCCGGCCACCGGCACCTTTGCGGCCTTGGGCGCGGCGATCGAAAACGGCTTCAAGCTGTATGTGCAAGAGCAGGGCGGCAAACTGGCCGGCCGCGAAATCCAGTACTTCAAGGTCGACGACGAGAGCGACCCGTCCAAGGGCACCGACAACGTCAACAAGCTGATCAAGCGCGACCAGGTCGACGTGATCGTCGGCACCGTGCATTCCGGCGTGGCGCTGGCGATGGCCAAGGCCGCGAAAGACAGCAACACGCTGCTGATCGTGCCGAATGCCGGCGCCGGCGACCTCACCGGCCCGATGTGCGCGCCCAACATCGTGCGCAGTTCGTTCTCGAACTGGCAGCCGGGCTACGCCACCGGTGTGATCGCGGCGCAAAAAGGCCACAAGCGGGCGATGACCATCACCTGGAACTACGCCGCCGGCTCCGAGACGGTGAAAGGCTTCGCCGAAGCGTTTGAAAAGGGCGGCGGCAAGGTCATCAAGGACCTGAACCTGCCGTTCCCGGGCGTCGAGTTCCAGGCCCTGCTGACCGAGATCGCGGCGCAAAAGCCCGATGTGGTCTACGCGTTCTTCGCCGGCGGCGGCGCGGTGAAATTTGTCAAGGACTACGCCGCCGCCGGCCTGACCAAGACCGTGCCGCTGATGGGCTCGGGCTTCCTGACCGACGGCACGCTGGAAGCGCAGGGCCCGGCCGCGCAAGGCCTGGTGACGGCGCTGCATTACGCCGACAACCTTGACACACCGCGCAACAACGCCTTCCGCAAGAGCTACGCGCTGACCTACAAGGCCAACGCCGACGTCTACGCGGTGCAGGGTTACGACGCGGCCCAGATTTTTGCCGCCGGCCTGAATGCGGTGAAGGGCGACCTGAGCAAGCGCGACGCGTTGACGGCCGCGATGCGCAAGGTCACGGTCGACAGCCCGCGCGGCAAGTTCACCATTTCCGCCGCCGGCAACCCGGTGCAGGACATGTACGTGCGCGAAGCGCGCGGCAACGACAACGAGTTCCGCGGCGTGGCGGTCAAGGCGCTGGCCGATCCGGCACGCGGCTGCAAACTTTAGCCCCCCAGTCGCTGCCGCTCCTGCCCCCGAGGGGCGCCGCCTGGAGGACCAGCAGAGCCGGATCCTCGGGCGTGGCTTGATGGGTTTCGCTGCCGCTCGCTCCAGTTCCCTTTTTTACTCCAATGGACCTTGCGACTTTTCTTGTCCAGTGCCTCAACGCCGTCCAGTACGGCCTGCTGCTGTTCCTGGTGGCCAGCGGCCTGACGCTGATCTTCGGCATCATGGGCGTCATCAACCTGGCGCACGGCAGCTTCTACATGATCGGCGCCTACATGGCGTTCGTGCTGGCGCCGTACTTCGGCGACTGGTTCCTGACGCGCATGCTGGTGGGCGTGCTGCTCGCGGCGCTGTTCGGCTTCGTGCTCGAATGGGCGTTCTTCAGCTTCCTGTACCAGCGCGAACACCTGCAGCAGGTGCTGATGACCTACGCGCTGATCCTGGTGTTCGAAGAAGCGCGCAGCATGCTGGTGGGCAACGACGTGCACGGCGTGCAGCCGCCCGCCTGGCTTTCGGGCGGGTTCAGGTTGGGCGAGTTGATGTCGTACCCGTGGTACCGCGTGTTCGCGTCGGCCGCCTGCATCGTCGTGGCCATCGGCCTGTACTTCGTCGTCAACCGCACGCGGCTGGGCATGATGATCCGCGCCGGCGCGAGCAACCGCGACATGGTGCGCGGCCTGGGCATTGACATCAAGCTGTTGTACCGCGTGGTGTTCGCCGGCGGGGTGGCGCTGGCGGCGCTGGCCGGCATGATCGCCGCACCCTTGTCGTCGGTCTACCCGGGCATGGGCGGCAGCGTGCTCATCATCTGCTTCGTGGTGGTGGTGATCGGCGGCATCGGCTCGATCACCGGGGCGCTGGTGGCGTCGCTGCTGGTGGGCTTTGTCGACACCTTCGGCAAGGTGTTCTTCGCCGAGTTCAGCGGCATCGGGGTCTACCTGTTGATGGCCGTGATCCTGGTGTGGCGGCCCGAAGGCCTGATGAAGCGGGGCTATTGAGATGAGCCGGGCCTGGCTGCTGCCGACTGGCGTCGCCATCGTGCTGGCGCTGCTGCCGGTGGTGCTGACGCCTTATCACCAGGACCTGGTGGCCAAGATCGCGGTGTATGCGATCTTCGCGCTGAGCCTGGAACTGCTGGTGGGCGTGACCGGCCTGGTGAGCCTGGGGCACGCGGCCTTCCTGGGCATCGGCGCCTACGTCACGGTGCTGGCCACGGGGCAGGGCGATGCCGCGTCGATGCTGTGGCTGGCGCCGCTGGCCATCGTGTGTGCCGCGGCCTACGCGCTGTTCGTCGGTGCGTTGAGCCTGCGCACCAAGGGCGTTTACTTCATCATGGTCACGCTGGCGTTCGCGCAGATGGCCTACTTTGTTTTTCACGACACCAAGCTGGCCGGTGGCAGCGACGGCATCTTCCTGTACGCCAAGCCGGTGCTCGCCGTGGCGGGCCGCACGCTGCTGAACCTGGACGACAAGCGCCATCTTTATTACACCGTGTGGGCGGTGCTGGTGGCCACCTACGCGTTGCTTGCGTTGATCCAGGCCTCGCGCTTCGGCCATGCGCTGGCGGGCATTCGTGTCAACGAGCAGCGCATGCGCGCGGCCGGGTATCCGACCTATGGCTACAAGCTGGCGGCGTTTGTCATGGCCGGTGCCTTGGCGGGGCTGGCGGGCTTTTTGCTGGCGGTCAAGGACGGCGCGGTGAACCCCGAGTTGCTGAGCTGGCACGAGTCGGGCGCGGTGTTGCTGATGCTGATCCTGGGCGGCATCGGCAGCCTGCGCGGCGCGGTGATCGGCGCGGTGGCGTTCACGCTGCTGAAGGAGATGTTCCAGTCCGAAGCCTTGCTCGGGCCGCTGGCGGCGCATTGGCAGATGACGCTGGGCTTCACAATCATCGCCTTCGTGGCCTGGTTGCCCAAGGGGTTGGTGGGGCTGGGCGCGCGTGTTCGCGGAGCGGGCCATGGCTGAGGCGATGCCCCTGCTGCGCGCCGATGCGCTGACGCGCCGCTTTGGCGGGCTCACGGCGGTGAATGCGGTGTCGCTGGACCTGCACCTGGGCGAGGTGCATGCGGTGATCGGCACCAACGGCGCGGGCAAGTCGACCTTGATCAACATGCTGTCGGGCGAGTTGCCCGCCAGCAGTGGCGCCATTCATCTGGCGCAGCACAACATCACGCGCTGGTCGCAACCCCGGCGCGCCCGCGCCGGCCTGGGCCGCAGCTACCAGCGCACGACGATCTTCCCGGAGTTCAGCGTGCTCGAAAACTGCCGCCTGTGCGCGCAAGCCGCGCAACCGCGCGCCTGGGCCGTGTGGCAGGCCGCGCAGCGTTGCGGCCACAGCCTGGGTGCCGCGGCCGACGCGCTGCGGGATGCCGGCCTGGCTGACGCGGCACAGCAGACCGCCGGCACGCTCAGCCATGGCGGCAAGCGCCAGCTCGAAATCGCCATGTGCCTGGCCACCCGCCCGCAAGTGCTGTTGCTGGACGAGCCGCTGGCCGGCATGGGCGCCGAAGAGAGCGAACGCATGCTGGGCCTGCTGGCCACGCTGAAGCGCAGCCATGCGGTGCTGCTGGTCGAGCACGACATGGACGCGGTGTTTCGCATCGCCGACCGCATCACCGTGATGGTCAATGGCGAAGTGATCGCCACCGACGTGCCGGAGCGGATTCGAACCAATCACGCGGTGCAGGTGGCTTACCTCGGCGACGCGCACGGCGAGGGCCTTTGACCGTGCTGCAAGTCAACGCCCTCAACACGTACTACGGCGACAGCCACATCCTGCGCGGTGTCAGCCTGACGCTGCCGGCCGGCACGGCGCTGGGCCTGCTGGGCCGCAACGGCATGGGCAAGACCACGCTGATCCGCTCGTTGATGGGGTATGTGCGTGCGGCCTCCGGCGCGGTGTCGTGGCACGGCAAAGACGTGACCGGCGCGGCGCCCGAACGCATGGCGCGGCTGGGCCTGGGGTATGTGCCCGAGGGCCGCGGCATCTTCCCCAACCTGTCGGTGCGCGAAAACCTGGTGATGGCCGCGCGCGCCGGTGTCGATGGCCGCAAGGACTGGACGTATGAGCGCGTGCTGGCCACCTTCCCGCGCCTGACCGAACGGCTGGGCCACGGCGGCCAGCAGCTCTCCGGCGGTGAACAGCAGATGCTGGCGATCGGCCGGGCGCTGATGACCAACCCGCAACTGCTGATCCTCGATGAAGCGACCGAAGGGCTGGCGCCGCTGATCGTGGCCGAGATCTGGCGCGTGGTGAGCGAAATCCGCGCCACCGGCATCAGCACCCTGATCGTGGACCGCAACTACCGCAAGGTGCTGGCCCACACCGACCGCGCGCTCGTGCTTGAAAAAGGCCTGATCGTGCTGGACGGAGAATCGGCCGCACTGGCCAGTGACCACGAAGCCCTGGCGCGCTGGCTCGGTGTCTGACATTTGCCATTTGAAAGGAACCCCGTGATTCTCGAAATCGCCGACATCCGCATCCCGCCCGGCAAACAGGCCGAGTTCGACGCCGCCATTCAGCATGGCATCGCCACCGTCGCGTCCAAGGCCTTGGGCTTTCGCGGCTTCAAGATCAACAAGGGCGTCGAGTCGCCCGAGCGCTACATCCTGATGATTTATTGGGAGACTCTGGAGAACCACACGGTCGACTTCCGCCAGGGCCCGCTGTTTGCGCAATGGCGCGCCATCGTCGGGCCGTTCTTTGCCGTGCCGCCGGTGGTGGAGCACTTCACGCTGGTGGCCAAGTCGGCCTGACTCGGGTTCACACTGGGTCGCGCGGGCGCCAGCGCTCGACGCGGGCGAGCGAACCCACGATGCCCGACCCGTGGCGGAACGAGTGCACCTGCACGCAGGCAGTGCCGTCCGGCGTGGCGATCGCAACGCTGCGGGGCTGCATTCCCAGGCCGGCGGTGAAGGTGTTCGGCGCGATGCTCAGGCCACTGCCGATCGCCTTCAGGCAGGCTTCCTTGCGGGTCCAGCCCAGCAGGAATGCGAGCGACTGATCCTGGACCGGGGTGGCCGCCAGCTCGGCGTTTTCGGTCGCACTGAAGTTATGCCTGGCAAGGTCGATCGCGTCGGGCATCGGCCGCAATATCTCCAGGTCGACACCGATCTCGCCGGCCTCGGCCAGCGCGACCAAGGCCATGTCGGCGCTGTGGCTCAGGTTGAAGGCGCAAGCCGCGTCGTGGCCAAGGGACGGCTTGCCGAAAGGCCCTTCAAGAAACACCAGCTGCCCGGCCGGGAGGGTGGTTCGTGTGGCCAGCAGGTGGCGCAGCGCGCAATGGGCGGCACAGTAGCGCCGGCGGTCGCGCTCGAACACAAAACGGGCGGCCCGTTCGCGCTCCGCATCGGACAGCACACTGAGTTGCGCTTCGGTGGGCGAGTCGTGCAGGTCGGCCAGCCACAGCTCGAACGGCGCCGGCGCGGCGATGCGAACCAGGCCTTGCATTCAGCTGAAGTCCGGGCTGCCCTTGCGGACCAGCAAACGTTTGAGGCCGTGCATCAGGTAGTGCGTGGTGCTGGTCTTTGCCGCCGACGGATGTTGCGCAGGGTCTGAAAGATCGCCCACCAGCGACGCGGCGATCTGCCCCAGGCTCTCGAACACCAGCCGTTGCACGCTGACGCGCACGCCCAGGCGCTTGTGGATGTCGCTCACGGCGCGCATGGCCAGCAGCGAGTGGCCGCCCAGATCGAAGAAGTTGTCACTGGTGCTGACCTGCTCGATGCCCAGCAGCCCTTGCCACACCTGCGCGAGCGCGACCTCGATGTCGGTGCGCGGCACCCAGAAGGCGCTGTCGTGCACCACCGCGCTGTCGGTCGGCCGCGGCAGTGCGGCACGATCGAACTTGCCGTTGGGCAGCAGCGGGATCGACGCCAGGCCCACGCAGTGCTGCGGCACCATGTGGTCAGGAACCTGGCGGCGCAGGTGTTCGCGCAGCGCGGCCACGGCGGGCATCTCGCCGCGCGGCACCACGTAAGCGACCAGGCGCTGGTCGCCCGGTGTGTCCTCGCGCACGACCACAACGCAGCGCGCCACGCCGGGATGTGCGACGAGGTGGGATTCGATCTCGCCGAGTTCGATGCGGTGGCCGTGCAGCTTGACCTGGTCGTCGATGCGCCCGAGGCAGTCGATCACGCCGCTGCTGAGCCAGCGCGCCAGGTCGCCGGTCTTGTACATGCGCGCACCTGGATTGAACGGATCGGGGACAAAGCGCTCGGCGCTCAGGTCCGGCCGCGATACATAACCCATGCCGACCTGCACCCCGCCGATGTACAGCTCGCCCGGGACTCCCACCGGCTGCGCGCGCAACTGGCTGTCGAGAACATGGATCTGCGTGTTGGCGATCGGCCGGCCGATGGGCACGATGCCCAGCGGCTCACCTGGTTGGCACTCCCAGCAGGTCACATCCACCGCAGCTTCGGTCGGGCCATACAGATTGCTCAGCTTCGCGTGCCCGAAGCGTTCGAAGAACTGTTCGACCAGCTCCAGCGGCAACGCTTCGCCCGAGCACATCACGTGGCGCACCGAGGCGCAGCGGGCCAGCCCGGGTTCGTCGTGGAACAGGCGCAGCATCGACGGCACGAAGTGCAGCACCGTGATGCGCTCCTGGTGGATCAGGTCGACCAGGTAGGCGGGGTCCCGATGTCCTTGCGGCCGCGCCACGACGATGCAGGCGCCGGTGGTCAAGGGCCAGAAGAACTCCCACACCGCCACATCGAAACTGCAGGGGGTTTTTTGCAGCACCCGGTCGTCGTGCGTGAGCTGGTACTGCCGCTGCATCCACTGCAGCCGGTTGACGATGCCCTTGTGTGCATTCATCGCGCCCTTGGGACGGCCGGTCGAGCCGGAGGTGAAGATCACATAGGCCGGATCGTCGGGCGAGCCGATCAGCTCAAAACCGCCCGGCTCGGCGGCGGCCGTCGCGGGTTCGTCGATGTGCACGATGCGCGCGCCGTCGGGCAGCGCGGCGCGCACTTGCAGCAGTTCGGCTGCGCGGCTGACCACGACCGACAGTTCCGCGTCCTCGCACATCCGCGCCAGGCGCTCGGGTGGGTAGTAAGGGTCCAGCGGCACATACGCGCCGCCGCTGTACACGATGCCCAGCAACGCGGTGACGAGTTCGACACCGCGCTCCAGGCACACCCCCACCAGCGAACCCGGTCCGACCCCCAGCGCGCGCAGCCGCAGCGCCAGCGCGCGTGCCGCCGCGTCCAGGTCGGCATAGCTCACGCGCCGGCCTTCGAACACCACCGCCGTGGCCCCGCCGCGCTGCATCGCCTGGCGGCGAACCAGGTCGCCCAGGCGCAGCCCGGTTTCGAACGGTGCCGCCGTGGCGTTCCAGGCCTGCAGTTCGGCTTGTTCGGCGTCGGACACCAGCGCGCAGCCGAGCACGGTCAAACCGGGGTCTTCGAGCACCTGGTCCAGCACGCCGACGTAGTTCGCCAGCATTCGGCGCGCGCTGGCGGGCTCGAACAGGTCGGCCGCGTATTCGAGGTGGACCTGGCCGAAGACCTCGGTGTCCGCCGTCAGTGACATGTCGAACTGCGCTGCGCCGTGGTCAAACCAGAATGGCTCGGATTTGAGGTCGGCAAATCCGTCGACGCCGAACGGCGCGTTGACCAGGTTGAACATCACCTGGACCAGCGGTGAAAAATTGCGGTCGCGCTGACCCGCGAGTTCCTGCACCAGCAGATTGAACGGCACGTCCTGGTGGGCGTAGGCCTGCAGCGCGGTTTCTTTCACGCTGGCCAGCAACGCATCGAAGCCCAGTTGGCCGTGCGCCTGGGTGCGCATCACCACCGTGTTGACCAGGGTGCCCACCAGCGATTCGGATTCGATCCGGTGCCGGTTGGCCACCGGCACGCCGACGGCGATGTCGGACTGCCCGCTGTAGCGCGACAGCATGACAACGAAGCACGCCAGCAGCGTCATGAACGGGGTGGCGCCATGCCGGGTGCTGAACGCCTTGAGCGCGTCGATGCGGCTGGCCCCCAGGTCGAGGACCACACTGCCGCCGCTGCCGCTGATCGGGCCGCGCCGGGGCTTGTCGGTCGGCAACGCCAGCGCTTGCAAGCCACCGAGTTGACCGCGCCAGAATTCCAGCTGTGAGTTCAGCGCGCCTTGCTGGGCGTCGTCGCGTTGCCACTCGGCGTAGTCGGTGAACTGCACTGCAAGCGCCGGCAACTCGACCGATTGACCCTTGACCAGCGCCGAGTAGACCTGCTGCAGCTCTTGCATCAGAACACCCGCGGACCATTGGTCGCCGATGGCATGGTGGATCAGCCAGAGCAGGACCTGGTCGCTGTCGCCCAGTTGAAGCAAGGTGGTGGTGTGCAAGCCGGCCACGCCGAGGTCGAACCGGTGCATGGTGGCCGCGCGCAGTTCGCGTCGGGCCTCGGCCTCGCGCTCGCCTGGCGCCAGGCCGCGCAGATCGACCCGAACCAGGGGCACCGCCGGATGAGCGTCGAGCAGTTGCACCGGCTCGCCGTCGATGGAGGCGAACCGGGTTCGAAACGCTTCGTGGTGGCGTGCCACCTGGTCCAGGCTGCGCTCCAGCAGGTCGGCGTTCAGCGTGCCGCGCAAGCGCAGCGTGAACGACATGTTGTAGGCCGTGGTCTGCGGGTTGAGCTGCTGCACCAGCCACATGCGGCGTTGCGAGAACGAGCAGGGCAGCGGCCCGCGGCGCCGGGCGGCCTGGCGTTGGGGCGGCTGGCGCGCGGCGCCTGCGTCGTCGACGTCGCGTGGCGCAACGGCAAGCCAGGCCGCCAGCGCATCAAGCCGGGGCCGCTCGAACACGGTGCGCAAGGGCATCTCGACATTCATTCGAGCCCGCACCCGCGATGCCATCTGCGTGGCCAGCAGCGAGTGCCCGCCGAGCGCGAAGAAATTGTCTTCGCGGCCGATCGCCGGCAACCTCAACACCTCGGCCCAGATGTCGGCCAATGCCGCTTCGACGTCCCCCACGGGCGCCTCGAAGGGCGCGCTCGGGAACGCGTCGGCCTGCGGCAATGGCAAGGCGGCGCGGTTCGTCTTGCCGTTCGGCGTGAGCGGGAATCGATCGAGCCTCACCCACGCCGAAGGCAGCATGTGGTCGGGCAGGAATCGTTTGACCTGCTCGCGCACGGTATTGATGACCAGCGGCTCGCCGTCGCCAGTGGCGGTGAGGTAGGCCACCAGCCGCTTGTCGCCCGGCACGTCCTCCCGGCACACCACCACCGCCTCGCGCACACCGGGACAGGCCGCCAGGCGGGTCTCGATTTCGCCGAGTTCGATGCGAAAGCCGCGCAGCTTGACCTGGAAGTCGCTGCGGCCGATGTATTCGATCTTGCCGTCGGGCAGCCAGCGGCCGATGTCGCCGGTCTTGTACAGGCGCGCGCCGGGCTCGGCGCTGAACGGGTCGCGGATGAAGCGCTGGGCGGTCAACTCCGGCTTGTTGTGATAACCCCGGGCCACGCACACGCCACCCACGTACAACTCGCCGCGATCACCCGCGGCCACCGGCTGCAGATCGGCGTCAAGAATGTGGATCGGCACCCCGCCGATCGGGCGCCCGATCGGGGTCGAGCCCGCGTACTCGCTCTGGCAAAGCTCGGCTGTCACGAAGATCGTGGTCTCGGTCGGGCCGTAGATGTTGATCAGGCGATGGCGCGGCGCCCATTGGCGGGTCACCGCCGGCGGGCACACTTCGCCGGCCACCACCAGCGTCTTGACGGTGGGGAAGCGGACCCCCGGGCCGAGCGCCGCCAATGCGGAGGGAGGCACGGTGACATGCGTGATGGCGTGCCGCAGCAAGGTGGCCACCAGCGGATCGCCGGGCAACATGGCTTCTCGCGGCGCAACACACAGCCGGGCGCCGTGGCACAGGGCCATGCTGATGTCCAGCAGGCTGGCATCGAAACTGGGCGAGGAGAACTGGAGAATCCGGCTCTCCGGCTCGATGTCGAACAGGCCGGCCTGAATGCTCACCTGGTTGCACAAGCCGGCGTGGTGCAGCATCACGCCCTTGGGCGAGCCGGTGGAGCCGGAGGTGTAGATCACACAGGCCAGGTGCTCGAAGGCCAGGCCCAGCGCGGCGGGGTCGAGGTCGGTGTCCGGCCGCAGGGACACGGTTGCGGCATCGTCCTTCGCATCGACGGCAATGACCCGCGCAGCGCTGGCGGGCAGCCCGCCGCGCAGGCGCCGCTGGATCAACACCACCGCCGGTGCGCAGTCGTCCAGCATGCAGGCCAGGCGCTCGGACGGGTAGGCGGGGTCGAGCGCCACATACGCCGCCCCGGCCTTGAGGACGCCGAGGATGCCCACCACCAATTCAACGCTGCGTTCCATCCACAGCGCGACCCGGCTGTCGGGACGAACGCCCAGCCCGACCAGGTGGTGCGCCAGCCGGTTGGCGCGCCGGTTCAGTTCAGCATACGAAAGCGACTCGTCCTCGAACACCAGTGCCACCGACTCCGGGCACCGTGCCGCCTGACGCTCCATCTGCTGGTGTATGAACAGTTTCAAGCCGAAGCCTTTCGGGGTCGTCTGCGAACACGGGCCGCATGCCCGCCCCATTGATCGCAGCGACGAAGCGCATGAGGTTATCTTGTCTCCCATTTCCTCGTGAGCCCCTAGTTGGAGGGCCGCAACAGGCGCAACAAAGCCGCAGGGCCGCACACCTCAAACGGCGGCCGATGAACGCGGGCTGACGATCCGGGGAAACCCTGGACTTTTGTTGTCGCCCCGTTTCGGAGCAAGAAGGCATTTCCGCTCGATGGAAATGCCCGCAGTTCTGTCACGAATCCGCCGGTGGCGGTGCGAGCCTCCCGGTCGCTTCTGCGAGCCAAAGCGGTACATTGATCGGATCGAGCATCTCGCGCAGAGAAGGAGTGTATTCATGCTGTCATGTCTTGGTGAAGGGGTGGATGCCGGGCGGCTTGATCGGGAGCCATTCAAGTTTCAGCACAAACTGCTGGGCCATCCCGCGCTGGCTCTGGAAAACCTGGCCCGGGTGATTCCGTCGCTGCCCAAAGACAACGTCATGTACTCGAAAGGACTGTTGAAGAACGGGGATGACTTCGAAACCACCTACAGCAAGCGGCCGCAGGACCGATCGATCGAGCAAACCATCGAGAACATCCGGGTTTCCGACTCCTACATCATGGTCGGCTCGCTGGAAACCGACCGTTCGTTTGCCCCGCTGTACAAGCAGATGATCGCGGACGTCGAAGCGTTGATGAGAGAGCGCGGCGTGGGGACGGTTGCACTCGACCCCAAGCTTTACCTTTTTATCGCGTCACCGAACAGCATCACGCCGTTTCATATCGATCGCTATTCCACCTTCTTGTTGCAATTTCGCGGCAGCAAGGAGGTCTGCGTCTTTCCTTCGTGGGACGAACGCGTCGTGAGCGCGTCCGACCGCGCGGCGTATGTGGCGTACAAGAACACACGGCTGCCATGGAGCGCGGAGAGGGATGCGATGGCGACGAAGTTCGCGTTCCGGCCTGGCGAAGCGCTGCACATTCCGTTTGTTGCGGGCCACCACGTTCGCAATGGCGGCGAGGACGTGTCCATCTCCATGTCGATCATCTTCAATACGGAGCAGAGCATGGCCTGGCGCGGCGCTCTCAACTTCAACTATCGGTCCAGGCGGATCCTGTCAAGGATCGGGATGTCGCCCGCACCCGTGGGCGCGAGTGCCTGGCGCGACTCCGCCAAGTCGCAAGCGTGGTCCGCCGCGTTGCTCGCGTCGAAGGCGCTCAAAGCAGCCCGGGCTTGATCATGTGCATGGGGTGTTGGAACCCCCAGTGGTCTTGGGCATCACGCCGTCGGGAAGCGAATCCGCAGCGGCCTGAGCGCTGGATCGGCTGCGACTGCGCTCGACGCCGGGGCCAGCCGCTTTGGCAGCGCCAGCGCGGCAGCGACCGAAGGCAGACTTTCCTGCACCCTCTCCATCGCGCTCAGGGCGTGGCCGAGGCCCGTCAGGTAGATTTTCCTGGCATTCGATCGAGGGCTCGCGGGACCGCGACTGACCTCGGAGACGAAGCCATTCCAGTTGGATCGGTCGAGGATGTTCATGCCGACGGAAATCGACATGCTCAGGGCCCGCGCAGTGTGCCACCAGCCACACGGCACGAAGACCATGTCCCCCGGCCGAAGCACGGTGCGGTAGCGCGTCGCCTTGGCAAACAGAGGAAAGCCGACAAGATCCGGATTCAACGGGTCCTTCACAAGCGAAAAGTTCGGCTGCAGCGGACTCGCGTACATGAACGGGGAGTCACCGGGCGGAAACAAGATGAACTCCTTGTCGCCGTAGATTTCGGTGACCGTTGCATGCGCATTGTCGGCGTCGAAATGGGTTACCGGAAAGCGCCCACCGACGCCGCCGAAGAGCAGTTTCTGGTAGCCGTCGGGGCGCCGCCAGCGCGCGGGCATCATCGGGCTGGCATAGCGGCGCGGGAACGAATAGGCGCTCTGCGGGGCGAGGTCTGGCAGCACTTCCGGCAGGTGCTCGTGAAGGAACAGCCGGTACATGTAGGGGCCCGGCTTCTCAAGGGTTGAGGCCTCGGCTTGGTCGATGAAGTCGGCGAAGCTCAACTGCTTCCAGCGTTCGATATTCACCATTTTCGAGGCAAATCGACCTCTGAAGTACGCCGGCGTCCACTTGTGCAATGCCGGCCACTGCGGCACCGCGTCGTGCACGACCACGGGCTTGTTTTGCGCGACGAATTCATGAAGGAACGCGTCGTAGGAAAGTTCCCGGCCGCTGCACTCGGCGACACCGGCCGACGCGGTGGCGGGCTGCCTGATGGGGGTGGTGTTGGACTGTGTGGTCATGAAACCTCCGAAGGGTGATTTAGTCTGATCCCTCCGCCGCTGGCAGGCAATCCCTCACCCCTAAATCGAGGGGCTGGGCCGCGCTGCGGATTGAGCGGTTGTGCTACTTGGCCTCCGTCGCGCTTTCGTCATCCAGCAGCGGCAATTCGAGGTAGGAGCCGGCGCCGCCATCGTAGTGCACGGTATTTCGAGCGACCGCGCCGACGGTCTCGTCGAAGTTGTCGCCACCGGTGTTCAGGTTGCGTTCCAGCCTTGGAAAACTGCTGCCGGCGACATGCACGCGGATGCGGTGGCCGGCGGGTATGAAGTACGCCATCGATCGCATCGGAACATCAATCGAGTACCGCTGGCCCGGCTGCATTGCGCCAGCCCGTTGCGGGCCCTCCCGGTAGCGCAGCCGCAGCGCGCCTTCCTGGATGTTGGTGGCGCGGCCGTCGGGCCACACATGCACCAGCCGCACCACGAAGTCAGTGTCCGGCGCGGAGGACGAGATGGTCAGATGGGCGCGCAGCGCGCCCGCAATACGCAACGGACGCTCCAGCGGCTCCGACGTGTAAACGAGCACGTCCTGGCGCTGTTCAACGTCGGATTGATCCGTCGGCCCCGAGCGATCGGCCGGATTGCCGGTGCAGCAGACCGGCCCGCCGCGGGTCGGAACCGGCTGCATGGGGTCGGCGAGGAAGCGGTCGACAGCGGCGCTGCCTGCCGGCGCGCGGGCGAATTTTCCGTCCCCGGCGCGTGAGTTCGCGTGACCATCGCTGCCCAGAAACCAGCGCTCGATTCTCGCGTTCTCCGGGGGCCACTGCGACGCGGCCAACCAGCGGTTCTCACCCACCACATAGAACTGATAGGCCGGCAGGTCGGCCAAGCCTTCACCGACGCCGCGCAATGTTTTGTCGAACCAACGCAGGAACCATTCGCCATAGGGGCGCTTGACATTGCCGACCTCCAACTCGCCGAACTTGCCCGACGCGATGGTTCCGATGTAGTCGCAATGATTGCCCGGCGCGATCACGACATGCTGGCGGATGGCGCCACCGCTGGCGCGCCGCGCCATTTCTGCCAATGCCAGCGTTCCGGCGATGGTCTGGTCGCCCCAGGTGTTGACGATCAGCGCGGGCACATCGATCCGGTCATCGGCTTGAACCAGGTCGAATCGCCTCCAGCCTGCGTCATCGGGCGTCAGACGAAGATAGTCCGGGAACACGTTGCGGCCAGGCTGAAGGCGGCTGACCATGTCCTGCAGCGGAAGCGTCCGCAGCGCCGCGCCAAGGTCGACGTTCGATGCTCTTGAAACGGCGGGGTCGCGCGCACCGTGCTCGAGCGTCCATCCGAACGCACTCGCGAGTTGCAGCACGCCACCTTCAAAAAAGCCGCCGTTGTCCAGGTTCGGCAACGCTGCGCCCCAGGCGCCACCCGCGCCCGTGGCAATCATCGCGGCATGCGCGGGATGCCCGGCTCGCGCAAGCGAAAACTGGGTCTCGCCCAGGGCCGAACATCCAAACGTGCCGACCTTGCCGTTCGACCAGGCTTGGCGGGCGATCCAGTCGAGAGTCGCGGCGCCATCGGAAGTGGCTTTCTCCCAGGGAGCGAACTCGCCTTGCGAGCCGAATTTGCCGCGCACATCCTGCACCAGCACCGCATAACCATGTTTGGCAAACCACACCGCGTACGACAAGGCCTCTGCGTAACGCAAACGGTCGTAGGGCAGGCGAATCAGGACCGTCGGCAGCGCCCGCGGCGGCAGCCGGGGCAGGTACAGGCTGGCCGCCAGCACGACACCGTCCGGCATGGCAATGCGCACCCCGTGGTCGATCTTGATGCCGCCGATCAACGCTTTGGCTCGGATCTCCCAGGCCAGCGGAATCGTGTCACGCCACATGACCACGGCCGCTGCGAGCCCGGCGATGGATAGCGCCACCACCATTGACCATTGCATGCGCCGCGATGTGCGTTCGCGGGACCGTTGAATCAAGTTGACCTCCGGCAGGGGGCGCCCTGACGGTCGTCGCGCCTGCTCACGGAAGGGCGGCGGGGTGCGATGCCCCCAGCACTCGCTGCTCCAACCATTCGACCACCATGTTGGTGAACGCCTGCTGCGCCTCGCGCCGCGTGATCAGGTGATCGGAGATTTCCAGATAGTTGAACGTCACCTTGTCGAAAAAATCGCAGTTGCCGAACATGCTCCGAAACTGCCCACGATGGTTGAACCACTCCGGCTCGCCACCGCAGTAGGCGACGAGCAGCTCGACGCCATCGTCGACCAGCACCTGAATGCGACGGGCGTACTCCGCGAGGGAAGGCACCTGCGAGACCTCCGCCGCCCTGTCCTTGGCCTGCGCCGCCTGGCTCAGCGAGCGCAGCGCGGGCAACGCGCGAGCCAGCAGTTTGCTGGCGGCCTTTTGCAGACCTGCGCGCTGCAACTTGTAAAGCGCTGTGCGCAAATTGGATTGCAGCGTCGGGTACGCGTACAGATCCCATAAAACCGCCGCACGCATGCGAGGGTCTTCGAGTGCCACCATGTGCGCGACCTCGGCCCCGGAGCAAAAACCCACCATGAAGAAGCGATCGCAACCGAAATGCGATTGGGCGGCGTCCATGACCGAGCGTGTGTCCGCGATCCATTGCTGCAAGACCGGGAGCGAGCCGCTGGAGCGCCGGCTGTCGCCCAGGCCGCTCATGTCAAATCGAATCGATGGGATGTCCATCTCCGCGAAGCGGCGCGCCAGATGCACATTCATGCGGTGCGGGCCGCTGCGAGGAATCACGCCCGAGTTGGTCAACATCGCAACGCAGCGCGGAACCGCCGCGCCCTCCCGCGTGGCAGGGGTCAGTGTGGCAACAATGTGCCTCTCCGAGCCGAGTATCAGAGTCTGCTCAGCCATGGGTTCACGCGAGAGTGGAAATCAAGGTGCGAGGCAGGTCTGCGGGGACGATGGCAGTCCCCAGCGCTTGACTGGACATCCAGTTTGAACGGGTCTCGACGATGTGAATCTTGAACAGCGGGCTGTTCGGCAACCCGGCAAAGAGGCCGCGTTGCTCCTCGTGAATCGCACAGGTGACACGAATCCCACGTTGCATCGCAGGTGCAAGCGCAAGCTCATGAAACTTTACCAATCCCGCAGCAAGCTCCCGACCGATGTCGAAACCCAGAACGTCACCGGGGATGCGTGGCTCGGTCACTTTGCCAAGGCGCAGCAGGCGCTCCCACGGATGGCCGAACTCGCGAACCAATTCTGCGCGATGCGCGCAAAGCAAGGCTTGCACATAACTTGGGCCATCCACGACCGGCTCCCACAACACAAGATGCCGCGGCGGCGCTTTCGCGCGCTCCGCGGCGCGAAGCGCCAGGCTGGCGCCGAGCCCCATGCCGAACCAGTTCACCGGCATCGCGCCGCCCGGGTCAAGCTGTTCATGCGCGGCCAGAATGTCATCTACCCAGCCTGCAAGCGACTGCTCGCCCTCCTCCCCCGGTGAGTCGCCGGTGCCGTGATAGTCGAACCGCAACACATCGCACGACTCGCGGCTCAGCCGATCAGAGAGCACCCTGAATGCCGCTGCCGCCCGAACGGCCTCCTGGCCCAGAGGGCGGCACAACAGGTAGCGCGCGCGCAGCGTCGTCCCCTTGCGGCAATGCTGCAGGACACCCACTGCCTCGCGCGCAGGTGCTCCAAATCGCTTGATTGAAATGTCCATGGGGAAATATGTATGGGCGGCGAGTTGGCGTTTATACCCGAGCGCGGCGTGCTGCCACGGTCGATGATTCGTATCGGCAAGCGTCTCCCCTCATTGTTGCGGGGACAAGAGTGGGAGTTTTCAACGGGCCGCGAAATACAGGCCCGAGTATTCGTCGAACGAATTCTCTGGCTGGCCTGGGACATGGTATGCCCGATCCGGAACACTCCAACTGTCAACCAACCGATAGCCCACCTTCTCGATTGCCTCGACAAATCTGAGACGATTGAAGATGTAGTGAGGAATAAATGATCCGTTGCCGATGTTCTGGGTGGATACGCCATCCTCTCCGTCGTATAAGGGAAGCTTGTTGAGCAAGAGATGGCGCGGGCGCCTTGCCGATTGCTCCAAGAGCCTTTCCAGCCTCACCGACTCAATGAATTCGATCGCTCCCGCAGCGATCCAGATATCGAAATCGACGCCGGACACATCGAGATTGTCTGTGAACGAAAGCAGGGTTGCATTTCGGGTCAGAGCAAGTTCGCGGCCAATTTTTACAAAAGCCGGCAACTCGGAAACGATCCACTTCAAAGACTGCGGATAGGTCAGGAATTTGCTGTAGGCGTAGTACTGATTTCCGACCGATCCCCCAATATCGTAGATGGATGAACTGCCTTCATCAAACGCTTTTCTCAGCCAGAACAGTACTGGATAATCGAAAGAGTAGATGCGACTTGATCGCTCGTCGACATACTCGTTTGAAAAATCTCTGAAATTGAACTCCCTCGAAGGCGGGAGCCATTCTCGTGCTTCCGCAAAGCTGTTGAAGCGGCCGTAGTGCGAGCCGTAACCACGGGCAGAAAGAAAATGATCCAAGCCTCGTTTTTTTACAAGCGATTTTATGGGGGGGAAGTTCTTGATAATCCTGACGATGTCTGCCATTTGGGGTCCGTTTCGACTGAGAGAACCTCTCGGTCCCTGCTTTGCATATTCTGACTCAGCAAGCCCCGGCTGGCTGGCAGGCCGCAATTGGGGTTGGAGGACGGCGTGCGCTGCCGATCAGGTTTTCACTTCCCCGCTCTTTGACCCCAGGCCCCAAAGACACGGGTCAACAACCCTTTTTGTTTCGCCATCGGTACGGTCTCGGCAACCAGGGGGGCGGGGGAGTCCGCCGTTGACAGTTGTGCGAGCGTTTCGAAGACATACCGACTGGCATCGACCCGGAAACCCAGCACCCGACGTGACTCCTCGACCGCGTGCATGGCGAGCAGAGAATTTCCCCCCAGATCGAAGAAGTTGTCATTCGGCCGCACATCCGAAACATCGAGCAAATGCCTCCAGATTTCGGACAGTGCGCTCTCGGCTTCGGATCGTGGACGCACCGCACCCTGAGTCGACTCCGGGTCCGCTCGTTCGGGCGAAGGCAGCAGATCCTGGTTGACTTCACCATTCAGCAGCAGGGGGACGGCCCGAAGCTCGATGAACATCTCGGGCACCATGTGTTCAGGCAGTTCGGCGCTGACGTGCTCGGCGAGCAAACTCGCAGACGGCATGGCTTCGTTGGGCACCACGTAAGCCACCAGTGATCGGCGGCCCGCAGTGCTGTTCTTGATGGTGACAATGGCGCGATTGACCTCAGCGTGTGCAAATAGCCTGCGCTCGATGATGTCCAGGTCGACGTGGTTGCCGGCCAAGTAGCCGGTCTTTCCTGTTTCGCCCAGGTACTGCAGCACGCCGTCGCTGCGCCAGCGAACCAACGAACCGGTTCCATGGCTCGCGCCATCGCCCGCACCCGTGATCTGCAACTCGCCGGGAATTCCTTCGGGCACCCGGCGTCCGACGGCGTCCACGATGGCCAGCGAGCGCGCGACGAATGGATGGCCAAAGACGGCAGTGTCCTTCTCGTGTGAGATCGCGCTCGACGCCAGCGGCACGCCAATGTTGAACGGTCGGTACATGGACATCACGGTCGCGCCGGCCGCGAGCAACGCGGTGACCAGTTCGGGCGAGGACTCCGCGACGTCGATCTGCGCAATCAGATTCAATGGCTGGTCGCCGCGTTGCTCCAGCAACTTGCGCCAAGTGTCGCTGCCCGCATGCATCACCCGGATGTTCTCGCTGCGCACCAGGCTCGCCAACCGCGCCCCGTCGTTGGAGATCTCGGCCGATGTGATCAGCACCTCGGCGCCGGTGGTCATTGCCATGCAGGCCTGAGCCAAAAGCAGGGCTCGCTGGCTTGCGTCGACGCACAGCGCACGCTCCGACGCTCGAAGTGACGCCTGCGTTGCCAGTCCGACGGCAATCGCTGACAGGGTCGGGCGATCGAGCGCGATCCGCGCAGCGCCAGCCGCGCTCCAGCGTGCCTGACGGCGCCGTGGCATGGCCCGCGCGCCAGGAATCAGCTCCGACGCGATCTTCACGCAACCGGCAGGCAGGGTGGCTTCCAGCCACGCGTCGCAAACAACAGCCACCAGATCGCTTCGGTCGAACGAGACGGGCGCCGCGGCCGCTTCGAGGCTGAGGCACTGGGCACCGCAGCGCAGCGCAGCAAGGCATGCGACCACGTGGGCGACCGGATCGGCGACGCTGACCGCAACCGTGCGGGGACCTTCGGCCCGCACCTGGGAACGCAGGACCGCCTCGAACTGGCGTACACGTTCGCCGAGCTCGGCGAAGCTCAACTGTTGAACACCGTCGCGAATGGCAATGTGGTTCGGATTCGCGTCGACGTGGGTGTCAATCAGGTCGAAAAGGTCGTGCGCCGCGGATGTCGAGGCCCAGGTCGCATCCAGCCGATCCAGCAGCGGGACTTCGGCCGGGTCCAGCGCCAGCAACGCGTCAAGACTCTGCTCGGGGCGGGCGATGAGCCTGTCCAGCAGGACCAGGAAGCGATCGCGGATGGCCATCGCCGTGCTGCGAAGGAACATGTCGGCGTCGTACTGAACGCCGCCGGAAATGCCCGCCAGGCCTTCGACGATCCACAGGTTCATGTCCTCAGTCGCGCCGTCCTGCATCAGGCTGATGCGCTCGTGAGACAGTTCCCCCCAGCGCAGCTGGCGATCCCGGACATCCTGATAGTTGAACAAGACCTGATAAAGGTTGCCCGCCTTCAGTTTCAAGTGCTGCGCCACCATTTCGAACGGAACGTCCTGATTGGCGATGGCTTCGGTGACCATGCCCTTGACGGCCCGGATCCAGTCGAGGCAAGACGCCGCCGGCGTGACGGGCAGCCGCAGGGGCAGCATGTTGTTGAAGAAGCCCATCACGCCCTCAAGTTCCGTCGCCGGGCGGCCCCGCACCGGCAAGCCGATGGCAGGGGCGGGGTCGCGAATCCACTGCGACATGAGCGCGGCATACATCGAAAGGAAAACGATGCTGACGGTGCTGCCGGTCTGCCTGGCGATGCTGCGCAGTTTTTCCGACTTGTCCAGCGGGATCATCATGAACTCGGTCGCGCCGTTTCCGGACGCCAGCTGATCGCGCGGCCGATCGGTGAACGGCGCCCGCTGGGGCGGCGAGGTTTCCATCTTGCGCTGCCAGAAGCCCAGCTGCTGCTGGATTTCCGCGCCCTTGATCCATTCGTTGTGCCAGTGGGCAAAGTCGCCGTAGGTCACCGCCAGTTCGGGCAGCGGCGAGGGCTTGCCGGCCAGAAACGCCTCATAAAGCGCCGGCATCTCGAGGTAGATGATGTCGAAGGACCAACCGTCCCAGACGATGTGATGGGGCATGAAGAACAAGGCGTGGTGGTTTTCTCCCAACTTGAACAGGCGGGTTCTGACCAGCGGGCTGCGATCGAGCAGGAACGTTTCCGCCACCAGCGCGTTCATGCGCTGGAGCAGGAACTTTTCTCGATCGGTCTCGGGCAAGGCGCTCAAATCTTCAAGCGGCAGCAGACTCAGCGTCTGGGTTTCGTCGATGTGCTGAACCCAGCCATCGCCCGAGCGGACGATGGAGGTGCGGAAAGCGTCCTGCCGGCGCACCATCTCTGCAAAAGCCTTGTCAAACGCTTCGAGATTCATCGGGCCCTTGAACCGATGGCCGGTGGGCGCGTGGTAGACCACGCGTCCGGGATGGATGGTTTCGATGAAGTTGACGCGCTGCTGCATCAGCGTCAGCGGTGCCGTGCCGCGATCCGGTCTGCGAACGATGGGCGCGCGGACCGGCGGGGCGTCGGCGCCGCGCAGCCTGTCGATGGCCATTGCCAGCTTTTCCACGGTCGGGCTCTCGAACAAGGCGCGAAGGCTGAGCCTCAGACCCAGATCGCGATTGAGCTGGCTGATCAGGCGCGCCGCCAACAGCGAGTGGCCGCCCAGTGAGAAGAAGTCGTCGTGAATGCCCAGCTCGGCGGCTTTCAGAACCGCCTGCATGGTTTGGGCGACCGTTCGTTCCAGTTCCGTGCGTGGCGCGGTGATGTCGCGGCTGGAGGCCAGTACCGGCCCGGCGGGCGCCGGCAGCGCCTTGCGGTCGATCTTGCCGTTGGGCAGCAGCGGCAGGGCATCGAGCGTGACCAGGTGCTGCGGAAGCATGTAGTCGGGCAGCGCGGCTCGCAGGCTCTCGCGCAGTTCCCCCAGGTCGGGCGCCGCTTCCCCCTGGGTGACGATGTAGCCGACCAGGCGCACGTCGCCCGGGCTGTCTTCGCGGGCCATCACCACGCTGCGGGCGACTCCGGGCAGCGCCGCCAGCCGGGCTTCGATCTCGCCCAGCTCGATGCGATAGCCGCGGATCTTGACCTGGAAGTCGAGCCGTCCAAGATGTTCGAGCGTGCCGTCTTCGAGCCAGCGCGCCAGGTCACCGGTGCGGTACAGGCGCGCGCCGGGCGTGCCGTCGAACGGGTCGGCAACGAACTTCTCAGCGGTCAGCTCGGCGCGCTTGAAGTAGCCCGTGGCCACCCCTGCGCCGCCGATGCACAGCTCGCCCTCCTGGCCGATTGCGCAGGGCTGGAGCCGCTCGTCCAGCACCCACACCTGGGTGTTGGCAATCGGGTGGCCGATGGAGATCTTTTGCTTGGCATCGACGATGCGGCACAGCGTGGACCAGACCGTTGTTTCGGTCGGGCCGTACATGTTCCACAACTCCACGCCGGCATCCAGCAGGCGATCGGCCAGCGTGGGCGGCAGCGGCTCGCCGCCACACAGGGCCCGAAAGCCCGCCGGCGCACGCCAGTTCGCGTCCAGCAGCATGTGCCAGGTGGTGGGCGTGGCCTGCATCACGGTGATGCCCTGCGTCGCAGCCAGCCGCGCCAGCACCTCGCCGTCCATCGCCTCTTCGCGCTGGGCCAGCACCACGCAGGCCCCGGTGGTCAGGGGCAGGAACAGCTCCAGAACGGCGATGTCGAAGGACAAGGTGGTGACGGCCAACAATCGGTCGCTGGAGCGCAGGCCGGGCTCGCGGCGCATGCTGGCCAGGAAGTTGCACACCGCTCTTTGCGGCAACACCACGCCCTTGGGCTGGCCGGTGGAGCCGGAGGTGTAGATCACGTAGGCCGGGGCATCCTGGGGCCATGTGGCTTGGGGTGCCAGCGCGGCATCTGTGGCAGCGGCGAGCACCGCGGCGTCGTCGTCGATGCGAATCTGCAACTCGCGCGGCAAACCGGTCAGGCTGGCGTTGATGGAGTCGGTGATGACGAGCCGCACGCCAGCGTCTTCGGCCATGTAGTGAAGCCGGTCCTTGGGGAAGCCGGGGTCCAGCGGCACGTAGGCGGCGCCGGTCTTCAGAATGCCCAGCAACGCGGGCACGAGGTCGAGGCTGCGCGGCAGGCAAACGCCCACGAGCATGCCGGCGCCGATCCCGCGAGCGTTGAGCAGTTGGGCGAGCCGGTTGGCGCGCGACTCCAGGGCTGCGTAGGTGAGCGTGGCGCCTTGGGCCACCAACGCAACCGCGTTCGGCGTCGCTGCCACCTGGCGGCTGACCCACTGTTCGACGCGAGCCTGGGGTTCGAGCGGCGTGGTGGTGGCATTCCACGCGATCAAGCGCGAATCGACGACGGGCGCGGGGGTGGCCGATGGCACCATGGGCGCTGAGGTCGTCGTCAACCCAGCCGAGCCTTCCAGCGAGTCCGCGAAACGGGTGCATTGCGCCATCACCGCCTCGATCAGTTCCTGCGCGCGCGCCGGGCTGAAGAACTCGGTGCTGTAGTGCAGGTCGAGCGTCAGCGCATTCTCTTGCTCGTAGAAATTGAAGAACAATTCGCTGAGCGTGCCGCGCTTGCGGCCTTCATGCATGGTGGCCTCCAACGGCGCGTAGGCCGACAGATCCACTTTCGGATTCAGGTTGAAGTAGATGCCGGTCAGCGGCGGGCGATTCCCTGCGCTGCGAATGTTCAGGGCGCGCGCCACCGTGCCTTGGGTCATCAACGGGTGTTCCAGCGCATCCATCAGCCGGGATCGCACCCGCCGCAGCACGTCATCGGCGCTGTCTTGCGGGCCGCAGCCCAGCCGCAGCGGCAGGTCGAGCACGCCGTCGGCCATCAGCGGGCCATGGCGTTGCAGACTCTGGCTGGCGTAGGGGATGCTGACCACGAATTCGGCCTGGCCACTGCGCCTTTGCAGCATGACGGTCACGGCAGTCAGCAGCAGCTGGAACAGCGTGGCGCCGGACCGGCGCGCCTGGGCGCGCAGGCGAGCGAAGAGCTCGCCCTGCAGCCGCACACGCTGGGTATCGGCAGCGTAAGTGCGCGGCGTCGGCGGCATGCGATCACCCAGGCTCAACGGCGCCGGCGGGTTGTGCAGCTGCTGCTGCCAGAAGCGCAGTGACGCCAGCCCGTCCGCGCCCTCGAAGCGCGCCAGTTCCTGCGCCGCAAACGCCAGCGGCGACTCGGCCGGCTTGAACTCCGCCACCAAGCCGATGCTGCGCGCCTTGTAGGCCAGGGCGAGCTCGGCATTGAACACGCTGGAAGCCCAGCCATCGAACACCAGGTGGCTGGCCACCACGTGCACCACCACGCGGCCGTCGGCCAGGCTCAGCAGGCTGACCGCGGCCAGCGGCGCCTGGTCGAGCGGGAAGTCTCGCAGGTTTGCCTGCGCGCAAAAGGTATCGAGCGCGCTGTCCGCGTCCGCCTGATCGGACAGGTCGAACTCGGCCACGGCGACCGGGATCACGGGCATCAGCGTCTGGCGTGGTTCCTCCAGGTCGAACTGGATCCGAAATGCGTCATGACGCATCAGCACGTCCTGCAGCGCGGCCTTGAGGGCAGCTTTGTCGACGCCGTGCTGCAATCCCACGCAGAACGACTCGTTCAGCGCACGACGCGCCGAGGCGTCGAAACTGCCGGCCAGCCAGCGTTCGGTCTGCCCGGGCGACAGCGGTGCGTCGGTTCGCGCCTTCGAGCCGCTGTCTGGCCGGGGCTGCGACGGCGGCCCGCTTTCCTTCGGCATGATGAAGCCCAGGCCGATCAACTCATCGAGCGCGGTCGTGAACACCTGAAAGATGCGATCGGTGTGCTCGTCGGTCATTCCTTCGTGGACGAAATGACCGAACTGCTCGTACAAATGCAGCCCGTGAAACCGCACCAGGTAGTAGAAGAGGCTGACGAACTTCTGGTTGTCGTCCCATTGCAGCCGCCACAACGACGCGCAATGCACCGCCTTGACCGGCGCGCCGCGCACGGCGAAGGCCGTATTCAACCGATCGACCAATCGCTGCGTGCGGTCGTTGAGCCTGCGGTAAAACTCCCGCCCGCCTTGTTTGAGGTGCAGCAGCGTGGCCCGTGCCGCAGCCAGGGCCAGCGGGTGGCGCACGAAAGTGCCGGCAAAGTAGGTGACACCCGCCTCGGGGTAGGAGTCGTCGCCGTATTGCCAGTGGCCCCCGTCCAACGCATCGAGCCACTTCGAGTGGCCCGCGATGGCGGCAAACGGCAGCCCGCCACCGATCACCTTGCCGTAGGTGGCCATGTCGGCGCGCACACCGTAGAACTCCTGCGCCCCGCCGGGGGCGACGCGGAAGCCGGTCACCACCTCGTCGAAGATCAGCGCACAACCGCAGCGGTCGGCAATCTGGCGCAGCGACTGCACGAACTCGCGCGGCTGCACGGTGGGGTACTTGTTCTGAATCGGCTCGGTCATGATGGCCGCCAGCTCGGGGCCACGCTCGCGCAGCACGCGCAGCGAGTCTTCGGAGTTCCAGTCCAGCACCAGGATGTGCTCGACCGCATTGGCCAGAATGCCGGGGGCGGCCGACAGCGAGCGCAGTTGCTTGGTGCCGCGAACGATCACTTCGTCGAAGATGCCGTGGTAAGAGTTGGTGAAAATGGCGATGGTCTTGCGGCCGGTGACCGTGCGCGCAATGCGCATGGCGCCCATCACCGCTTCGGAGCCGGTGTTGCAAAACCCCACCCGTTCCATGCCGGTGAATTCGGAGATCAGCTGCGCCACCTCGGCAGCCATCGGGTGTTGCGGGCCGACCTCCAGGCCCAGGTCCAGTTGCTCGTGCATCGCTGCGATCACACCCGCTGGCCGGTACCCCAGCAGGTTGCCGCCAAAGCAGGCCAGCAGGTCGATGTACTCGTTGCCGTCCAGGTCCCACAGGCTGGCACCCTTGGAATGGTCGACCACGATGGGGTAGACAAGGTCTTTCCACAACGGATTGAAGCCGGTGACCACCCGCGGGTCGGCCATGACCTTGCGGTGCTGCTGGCTGAAGGCCTTGGATCGGCCCGAGCGGGCGGTGTAGCGGGCGATGAAATCGTCCAGCCAGCGGCGCTGGGCGGGCGTGAAATCCTGCTTGGCTTCCAGCGTCAGCCGCGGCGATGCGCCGAAGGGCTTTTCGACCAGCGACGTGATGGACGGTTGCGCTGGTTCGGCCGGAAGCGGGGCGGTGCGGGTGGCCTGGGCGTGGACCACGGCAGGGGCTGCGAGTGCGGCCGGCGCTTGTGTCGCGGCCCTTGACTGCCCGGCCAACACCGCGAGCTGCTGAGCCATGAGCTGCAATTGCTGCTGCAGGAGTTGGTGCACGGCATCGGCGCCGCTCGTCGCTGCGGGCATCGCCGGCACGGACATCGAGGGCGCCACCGCGCCTGTGGGCAGCGCGGCAGGGATGGCCTGCGGTTCGGCGGCAGTCGGCAAGGGCGCAGCCCGCACTGGCGCGAACTTGTCAGTTGGCATTTCGGCATCGAGGAAGCGCGCCAGCTTGTCGATGTTGTCCAGGTCTTCGAGCAAGCGGCGGAAACGCAGCTTGACGCCGAAGACGCGTTCGAGCTCCAGCGTGGCCTGGGTCAAGGACAGTGAATCGAGACCCATGTCGACAAAGGTGGCATCAGTGGCCATCTCGTCGGTGGAAAGCCCCGAGACGTCGCTGAGGACGCGCTTGAGTTCAGCTACCAGCGTGGGAATTCGGCTCATGGCGAAGACGATCTGTTGAGGTTGAATGGCAATCAGGGAATCGATCGAATCGGCAGGCGCCGCAGCACTTGCCTGCACGGCCGCGGGGCGACTCGCAAACCAATGGCGTTCGCCTTCAAAGGGATAGGTGGGCAAGGGCACACGTTGTGCGGATGCGGCAACGGGCCAAGCCACGTCAACTCCCGCGCACCACAGCGCGCCCACCGCCTTCAGTGCCTGCACGGCCGGGTCTCCCGGGTCTTGGGCGGGGCCCATCACGGCGATGGTGCGTGGCACCGCGCCGTCGGCAGCGCGGTGTTGCCGCAACAACGCGGTCAAGGCCTGGCCGGGGCCGACCTCGACAAACACCGCGTCGCCGCGCGCCAATTCGGCCATCACGGCCCGGCTGAACTGGACGGGCGCGCGCACCTGGCGGGCCCAGTACTGCGGATCGGTGGCCTCGTGCGCTTGCAGCGCAGCGCCGCTGACGCACGAGTACACCAACGCGCCGGGGGCGCGCAGCGAGGCCGCCCGCAGGGCTTGCGCGACCCCCGGCAGCGCCCCGTCCATCGAGGCACTGTGGAAGGCATGCGAGACGCGCAGCTTCGTCGTGCCGATGTCTTGCGCTTCGAGCCGGGTCGCCAAGTGGTCGATCGCCTCATGCCTGCCGGCCACGACGGTCAATGCCGGCGCATTGGAGCCGGCGATTTCGACGCCTTCCGGCAGCAGTGGCCGCAGCGCATCGGCGCCCGCACGCACCGCCAGCATGGCGCCACGCGGCTGATCGAACATCGCTTGGCCGCGGGCGACAACGGCAGCGATGGCGTCCTCCAAGGAGAACACGCCGGCGTGGCAGGCGGCAGCGTACTCGCCGATGCTGTGGCCGATCATCGCGTCCGGATGAAGGCCCAGGCTGTCAAGCCACGCCGCCAGCGCGTAGGACACGGCAAAGAGAGCGGGTTGGGCGTAACGGGTCTCCGCCAGAGTCTGTGCGATCGCGGCATCACCAGGATCGGCATGAATCAACCACGGACGCAGATCGACGCCAAGTGCCACCTGGACGATATCAAGACTGCGGTCGAGCGCTTCGTGGAACGCCGGGGCCTCGTCGTACAAACGCCGCGCCATGCCCGGGTGTTGCGAGCCCTGGCCAGGGAACAGGAACACCAGGCGCGGCTTTTGCAGCGCAGCCACCGAACCCCTGACGGCGCGCAGCGCGCTCACCGCATCAGCCACGCTGGAGGCCACCACGCTCAGGCGCTGCGCCATCGGTTTGCGGCCCCGCATCAGCGTGGAAGCGACATCCGCCAAGGCCAGTTCGGGGTGGCGCTGCAGATGATCGGCGAGATCCCGGGCGCGCTGCAAGGCGGCCTGGGAGGTGCGTGCTGAAAGCGGCAACACGAACAAGCGCGCGTCATGATCGACGGCTCGATGAGCCGGCGCCGGCGCCTCTTCAAGCACCACATGCGCATTCGTGCCGCCGACCCCGAACGAACTGACCGCGGCGCGGCGCGCTTGTTTCGCCCGCGGCCAGTCGGTGTTGTGCGCCACCACCTTGAACGGAGTGTTCGCAAAATCGATCTGCGGGTTGGGGCGATTGAAGTGCAGCGTGCCGGGAATGACTTCGCGGTGCAACGACAGCGCCGCCTTGATCAGCCCCACCACCCCCGCACCTGCCGCCATGTGCCCGAGGTTGCTCTTGACCGAACCGATGCCGCAGAACTGGTTGTCCGGCGTGTCTTCCCGCCAGGCGCGGGTCAGTGCGGCGACTTCGATCGGATCGCCCAGCGACGTGCCGGTGCCGTGTGCTTCGACGTAGCCGATGCTGCGCGGACTGACTTGCGCGTGCTCCAGCGCCATGCGAATCGCACCCGCTTGCCCGCTGACGCTGGGCGCGGTGAAGCTGGCCTTGTCGCCGCCGTCGTTGTTGATGCCGACGCCGCGAATCACGGCGTAGATCGTGTCGCCGGATGCGAGCGCATCCTCCAGTCGACGCAGCACCACGACGCCCCCGCCGCTGGCGAACACCGTGCCGCTGGCTTGAGCGTCGAAAGGGCGGCAGTGGCCATCGGCGGACTCCATGCCGCCTTCGACGTGCAGGTATCCGTTGATTTGCGGAACCGCCACATTGACACCGCCCGCCAGAGCCACATCGCACTGGCCGCTGGCCAGCGCATGCCAGGCTTGGGCCACGGCCACCAGGCTGGTGGAGCAAGCGGTGTGAATGCTCAGTGCGGGGCCGTTGAGGTTGAGGCGGTTGGCCACGCGGGTGGCCACATAGTCCTTCTCGCTGGCCAGCATGGTGGCGAACTCGCCGTACTGCTGAACCAACTCGGGTTGCGCCTGACGCAACGCCGGGGCATAGGCGTTGTTGCCGGTACCGGCGTAGACACCGATGCGTGCTTCGGTTCGTGACGAGTCGATCGCCGCGTGCTCCAGCGCCGAAGCGCACAGCTCCAGCATCAGGCGCTGCTGCGGATCCAGCATCGTGGCCTCGCGCGCGGAGATGCCGAAGAACGCGGCGTCGAAACGCTCGACGTTGTCGAGAACGCCGTGCGCGGCAACGAAGTTGGCGCGGCTGCGCATCGCCTCGGGCACGCTCGCGTCGATTTCATGCAGCGCAAACTGGCGAATTCCTTCGTCGCCATCGAGCAGGTTTTGCCAGAAGGCGCCAACGTCGGCGGCGCCCGGTGTGCGCGATGCCATGCCGACGATGGCGATGCCTGCGGTCGCGCGGGTCGGCGCGCTGTGTTGCTTCCTTCGTGCCCGCGGCTCACCGGCCATGGTGGCGGCGATGCCGGCGATGGTGGGTCGGTCGTACACATCGGCCACGCTCACGCGTTGGACGCCGAGGTCTTTGAGCCGCGTGACGAAGCGCATGACCAGCATGGAGCGCGCCCCCAGATCGAACAGATTCTGCGCATCGCCGATCTGTGGCAAGCCCAGCAGTTCTTGCCACAGCGAGCGCGCGATATCGAGCGGGTCGTCCGACGCCGGGGTCGTGAATTCCGGCGCCGGCAGGGGCAGGGCGCGGCGGTCGATCTTGCCGCTGGGGGTGGTGGGCAGGCGTTCCAGCGCGACGAATCGCAACGGCACCATGTACTCGGGCAGGCATTCGCGCAGGTGCGCGCGCAGCTGCGTGATCAGCGCGCTCTCGTCGAATGCGCCGGCCTTGCGCATGACAATGTGCGCCAACAACTGTTTGCCGACACCCGGCAGGTCGGGTGCGCTGACCACCGCGTCTTTCACGCCGGCGAACGCCATGATGGCCAACTCGATTTCACCGGGTTCGATACGGAAGCCGTCGACCTTCAGTTGCTGGTCGGCTCGTCCGAGGTAGGTGCAGACGCCAGCGGCGTCGCGCCGTACCAGGTCGCCCGTCACGTACCAGCGTCCGGACAGCCCATTGAGGTCGCCGCGAAAGCGCTCGGCGGTCAGGTCGGGCCGACCCAAATAGCCATGCGCAAGGGTGTCGCCGCCCAACAGCAGTTCGCCGGTGGTGAGGCCGTCGCCTGGTTCTGCCAAAGCGTTTGAGAGAGCCAGTTGCACATGGGGCAACGGCAAGCCGATGGGAGGAATTTCAGGCCATGCCGCCGGATCGCCGCGCAACTCGAACGACGTCACCACATGGGTCTCGGTGGGCCCATAGTGGTTGTGCAGCTCGGCGCCCGCAAGGCGCATGAACAGAGAACGAATCGCGGGTGTGACCTGCAATTGCTCACCGGCGCTGACGATCTCGCGCAAGGCGGCGGGTGCGTGGTCGTGCGCGGCCTCGGCGATCATTTGCAATGCGACGTAGGGCACGAAGATTCGCTCGATGCGGTGCTCGACGAGTGCCGCGAGCAGCAACGCCGGGTCGCGCCGCTGGGCCTCGGGCAGCAGCACCAACGTACCGCCGCAAGCCAGTGTCGAGAAGATTTCCTGGAAATGCACGTCGAACGACAGCGGCGCGAATTGAAGCACCCGCGCTGCTTTCCCCAGCCGAGCGTGCTGTGAGTGCCAATGGATCAGATGCCGCAGCGGCATCGCACCCATGGCGACGCCCTTGGGCCGACCGGTGGAGCCTGAGGTGAACAGCACATAGCTCAGGTCGGGCGCCGCCGCATGCGGCGGCGCTTGCACCGGGGCGGGGTTGTCCAGCGTCGGAAAATCACCAACGGCAACGCGCAGTTGCGCAAGTGCTTCCCGCTCGCCCAACACCGCACGCGGAGCCGCATCTTCGAGCATCGCCCGCAGACGATCGGCGGGATAACTCAAGTCCAGCGGCACATAGCCCAGGCCGGCTTCGATGGTCGCCAGGATGGCGACGACGGTGTCGATTGACCGCACGGCGGCGATGCCGATTCGATCCCCGCTGGCAAGTCGCCGCTCGCGCAATCGATTTGCAAGGGCATCGGTAGCGTCAAGCAGTTCTGCGTAGCTGAGCCGTTTGCCTTGTGTCTCTATTGCACAAGCCTGCGGAAAGCGCCGGGCTGCTTCACGCAACCAATGGGCAAGGGGTGGCGGGACTGCTGGGATGGTGCGAACCACTTGAATGTCGGGTTGACTCATTGTTGCTTGTCCAAAGGGATCGAGCCCGCTGCTTGCCAAAGTCGCCCGGCCAGCTCGCATCCATGCACTGCGGCAAGCATGCTCAGTCAAGTTTTTGCATGGCGCCGCAGAGGGGACAGTATCCGCTTGGGCGCGCACCGGGAAACGCGAGTGACGACATTGTGTTCGTGAAGTTTTCGGCGCTTGGGTTTACTCCTTGTGTCGGGGTGCCGAGCCTGTCGCGCAATGATTGTGTGGGCAAGCGATCCTGTGCGGACCCCCTGGTTGTGATCGCAAAGCCGCGTCTCTTTGTTGAACATTTGACGAGGCGTTTTTGGCGAGCCGGCGCAATCGACACCCGTCTTGGCACCGGATTTGCGCCAACGCCGATGCAACCCTGAAAGTGTCACATCCACGTAACTTTGGAGCGAGCGTCAACTGCGACACGGAATTGCGTCACCAAACGACTCGTCGCTCCCCTGTTTGTGGGATGGTGTCAAGCGGTTACGTCTCAATAATCCTGTTATTCAAACAGCCGAGCACTTGAGCGCCCACGGGGAATGGTTTCCTTGGGTTGGTTTTGAGGTGATCGGCGGAACGGGACCCAACATGTTCATGGTATTTCGGCACCACGTATCGGTAGCGGCGTTTACCGCGATGGTGGCCGACATGGTGCTGTGTTTTGTGGCGGTGGTGCTGGCGGCCAGCACGCTGGCGGGGGCGCGCAGCAACTA
>JANORB010000106.1:0-32379 GCA_031415135.1 Methylibium sp.
GCAAGTGAGCCTCCGGAGACACATCCAGATCGCCGTAGTACTTGCTACTTTCGTCAATGTCGGCAGGGTCGACGCCCATCTCCAAAAGAGCGGCAACCTTGTCCCTCGAAATGCTCAGACGTGTCGCATCGAGGGCGCCATGGATGAGCGCGAGACTCTCAAACAATTCCCTAGGCCCCTACGAGTTCGCGTACACGGCCTTCGACGGTGAGTAGGTCTGCGATGTCATTCGACGCCATGGAATTGACAGGGCGCTTACCATTCAGGCGGGCCCAAGGCGTGACGAGCCAGAGGCGTTCTGCGGCGCGGTCCCCGGCAAACAGAGCCGACAGACGCGTGCGAATGGCCATCAGGCTGCGCAATCGAGTTCTAACGTCGGGCAGCTTGGCGTAGCGGACCAAGTTCTGACCAGCCGAGTAATCGTCGTCGTGAGGCAACCCGCACATTAACAGTAGCTGCTCGTCGGACACGGCCCAGTAGACCTGTAGTTTCAGGGCGACACGAACTTCGGCGTGAGTTCCAACTAGACTGCGACCGGCACGCCTTGTTGATTCGGGCCTCGTCCGGTATTCGTGCTCTGGATCAGGCACAGAACCCAGGTAGGCAAGCGCTCTTGTAGGCGCGATAGATGTGGCGACCATTTGACCGGGCGGCAACGGTGTTGCGGGCCCAAGGTTGCCGTATGGATCGCGCGTGTACTGATCTTGTGCGGAAAGCCGTGTCATGGAGTTAGTCACCTAGTGCGTCGATGTCAAAACTCGTCAGCGCTTGGTCTATCAAATCTCGAACGACCTTTGCCCTTTCAGCAAAGTCCTGAATGTCCGCGTTGGAGGTGTCTACATCAAACGAGACAAAGAGGTGCGCTTTGTCGGCCCACGTAGGGGCCACATCAAATGACCCAATGATGTCGTGCTGCGGACTGCGGATGCGCGCCTTGAACCCCACATCTTCGTGGAGTGAAGTTTTCCCAGGGAAACTGAGACGCGAAAAATACTCGTCCCGGCTGGCCGGACCATCTACGACGGCGTAGTTCAACCCGCCACCAACGGACTCGCTCAGATATTTTTGGTCTGGGGAGTGTGAGGATATTGCCGTTAGGACTCTGCGCTGAACATCAGTTACCACCGAGATGTCCTTGTCGCTCCCTAGACGGGTGTACCCACTTTCCACTCCATCACACGTTATCGAAATCCTGCCAAGGCCATTAAATAGCGAGATCCGAATGCTCCAATCGTCCAGCCGCGAGCCCGATTTCAAGGTCACATCGCTTGATGGAACCGCGTAAGCCGTGGCCAACTGCTCCATCAATGAATCGAGCAATCGACCGCTCTGAGTGACCAATCCAACAGCGGGCCGCAGAAAGGCTGCCACGTGACGGAGATTGACAGAAATGCGCTTGACCTTCATCGCGGCTTTCATGGTACAGGAACCATGAAGGCCTACCTGTAGACGACCGCAGGACGCCCTCGCGCATCGGCAGAACAGTGCTGATCCGGTCGAAACTGCCCACTCGCCATACCGCGTCTCCCGCAGCCCGATCGTCACCACCTCCATCTTGCGCGCAGCCTTGTTGGCCATTGAGTTGTAGACCTGTAAGGCGCGGGCCGCAATCCAGGACGAAGCGGTTGGCCTTGATGTCGGCCTTGTGTTTGTCGAAGCGCAGCCCGGAGTCCAGGCCCGTCATGTCGACGTACGAACGGCTTGCCCAACCGGTAGCCGGGGTTGGTGGCGCGGAAGCAGGCTCGTTCCACACGCGGCCGTGCAGCGCGACCACCTACACACGGTGGTGGTGCCGTCGTGGGCTGAGTGAGCATCCGAAGAACCTGCCTTGCGCTTGCCTTGCGCGTCGGCTACGACCGAATGCGCATCGAGATTCACGTTCAGGCAATCGCGCAGCGCGTCATGCAGATGCTTCGGCAGTCGGCTGGGCATACACAAGGCGTCGCGTCGCCGAGATGGCTGCGCGCAGGTAGGGGTTGTCGATCGGGTGGTCGGTCATCAGGTCCACCGGCCGGCCCAGCAGCGCTTCGAGCGCTTCGCTGAAGGCGACGAAGCGCCGCGCCAGTGACTGCGAAGCGTCGGGCGCAAAGCGCGCGATCAGGTCGTAGTCGCTTCGTGCCGCGTCGAAGCGCCCATCGGCGGCAGAGCCGAAAACCTCGAGCACCAGCACGCCATGGGCGCGGCACAGCGTCGCAATCGCATCGTGCTGCGCGGCCAGGCGGGGTTCGATTGCCGAGTCCATGCCTGCATTATCCCGCGTGGGGACGTCAGCACCGGCGACCGCGCGCCTTCGCATTCATCAAGCAGCGTCGCGCCGGAGCGCCGCCCAAGTCCACACCGCCCCAGCCAAGTCGACGGCGCCAAACAGCAGCAGCACGGCCGGCCCCAGCCCGGTGCCCACCAGCACAGCAAACACCACGATCACGCTGGCGCGTGTGGCCACGGTCCAGGCCAGGAAGGGGCGCAGGCCGTGCCTGGCGGCCAGGATGTAGTACCCGCCGAGGAATGCGATGACCATGCCGCCGACCCGGACCCACACCTCCTGCGGGGCGGGCAGGCCGAAGGGCGCGAGCATCGGCCCGGGTGCCACCAGCAAGCCGATGCCGAGCACGGCCAGGTAGATGCCGAAGACGAAGACGCTGCGGGCGCTGTTCGCCATTGGCATCATGGGAGTGATGAGAGTCGTGGCGTTCATGTCGGGTTCTCCTTCAGACCTTGGGTGCGGCACCCGCCGCAAAGCGTTGCCGAATCAGCCCTGCCACCCGTGCCGGTGCGGTGACGATGGGCACGTGGCCCAGGCCGGGCAGCAGGTGCAACTCGGCATCGGGCAGGGAGGCAGCCAGTGTCTTGGATGACGCGGGCGACGTGATGCTGTCCAGTTCGCCGTGCAGCACCAGCGTGGGCACTGCGATGTCGCGCAGGTGGTCTTGCGCGGTGAGCTGGCTGCGGCAGCGCAGCAACTCCACCACATGGCGCAGCGGGGCGCGGCGCAGGATGTGCAGGCCCCAGCGGCGCGCGTCTTCGCTGTTTGGCTCGGGCAGGCAGCGGGCTATGAAGGACTTGAGTTCTGCGTCGTAGTCGGCCTCCAGCCGGGCGATGAAGCCGTCCATGCTGCCCGGCGGTGGACGGCCCCAGTTGCCGTCCACCAGCACCAGGCCGCTGAAGCGGTGCGGCGCGCGCAGCGCCGCTTCGAGCGCGATGCCGACGCCGGCCGACTCGGCACCCAGGATGCAGCGCTGCACACCTTGCGCGTCCATCACCGCGAACAGGTCGTCCACCTGCGCCGCAACGGTGATGGGTGAGCTGCTGTGCGTGCTGGCGCCCGAGCCGCGGTGGTCATAGGCCACGCAGCGCCAATCGGGCAGGTGGCCGAACAGGTCGAACCAGACCTCGCCGCTGCCCACCCAGCCGCCCAGCGTGAACAGCGTGGTCGGGCCTTGGCCGAAGCTGAGCGAGAACAGGCGGGCATCGGGGCGGTGGACGAACATCGTGGGCTCCTGGGGCGGGTGGAGCCATTCGATCGCGCGGTGGCCGGCGACGCTACGGGACAAATGTCCCGCTCGCTCGCGGGTACGGCGCCGGGTCTCCCGGTTCGGTCGGGATCGGGGGAACCGGAAGGGCCGGAATAACCCGAAAGACCGGCAGACCTGGCGGGGCCGGCGCGTGCTCGCCAGCTCAGCCCTCGCCCAACCCCAGCTCGCGTGCGCGCACCACGGCCTGCGGTCGGCCTTCGACCTGCAGCTTGGTGTACAGCGTTGACAGCGCGTTGCGCACCGTCTTGTCAGCCACGCCCAGGCGTGCGGCGATCTGCAGGTTGTCCAGCCCTTGCGCCACCAGTGCGGCCAGCTCGCGTTCACGCGGGGTCAGCGCCAGCGTGGTGCTGTTGGAGTGCACATCGGGGCGCACGAATGCGGTGACGCTGCGGCAGAACAACTCGAAGCCCGCGTCCGAGGCCAAAGGGATGTGGTTGCGCGTGGGCAGCGTGACGAAGCGCGCGCCGGGGATGGCCGCGGCCAGGTCGCGCCCGCGCGCCACCGGCACGATCTGGTCGCCTTCGGCGTGTAGCACCAAGGTTGGGCACTGCACGAGCGGGGCCAGCGCGCGCACGTCCAGCGCGGCGCGGGCGCGCATGATCTGCACCGCGCGCGCGGCGCCGCAAGACAGGCGCTGTTGCTCGTTGAGCGCGCGCGCCTCGTCCAGGCTGGCGTCGGGGATGAAGCGGGTGGTGAAAAACTGCTGCACCGCCGGGTCGTTGCAGCCCCAGCCCAGCTCCACCAGGTGCAGCGAGGCGTCGTGAAAAGCCAGCGCCTCGGGGCTGGGCTGCTGGTGCAGCAAGCCGGCCAGGTAGCCGCCCAGCAGCACCAGGTGCGACACCCGCTCGGGGTGGCTCACCGCGTAGGCGATGGCCGGTGCCGCCGCGCCGGACTGGCCCAGCAGGGCCACTCGCGGCGCGCTGCCGGTGGCCCCGACGGCGGCCACCACGGCGGCCAGTTCTTCGGTGGCGGCGTCCAGCCCCAGCGGGACTTCGTCGCTGCCGGACAGGCCGCAACCGCGCTCGTCGTAGCGCACCACCTCCAGCTCTCGGCCCAGCCGCTCCAGCCACGGGCGCCAGATGGGGGACCGAAGGTCGTGCTCCACGTGCGTCATCCAGTGCGCCACGCGCACCAGCGCGGCACCGCGGCCGTTGCGCGCCCAGGCAATGCGCGCGCCCGAGGCGACTTGCGTGAAGCGGATCTCGGCGGCCGAGCGAGAGGGCGGTGAAGCGGCATCGGGCATGGCGCGACTTTACGCGCCGCGTACGTCGCGGCCTGCGCTACGCCCACCACACGCCGCACCCGGTTCCCCACCGGCGAGACAACGGCTGCAGACTGAACCGCCCCGCGGCCTGAGTGGCCCGGGGCTGACTTCAAGCCAGCCTTGTCGAGCGTCGGGGTCTGTAGCGGCACGCCGCAAACACTCAGAAACGCCACCATTCAGCAAACATTCAGATACTTGGCACGGAGCCAAGAGTCGGCGAACATCCGCACCTCATTTTTTGCGGAAGCACACCATGCCGAACGTTCGTCTGCCGCTGTCCGGCGATGTGATCCAGGCGATCAATCCGTGGAACTGGATGCTCAACTCGGTGGGCGGCCAGTTCGGGCTGGTCAACATCAACCTCGGCCGCAGCGCCGACCCTGAACTCGAAGCGCAAATCCTCGAAGAGGTCGGCAGTTACGGCCGCCAGCTGGGGCGCATCGGCGACGTGCTGGGTGTGCTGCTCAAGCACGTGCGGATGGACGACCTTTCAGATGACGAGAAGAAGAAGATCTGGGCCTTCGAAGCCCAGTTGGCCGAGGTCGAGCGCCTGAAGGACAGGCGGCCGCCGCAGCAGCAACAGCAGCAGCCGGCCAAGCCCTGACGGACTCGCCGCAGCTTGCCAGTTCCCCTTCAACTCCGACAGGACAAACCGATGCACATGCCAATGCACAAGCGCAAGTTGATTCTCGCCGCCGCTGCGGCACTGCTGCTGGCCGGCGCCGCGGCCCACGCGGCGGTGGCGCTGCCGAAACTGAAGGTCGATGCGAGCCAGACCACCGTGTCGGGCCTTTCGTCGGGCGGCTTCATGGCCAACCAGCTCGGTTACGCGTACTCGCAGACCTTCCGCGGCGTCGGCGTTTTCGCCGCCGGCCCCTACATGTGCGCCGGCCACAGCAACTACACGGCGTGCATGTACAACGCGTCGATCAGCAGCGCGATGCTGAACACGATGCAGGCCGACATCAACAACTGGAGCGGCACCGCGATCGACCACAAGGCCGGCGTGGCGCAGCAGAAGATTTTCCTGTTCGTCGGCAACAACGACACCACCGTCGGGCCGAACCCGATGAACGCCGTGCAGACCCAGTACAGCGCCAACGGCGTGGCCGCCGCCGACCTGGAGTACGTCAAACGCGCCGGCACGGCCCACGTGTTTCCGACCGACTTCGACAGCAGCGGCAACAACGCCTGCAACGCCAGCGCCTCGCCCTACATCAGCAACTGCGGCTACGACGGCGCCAAGGCCGCGTTGACCCAGTTCTACGGCCCGCTCAACGCCCGCAACGACGCACCTAGCGCGGCCAATTACATCGAGTTCGACCAGACCGCTTTCACCGGCAATGCCGGCATGGCCGCCACCGGATGGGCCTACGTGCCGGCCAGCTGCGCCAGCGGCACGACGTGCAGGGTGCACGTGGCGCTGCACGGCTGCCAGCAGAACTACGCGACCGTCGGCGACAAGTTCATCAAGAACACCGGCTACAGCCGTTGGGCCGACACCAATCGCATCGTCGTGCTGTTTCCGCAGACCCGCGTCGACAACACACGCCACCCGACCTCGGCCAGCGGAAGCTTGGCGAATGCGAACGGCTGCTGGGACTGGATCGGCTGGTACGGCAGCAATTTCGCGCAACGCGCCGGCAGCCAGCAGGCGGCCATCAAGGCGATGGTCGACCGGCTCTCCTCGGGCGGTGGGGGCGGTGGTGGCGGCGGTGGTGGCGGCACGTTGCCCGCACCGACCGGCGTCACGACTTCCGCTGCGACAGCCAGCAGCATGGCGATCGCCTGGGCCGCGGTGCCCGGCGCGGCCGGCTACAACGTCTATCGCCATGGGGCGAAGTCGAACGCCGCGCCGGTCACCACGACCACGTTCACCGACACCGGGCTGGCGCCGGCAACGGCGTATTCGTGGACGGTTGCGGCGCTCGACGGCGCAGGGCTCGAAGGCGCGCCGTCGGCACCGGCCACGGGCGCCACGACCGGCAGCGCCGAGGCCTGCTTCACGGCGTCGAACTACGCGCATGTCAACGCCAGCCGCGCCCACATGAGCGGCGGCTACGCCTACGCCAACGGCTCGAACCAGGCCATGGGCCTGTGGAATGTGTTCGTGACGACGACGCTCAAGCGCACCGGCACGAATGACTACGTGATCGGACGCTGCCCCTGAGGCCTTCGCTGGGCCGGGTGGATCCGCCGGCTGCGGGGAACCGCATCTTTTTGAAGGGCCGGATCGTCTTTGCAGCAAGCCTGCGCGCAACGGAGGTCAGGCCCCAAAGGTGAAAGGCACGGATCATGAAGCACATGGTGAGCTACAAACTCAAGGCAGACCGGGTGGCCGAGAACGAAGGTCTGGTCGGCGCGGTGTTCGAGGCCCTGCACCAGGCCCGGCCGCCGGGGCTGCGCTACGCCACGTTCCGGCAGGCCGACGGCGTCAGCTTTGTCCACATCGTCTCGCACGAGGAAGCGGGTGGCACCAACGCCCTGACCGCGTTGCCGGCGTTCAAGGCTTTTGCCGAAGGGGTCAAGGACCGCTGCGAAGTCGCGCCGGTCAGGGTGGAGTTGACAGAGATCGGCTCCTATGGCTTCTTCGGGGGATAAGGCGAGCCCACCGGGCGGCCCGGCGCCGACGGACCTCATCGGCCTGCTTGAACAGGGCCGCAGGCAGTTCCTGTCGCTGGTGGATCACGTTCGCCCGGAGCTGCACCGCTACTGCACGCGCATGACCGGCTCGGTGGCCGATGGCGAAGACATCGTTCAGGAAACCCTGGCCCGCGCCTGTTATGAATTGTCCCAGTTGCGCGAGTTGCCGCCGTTGCGCCCGTGGCTGTTCCGGATTGCGCACAACCGGGCGATCGACCACTGGCGACACGAGGCGTACCGCGCCCACGAACCGCTGGACGCCGCGATGGAAGTGGCCGACGAGTCAATGCGCGAGCCCGACAGCGTGCTGGCGCGCCACCAGGCCGTGCGCGCCGCGCTGTCGCACTTTCTGGAGCTGGTGCCGGCCCAGCGCGGCTGCGTGATCCTCAAGGACGTGCTGGATCATTCGATCGACGAGATCGCCGTCGAACTGAACCTGAGCGTGCCGGCGGTCAAGGCGGCGCTGCACCGGGGGCGCATCGCCCTGCAGCGGCTGAGCGCTGCCCCACCGATTGCACCGGCGCCGCGCGAGGTGTCTCCGGAGCTGCGGCGCTACGCCAGCCTTTTCAACGCCCACGACTGGGAGGGTGTGCGCTCCCTGCTCGCGGACGATGTCCGGCTCGACCTGGTGTCACAGCGCAAGGCAGCCGGGCGGCGTGAGGTGGGAACCTATTTCACCAACTACGACCGCGTCTCCGATTGGTGCCTGGCGTCGGCATGGCTGGGAGGCCGCGAGGTGCTGGCCGTGCTGCCTGAACCATCGGCCAGCTTGCCGCGCTACCACATCGAACTGGCCTGGCTCGATGGCCGCGTGATGACCATCCGCGACTTCCGCTACGTGCCCTACATCGCCCAGGACGGATTGTGCGAGCTGGCCGGATCGGTCACTCCCTGGAGCCCATCATGAAGACCGAACTGTTCTACCTGCTCCTGACGGCCATCCTCACGGGCCTGCTCTGGATTCCAGTCGTGATCGGCTACGTGACCTCGCGCGGACCCCTCACGCCGTCGGCCTACAAGGTGGCGCCCACCGCACCGCTGCCCGACTGGGTCAATCGCGCCAACCGGGCGCACCTGAACGCCGTCGAGAACCTCGCGCCATTCGCCGCGGTGGTGCTGATCGCCCAGGCCATTGGGGTGTCCAGTGCGGTCACGCAGGTTTGTGCCGCGATCTTCTTCTATGCGCGCCTCACCCATGCGGTGATCCACATCAGTGGCTTCGGCCGGTTCATGGCGCGAACCGTGGCCTTCACCGTGGCCTGGCTTGCGTTCATCACCTTTTCCATGGTGCTGCTGCTGCGCGGCGGCTGAGCAAGCTTTCTACGTCAGAACCAGGATCCATATGACCGCACTGAACCGCACCAAAGACCACCCGTGGGCACTCAAAACGGCGCCCGGGACAGCCGAGTACACGATGCACGTCGACGATGTCAAGGGCATGCGCGTGCTCGTGTGCACCGTGGGCAAGACCGTTCTGCACTACGACGCGCGCTGCATTGCCGACCTTCATGCCATGCTCAAGGGCACCGGGGATTGGGTCGAGCTCGGCGGCGCCGACGAGCAAAAGCCGGCCAGGGAAGGCACGGTCGAGGCATGGGGCCGGTCGCCGGGCAACCCCGTCGGCGGCTGGTACGGGCTCAAGAAGGGCCTGCGCGGGCGCTTCGGCGTTTATGTGCCACCCCTGATGGAGGCGCTCGGTTTGTGCGAACTCGAGCACCAGCCGAAGAACAACCGAATGCGCGCCCTGTAGCGCGGTCGTGCCACTCGAATTCCCGGCTGCCGGCGGACATACCGACGGCAACCTGTCCTACACGCTCCCCGTGACGGCTCGACAAGAATGCAAAGCATGCAGCCTCATCTGACATCGCATTCGTGGATCGCCGAGTTTGCGCAGACGCTGCTTCGGCTTCGGCCCACGCTGACCTGCGATTCCGCGCTGCGCAGGGCGATTGCAAGCTATCACAGGGCGAGACACCTGGACCCGTGCATGGAAGCTCTCGCGCTGGTGTCGGCGATCCGCGCGAAGCGGGGCAGCACGACGCGCGAAGTCTCTGATGTTGACGCCGGCGCAGACCGCTATCGCCACCTGTTCGGTGAATCGACAGGGCCCTGCGACCGGGCGGCCGTTCGACTCACAGCCCACGCCCCAGCGCCCGCCCGAACAGGCTGAACAGCCGCTCCCAGTGCCGCTCGGCCGCAGCCTGGTTGTAGACGCCCGCACGCAGCGGAAACACGAAGCCATGTTCCACACCGGGGTACCACTCGATGCGGTGCGGGGTGCCGGCCGCCTGCAGCGAGGCCTGCAGTTTCTGGATGTCCGCGGGCGGCGCCCACTTGTCGATTTCGGCGCAGGCGAAGTAACTCTCGCAGTGGATCCGCGGCGCCATCAAGTGCGGCGAATCGGGCTGTTCCGTGGCCATGTTGGCACCGTGGATCGACGCAATGCAGCGCATGCGGTCGGGGTGGGCGGCGGCCGCCCACATCACGAACGGACCGCTCATGCAGTAACCCACGGCACCCACGCGCGTGGCGTCGGCGGCGGGGTGGGCGTCGACAAAGCGCAGCATCGCCTGGGTGTCGCATTCGGTGGTGCGGGCGTCCAGCGTGGCCATCAGCGAAAACATGTGCGCCATGGCCGGCTCGGTGCGCTCGGTCAACCAGAAGTCGCGCGTGCGGCGGTAGTACAGGTTGGGCAGCACCACGCAGTAACCCACCGCGGCCAGGCGCCGCGCCATGTCGTGCAGTTCCTCGCGCTTGCCCGGTGCGTCCATGTAGAACAGCACCACCGGGAACGGGCCGCCCTCTTCCGGGTGAACCACGAAGCTGTTCATCGCGCCGTCGGCAGTGGCGATGTCGATGTGATGTTCGATCATGGGCATTTCCTCAGATTAAAGTGTGGGCCGGGATGTCGATTTTGACCCGCGTCGTTCGTCATCTCGATGGCGGCGCGCAACGCCCACCCGCCGCTTTTCATTCACCCCCACTGGAGATCTGAAATGCCCTACGTCGATGGATTCGTGGCTGCCGTGCCGGCGGCCAATCGGGACGCCTACCGCCAGCACGCCGAGGCCGCCGCCGTGGTGTTCAAGGAAAACGGCGCACTCGCGGTTACCGAGTGCTGGGGCGACGATGTGCCCGAGGGCAAGTTGACCTCGTTTCCACTGGCCGTGCAGCGCAAGCCCGACGAGGCGGTGGTCTTTTCGTGGATCACCTGGCCGTCGCGCGCGGTGCGCGACGAAGCCTGGAAGAAGGTGATGACCGACCCGCGCCTGCAACCCGAGAACAACCCGATGCCGTTCGATGGCAAGCGGCTGATCTACGGCGGGTTCGAGATGATCGTGAGTGTGTAGCCGGCCACTCTGCCTCTCTGCCGCTCAGCCTCAGCTCGCCATCGAGTACGGCCCACCACGTTCCAGCGCGCGCCGGTACGCGGGGCGCTGCTGGAAGCGCCGCACCCACGCGTCCATGGCCGGGTAGCTCGCGCGCAGGCCGCGCGCGGCTTCGCCGACAAAGCTCATCTGCACATCGGCGCCGCTGAGTTCGTCGCCCACCAGCCACTCGCGGCCCTGCAGCGAGCGGTCCACATAACCGAGGTGGTTGGCCAGTTCGCTGTCGATGCGCGGCTTGAGCGGGGCGCCCGCCTCACCCAGGCGCGACACGTACAGCTTGAGCAGCAGCGGCAACATGGCCGAACCCTCGGCGTAGTGCAGCCACTGCTGGCAGGTTTCGAAATCGCGCGTGCCGGCGGTGGGCATCAGGCGCCCGCCGCCGTGGTGGCGGATCAGGTAGTCGACGATCGCGCCGGACTCGATCAGCGTCATGCCGTCGGCCTCGATCACCGGCGACTTGCCCAGCGGGTGCACCGCCTGCAACGCCGGTGGCGCCAGCCGCGTGCTCGCGTCGCGCGCATAGTGGCGTATTTCGTAGGGCAGGCCCAGTTCTTCCAGCAGCCACAGCACACGCTGCGAGCGCGACTCGTTGAGGTGATGCACGATGATCATGGACAGCAGGCTCGCTGAAGTGAAGGGCCGCAAATTATGGCGGCAGCGGCCGCAGCCCGCCGCGTCGATCAGCCCTCGATGGCAAAGCTCAAGCCCGCGTGCGCCTGCAAGCGCCGAACCAGCGCCATGCCCATCGCGGCGCCGGGGGTCCACACGCCGCCGGCCGTCATGGACCGGTCGACGTTGCTCGTGAGGCACATCGCGGCTTCGACAATCATCTTCGAGGTGGAGCCGTAGCCCGGGTCGCGGTCTCCCTTGACCGATGCGCGAAGGGTTTGCCCGTCGGCCGTCTCGCCGCTGAACTGCACTTCGTAGCGGCCCGTTTCGCGCTCATGCAGGCTCGGGCCGTCGCCCGGCCGGGGCAACACGAAGCGGCGCAACAGGGCCCGCGTGGGCGCAAAACCCAGCAGTGCGTTCTGGACGCGCGTGGTGCGCGCCATCTGCCTGGCGCGCCATTCGCCTTTGGCACCGCCGCCCGTCAGCATGCGCTCGTCGTAGACAAAATCGCGCCCCCACGGGTGGCCGCGCAGCGCGTTGGTGCGGTGCACGTTCTTGGTGTTGATGGTGGCCATCACGAACGGCCCGGCCCACGACTGCGCACGCTCGTCGTAGACCGCCGACTCGCCCTCGGGCTGCGCCGGGCCGCGAAACCCGGGTGTCAGCGCAAACGGGTCGGCCATCAAACGCGCCAACGCGGGGTCGCGCCCCATCTGCTCGAAAGTCGCCATCGCGCTGGCCGCCGTGCCGCCCGACAAGCCGCCCTTCATCACCCGCACCCGCCCGCGCACGCGGCTCAGCGGCATGCCAAAACGGCGCTGCGCTTCGTCTTGCAGGAACACCACGCCGAGGTCGAACGGAATCGAATCGAATCCGCACGAGAACACGATGCGTGCGCCGCTGGCGCGGGCCGGTGCATCGAGCAGCGGAATCATCCGCGCCATCCAGAGCGGCTCGCCACACAGGTCCACATAGTCGGTGCCGGCCTGCGCACAGGCCGCCGCCAGCGGCTGGCCGTGGCGCTGGTACGGGCCGACGGTGGTGAGGACCACCCGCGCCCGAGACACCAGCGCGGCCAGCGACGCGGCGCTCGACGCGTCGGCCACGAGCAGCGGCAAGGCCGGGTCCGCCTGGATCAGGTCGCGCACCTCGGTCAGCTTGGCCAGGCTGCGCCCGGCCATCGCCCACGCCACCTTGCCGCCCACGCCATGCGTGGTGTTCAGCACGTCGGCCACCAGGCGGCCGGTGAAGCCGGTGGCGCCGAAGACGATCAGGTCGAATGGCTTGTTCATGGCGCGATCGTCGCACGTTGGCGTCTTGCCTTGTCGCACCGGAAGAGCGGCGAGAAAGAAGGCGCGAAGGCCGGACCATGGGTTGACAATTCGGCTCCAGGAGGCCCCGATGATCCATACGATGAACCACTTCACCATCACCGCGGAAGACCGCACCCGCACGCTCGATTTTTATTGCGGCCTGCTGGGGCTGACCGAAGGTGCGCGGCCCGACCTCGGATTCCCCGGCGCGTGGCTGTACCCGCCCGGCGGCGCGCAGGCCGTGCTGCACATCTACTGGGACCGGCCGATGCCCACGCTGCGCACCGGTGTGATCGACCACATGGCCTTCACCGCCAGCGGCCTGAGGGCGGTGAAGGCGCGCTTCGACGAGCGCGGCCTGAAGTACGACCTGCGCCAGCAAGCCGGGTCTGGCACCTGGCAGTTGTTCTGCCTCGACCCGAACGGGGCCAAGGTGGAACTCGACTTCGACCCGTCCGAAAGCCTTTGACAGGGCGGCTGCTTTTCGCTGTCCAGGTGCGACATCTGGGATGCGTCGTGGCGCGTCCCGGCCACCGCGTCTTGACGCAGCACCCGGCGCGCGCGCTGCGCATCCTGTGCCCGCCGGTGCGCTGAGCGCGGCGCCGATGGCGTTCAACGCGCCTGGCGCCGGCGCCTACTCCCGAGGCATGCGCCGGCGCATCTGGTCTTCGCGCATCCGATCGATGGCTTCGCGCGCCAGCGCGCGCTCCTCGGGCGTGGCGGCGGCGCGCCGGTCTGCGCGCGGAATGTTGCTGCCGGTCATGGCCTGGCGATCAGCGCGCGGCGCGGTGTCGTTCGATGCCGGGTCGCTCGCGCAGGCGACCAGGGCCACACAGGCTGCGGCGAGCAGGAGGGGTGTTTGCATTTCGAGTCCCTTGAAATGAAGCTGGATGACACAGCGCCACATTCTGATTCAGGCGCGCGGCGGTGGCGCCATGAATCAGCTGACGATCAGTCGCGCGCAGCTGCCCTTGGCCGGGCCGATGCGGCCGACCACCGCCGCCTGTGCAAAGCCATGCTGATTGAAGATCGCCAGCACCGCGTCCACCGCCGACGGATCGCAGGTGACCAGCAGGCCGCCGCTGGTCTGCGGGTCGGTCAGCAGGGCCTTGTCGACGTCGGCAAAGCTCGCCGGCAACACCACGTCGGCACCGTAGCCGGCCCAGTTGCGGCTTGAGGCGCCGGTGACGAAACCTTGCGACGCCAGGTCGCGCACGCCCGCTAGCAGCGGCACGGATTTCCAATCGAGGTGCAGGTCGCAGCGCGCACCGCGCGCCATCTCCAGCGCGTGGCCGGCCAGGCCGAAGCCGGTGACGTCGGTCAGCGCGTGCACGCCGGGCAGGGCGGCCAGGTCGGGGCCGGGGGTGTTGAGTTGGGTCGTGACGGCGATCATCTGCGCGTAACCTTTTGCGTCGAGCTTCTCTTGCTTCAACGCCGCCGACATCACGCCCACACCGAGCGGCTTGCCCAGCACCAGCACGTCGCCGCTGCGCGCATCGGCATTGCGCTTGACGCGGCTGGGGTGCACCAGGCCCAGGGCCACCAGGCCGTAGATGGCCTCGACCGAATCGATGGTGTGGCCGCCGGCGATCGGGATGCCGGCCGCGCGGCACACCGAGGCGCCGCCTTCGAGCACGCGGCCGATGGTCTGGGTCGACAGCACGTTGATCGGCATGCCGACCAGGGCCAGCGCGAAGATGGGCTTGCCGCCCATGGCGTACACGTCGCTGATGGCGTTGGTGGCGGCGATGCGGCCGAAGTCGAACGGATCGTCGACGATGGGCATGAAAAAGTCGGTGGTGGCAATCAGCGCCTGCTCGTCATTGAGCTTGTAGACCGCGGCATCGTCGGCGGTCTCGATGCCCACCAGCAGCTCGGGCGGAATCGGCATCGCGGCCGTGCCTTTGAGGATCTCGGACAACACGCCGGGCGCGATCTTGCAGCCGCAGCCGCCGCCGTGCGACAGCGATGTCAGGCGCGGCTCAATGGATTTGTCGGGTGCGTTCATGGGGTGGTCTCCATCAGGTCGAACATCAGTGTGCGCAGTGTCTCGCGTTCGCGTGCGGGGTCAAAGCCGGCGGCGCGCGCCGCGCATTGACGCTGCAGTTGAGCCAGCATAACGGGGTCGTCGCGGCAACGCTCCAGCAGGGTCACCAGCGCCGCCACGTCGTCAAACGGGAAGTACCCGGCATAGTCGTCGCCGAGCAGCCCCACATTGCCGTCGATGCGCGACGCGATCACCGGCGTGCCGCTGGTCACCGCTTCGATCACGACATGCGCGCCGCCTTCCATGCGGCTGGCGTGCACCAGCACGTGCGCGGCCTGGATGCGGCGCCGCGTGTGCTCGTGGGGCAGGGCGCCGAGCCAGCGGTAGCGCGGGCACTCGGTGTTCAGGCGGCGGGCGCGCTCGCCCAGCGCAGCGTCCAGCGGCGCGCCGATGTGGTCGAGCACGATGTCGTCGCGATGGCGCAGTGCCAACGCGGCGTCGAAGTAGGTCGTGGGCGATTTTTCGTCGCGCAGGTGGCCGACCATCAGCGCGCGCAGATGGCGACCGGTCTTGCTCAAGGTCTGCCGGCCCGGGCTCGATTGCACGCACACGATCGTCTTCGGGCGCATGGCTTCGGGCAGGCTGGCCAGGCCCAGCGGCTGCAGCACCACCAGCCGGTCGGCCAGCGCCAGCGATCGCCGGGCCTCGGCGTCATGGGCAATGTCGCGGTACAGGTCGGTGCCGGTCAGCACCACGACCAGCGGCGCCTGCGGATTCGCCTGTCGCCATGCGGCCACCGAGGGCGCGGAACGGCGGGCGTGCAGGGCAATCATCGCGCGCTCGCCGCCATGCGCTGCATCAACCCGCCAGCGGTCGGTCACACGAACCGAGAAGTCGCTCGCCAGCATGCTCGCCCAGCGCCGCGCGGTTTGCCAGTTGCCGTTGTTGGCGGCGGCCAGCGCGGGTGTGACGATGACGATGCCGGCGCCGCGCGTCATCCAAGCCACGCCTCAATGCGCAAGGAACAGCGCGAACCATTCGTTTGCATCGGTCCAGGCCCGCACTTCGCGAAAGCCCGCGTCGCGCAGCAGCGACTCGAAATCCGCGCGCCGCCATTTGTACGAGTTCTCGGTGTGGATGCGTTCGCCGCCGGCGAAGCGACGCTCACCGCCGGGCCAGCGCACGGTCAGCGTGTGGCGCGCCTGCAAATGCATCTCGACGCGCGAATCCAACGGGTTGAACAGCGCGATGTGCTGCCACTCGCGCAGCTGAAAGTCGCTGCCGATCAGCCGGTTCAGGTGGCGCAGCAGGTTCAGGTTGAACGCCGCCGTCACGCCCAGCGCATCGTCGTAGGCGGCCTCCAGCACGGCGGCCGGCTTGACCAGGTCGACGCCGATCAGCAGCATGCCGCCCTCGGCCAGCGCGCGCGCTTCGCGCAACAGGCGCAGCGCGGCCCGCGGGTCGAAGTTGCCGATGCTTGAGCCCGGGTAGAACACCAGCGCGGGGCCGCTGCGCAAGGCCGGCGGCAGCGTGAGCCGGGCTGAAAAATCCAGCCCCACGCCGACCATCTCGATGCCGGGGTGCAGGCGCTGCAGGCGCTCGACCGCGGCGCGCAGGAATTCGACCGAAATGTCCATCGCCACATAGCGGCGTGGCGCCAGGGGCGCGAACAGCCGCGCGGCCTTTTCGCAGTTGCCCGCGCCCAGGTCGATCAGGCTGTAGTCGTTGCCGAAGTGCTTGCGCACCGCGGCGGCGATCGCATTCTTCTCGGCGCTGAAGATCGCCGCCTCGGTGCGTGTGGGGTAGTACTCGTCGAGCTCGGTGATGGCGTCGAACAGGCGCGAACCGAGTGCGTCGTAGAAGAACTTCGGCGACGCGCGCGCCGCCTTGGCCATCAACCCGGCGGCCGCTTCCGCAGCCAGCGGCGCGGATTCGACGTCGTGCAATTGGTGGAACTCCGGAGAAAGCATCAAGTGCCTCGAACGACGTAGGTCAGGCGCGGGAATGTAGCAGGGCACAAGCACGGCCCGGCCAGATGCGTTCCAATGCGGGGTTTCGGCCCGACCCAACCACTGCCTGAGGAGAAGTCCCGATGATCAGCCTGTCCCCCTCCCGCACCTTCCGCTCGCTGCTGTGCTGCGCCTTGCTGGCGTTCGGCCTCAGCGCCCATTCGCAGCAGGTCTTGCGCATCACCGCCATCCCCGACGAGTCGCCCACCGAGCTGGCCCGAAAGGCGGGGCCGCTGATCAAATACCTTGAGGCCAAGATGGCCATGAAGGTCGAGTACACGCCGGTCACCGACTACGCTGCGGCGGTCGAGGCGCTGGTCAACAAGAAGGTCGACATGGCCTGGTTTGGCGGCTTCACCTTCATCCAGGCCCACGCGCGCTCGGGGGGCAAGGTGATCCCGATCGTGCAGCGCGAAGAAGACGAAAAATTTCGCTCGGTGTTCATCACCAGCGACCCGGCCATCAAGGCGCTCGCCGACCTGAAGGGCAAGGACGTGAGCTTCGGCTCGCAAAGCAGCACCTCCGGCCACCTGATGCCGCGCAGCTTCTTGCTGCAGGCCGGTGTCGACCCCGACAAGGACTTCAAACGTGTGGCCTACAGCGGCGCGCACGACGCAACGATCGCCGCGGTCGCCTCCGGCAAGGTGCAGGCCGGCGCGCTCAACATCTCGGTGTGGGAACGGTTCGTCGCCGAGAAGAAGGTCGACGCGAGCAAGGTCAGCGTCTTCTTCACCACGCCGCCGTACTACGACTACAACTGGACCGTGCATGCCGACATGCCGGCGACTATGCGCGACAAGCTCAGCGCGGCGCTGCTGGCCTTGAGCCGCGACACGCCCGAAGGCAAGGAAATCCTCGAGTTGCAGCGCGCCACCCGATTTATCCCGAGCAAGGTCGACAACTACAAGGGCATCGAAGCCGCGGCGCGCAGCGCCAGCATGCTCTGACAAGCGACGCGTGCGAATCGAACTCGATGCCGTCAGCGCGCGGCACCCGGCGGCGCGTGCGGCCAGCGTGCCGGCGCTCAAAGCGCTGTCGCTGGTGGTGGCGGCGGGCGAGCAGGTCGCGGTGATCGGCCCGTCCGGCGCCGGCAAGACCACGCTGCTGCATGTGCTGGCCTGCGCGTTGCCGCCGCTGGCCGGCGGGCTGCGGGTCGATGGCCAGGCGCCGTGGTCCCTGCCCCGGCGCGCGCTGCAGGCGCTGCGCGGCAGGCTGTTCCTGGCGCCGCAGGTGCCGCCGCTGCCGCCGCGCCAGCGGGTCGTGACGGCCGTGCTCGCCGGCCGCTTGCCGGCCCAAGGCCTGTGGGCCAGCCTGGTCTCGCTGTTCTATCCGAACGACATCCCGGCGGCGCACGCGGCGCTCGACCGTTTCGATCTCGCCGACAAACTTTTCGAGCGTGTCGACCGCTTGTCGGGTGGCGAGCGCCAGCGCATCGGCCTGGCGCGTTCGCTGCTCGCGCCGGCCACGCTGTGGCTGGTCGACGAACCGCTGTCGTCGCTCGACCCGGTGCGTGCGCAGCAGGCGATGGAAACGCTGGTGTCGCAGGCCCGCGCGCGTGGCATCACGCTGGTGGTCACGCTGCACCAGGTCGACATGGCGCTGGCGCACTTTGCGCGCATCGTCGGCCTGCGTGATGGCGCGCTGGCGTTCGACCTGCCGCGCGCCCAGGTCACGCGCGAGCGGCTGGCGCAGCTGTATGCGCAGTTCGAGGACGAGCTCGACGGCGCGCCGGGCGCGGCCGTCGACGCGCCGCTCGTCACCATGCCGCAACCGGCGGTGATGCACTGCCGATGAGCGCCACACTCGCCGAGCCCGCGCGGCGCGACCCGGCCTGGCTGGGCCGCGTCTCGTGGTCGTTGCTGGGGCTGGTGCTGCTGTGGCCGCTGATGGTGGCCACCGAGTTCCGGCCCTGGGTGCTGTTGCAGCCCGACAGCCTGCGCGTCAGCGGGCGCTTTGTCGGCAGCTTTTTTCCGCCCGCGCTGAGCCCCGATTTTCTTGCGCTGGTGGCGCGCGAGACCTGGCGCACGGTGGCCATGGCGACGGTCGGCATCGTGTTGGCGCTGGCGGTTGCGATCCCGATGACGCTGTTGTCGGTGCGCGTGCTGTCGGTCTCGGCGCTGTCCGGGCGCATGGCGCGCGGGCCGTTCTGGTGGCGCCAGTTTTTGCGCTGGATGCTGATCGGCCTGCGCAGCGTGCCCGAGCTGGTGTGGGCGCTGGTGTTTGTGCGGGTCGTCGGCCTGGGCCCGACCGCCGGCGTGCTGGCGATTGCGCTGACCTACGGCGGCATGCTGGGCAAGGTCTACGCTGAAATCCTGGAGAGCGGCGAGAGCCATCCGACCGAGACGCTGCTGCGCAACGGCAGCGGCCGCCTGCAGGCGTTCTTCTACGGGCTGCTGCCGCAAAACGCCGCCGAGCTGACCTCGTACACGGTGTACCGCTGGGAATGTGCGATCCGCTCGTCGGTGGTGCTCGGCTTCGTCGGCGCCGGCGGCCTGGGCCAGCAGCTCGACAACTCGATGAAGATGTTCAACGGCGGCGAAGTGGCCACCCTGCTGGCGGTGTTCATCGCGCTGGTGGCCCTGGCCGACCGCACCAGCGCCTGGCTGCGGCGCGCACTCGGCTGAAATGAAACCACCCCCACGCTCACTTTGTTCGCGTCCCCCCGAGGGGGTGTCAGCCCTTGGGGCGGCCCGGCGCTGCTGACATGTCACCCCACGCCGCCAACCCCCCGTACAAGCTGCCGCCGCGCCTGTTCAACGCGCGCTGCAAGGCCTGCTGGTTCAGCGCCGGGCTGCTGCTGCTCGTGGTCTCCAGTTTCTGGTCGCTCGACCTGCAATGGGCGCAGTTCTTTTCGGTCGATGCCGCGCGCAGCATGGGGCGGTTTGTCGGCGAGTTCTTGCCGCCCGACCTGAGCCCGGCGTTTGTGCGCAAGGTGGCGGCGGGCACGCTGGAGACGCTGGCCATGTCGCTGCTGGGCACGGTGCTGGCCGCCGTGCTGGGGCTGCTGCTGGCCCTGCCGGCGAGCCGCATGCACGAATCGGACAAGGCGATGGCGCGCGCGCCGACGCGGCTGCTGCTGAACGCGTTGCGCGCGATCCCCGAACTGGTGTGGGCCGCGTTGCTGCTCATCTCGGCCGGGCTCGGGCCGTTTGCCGGCACGCTGGCGTTGGCCTTTCACACCGCCGGTGTGCTCGGCCGCCTGTTCGCCGAGGCGATCGAGAATGCACCCCCCGGCCCCGGGTTCGCGCTGCGCACGCAAGGGGTCGGCAAGCTGCGTGTGTTTTGTTACGCCACGCTGCCGCAGGTGCTGCCACAGTTGATGAGTTACACGCTGTACCGGTGGGAAAACAACATCCGCGCCGCCGCCGTGCTGGGGGTGGTGGGGGCCGGTGGCCTGGGCCAGTTGCTGGCCTTTCACATGGGGCTGTTTCACATGGGCAAGACGGCCACGATCCTGGCTGCGATGCTGCTGCTGGTGGCGCTGGTCGACGCCATCAGCTACGCCGCGCGGCGGGCCCTGACGCGCTGAGCCGCTGCCGCATGTTGCCGCATCTCAACATATCCCAGGCCTGGACGGTGCTGGCCGTGGCCATTTTGTTCGAGGTGGCCGGCACCACCTGCATGCGCTTGAGCGAGGGTTTCAGCCGGCTCACGCCGACGCTGCTGATCCCCGTGTTCTATGCCGTCTCGTTCGGGCTCAACGCCATGGTGATCCGCACGCTGGGGCTGAGCGTCGTTTATGCCGTGTGGTCCGGCGCCGGCACGGTGTTGACGGCGATGATCGGCTACCTCTACTTCAAGGAGCCGGCCACGGCGCTCAAACTGGCCAGCGCCGGGCTGATCGTGATCGGCGTGTTTGGTTTGCACGCCTCGGCGCGCGCAACGCTTTGAGCTGGCCATGGATTCGAGTGCTGACCATCAATTGTCGATTCGGCGCTACCGCCGGCATGCCGCCGGCTACGACCACTCGGCCCAGCGCACGATGGCGCTGCGGCTGCGCGCGATCGCACTGCTGCGCTTGCGCCCCGGCGATGTGGTGCTGGATGTCGGCGCGGGCACTGGCTTGAGCTACGAGGCTTTGCTCGCTGGCGTCGGGCCGACCGGCCGCGTGCTCGCCTGTGAGCAAAGCCCGGAGATGTTCGCGCTGGCCCGTGCCCGCGTCAGCCGGCACGGCTGGCCCAACGTGTGGCAGCGCTGCGAGGCCGCCGAAACCGTGGCGCTGCCCGAGCCCGCCGACGCCGTGTTGTTCAACTACGTGCACGACATCTCGCGCACCCCGGCCGCGGTGCGGAACATCCTGCGCCAGGCCCGGCCCGGCGCGCGCATCGCGATCGCCGGCATGAAGTTCTTCCCCTGGTGGACCGGGCCGCTGAACCTGCTGCCGTGGCTGAAGAACCGGCCGTACAACGCCCGGCCGGCCGATTTGTGGCGGCCGTGGGATCTGGTCGAACGCCACTGCGAAGGGTTTCAGCGTTGCACCACCCAGGCGGGCATGGGCTACATCGCCCATGGCACCAAGGCGCAGTGATGACGCCGCCGTGTAAGGATGTGCGCTTGTGCGCGACCAAGCGGGTGCCTTTGCCACTCGCGTGGAATCAATTCCAGCGTGCTGCGTACACTGGCTGGCAACCCCAGAAAAAACCATGACATCAGCTCCGACATCCAGTCCACGCCCGCCTGCATCAGAGGGCTCGCGGTGACGCGCCGCCCGCGCATCGGGCTGCTGTTCAACTACGACTGGGACGCCCTCGGCTACGCGTTGCAGGCCGACCGCTACCGGTTCGACAGCGCCGGGTTCGACCTGTTTTCGTTTCCGAGCAATGCCCGGCTGATCCACTTCGACCTGCGGCGTTTCGCCGCTGCGCAGGCCCGCCGCGGGGCGAACAACGGGTGGTCGGGCGTGGTGTCGAACCACGAACAGTTCGGCGCCCTGGCCGCCGCGCTGGTGGCCGAACGGCTGGGCCTGCCGGGCACCGCGCCCGAAGCGGTGCTGGCGGCGCAGCACAAGTTGCACGCGCGGCGGGTTTTGCAACGGGTGGCGCCTGAGGCCAACCTCGGCTTCGCCGAACTCGACGCCTGTTATGGCGGCGACGTGCCGGACGATGTGCTGTACCCGGCGTTCGTCAAGCCGGTGAAGGCGGCGTTTTCAGTGCTCGCGCGCTCGGTGCGCAACCGCGCTGAACTGCAGGCCCACACCCGGTTCGGCCGGCGCGAGCTGTGGGTGATCCGCCGCCTCGTCGAGCCCTTCGAGCGCGTGTTGCACGAGCGCCTGCCCGGCGCCGGCACGGCCCACCGCATGATGCTGGAAGAGCCGCTGCCGCACCACACGCCGCAGTTCAACCTGGACGGCTGGGTGTTCGGCGGCCAGGCCCACGCGCTCGGTGTCGTCGATGCGGTGATGTACCCGGGCACGCAGGCCTTCATGCGCTGGGAGTACCCGGGCCGGCTGGCCGATGCGGTTCAGCAACGCGCGCTGGCGGTGGCACAGAAGTTCCTGGCCGCGATCGGCTTCACGCACGGCCTGTTCAACATGGAGTTCTTCTTCGACGCCGCCACCGACCGGCTGGCGGTGATCGAGTTCAACCCGCGCCTGGCCTCGCAGTTTGCCGACCTCTACCTGCGTGTGAAGGGGGTCGACGCGCACGCCATGTCGCTGGCGCTGGCGCTCGGGCAGGACCCCGCCGCGCTGCCGCGCCGCGAACCGACGGCCGGCGCGGCGGCCAGCCTCGTGTACCGCAGTTTCACGGCCGACGAGTTGCCCATGATGCCCACGTCGCGCCAGGCGGCCGAGCTGGAGCGCCAGTTCCCCGGCGCGATGCTGTTCACCTACCCCAAGCACGGGCATTCGCGCGCGCGCGACTTCAAATGGCTGGGCTGTCACCGCTACGGCATCATCCACCTCGATGGCCGCGACGAGCACCAGCTGCGCGAACGCTGCCTGCGCGCCAGCGCGCTGCTCGGCTGGACGGCGCCGTATGCCGACCAACAGGGCCACACCCCATCGCCGGGCTGGCTCGGCCCCCGCTTTCCCGCTTCTGGAGTAACCCAATGATTGCTGACCCCATCACCCGCCGGCTCAAGCGGCTGGCCCTGCTGGCGCTGACCGTCACCGCGCTGAGCGGCTGTTCGGCCATGCTGGCGCAGAACCCGTCGTCGGCCCTGAAACCGGTGAATGCGGTGGCCGAAGGCGGTGACGATCGGGTCATGCTGTTCGGCCACGACGTGGTCGCCTATTTCACGCTCGGCCGGCATGCGCTGGGCACCGCGCAGTTCAAGAGCGTGTACGAGGGCGTGACCTTCCGTTTTGCCAGCGCCGAACACAAGGCGCTGTTCGACCGCGACCCGAAAAAATACCTCCCGCAGTACGGCGGCTTCTGCGCCGATGGCATCGTCTACGCGATTCCGTGGGGCGGTGACGCCGACGTCTGGCGCATCATCGACGGCAGGTTGTTCATCTTCGGCGGCCAGGCATCGAAGGACGCGTTCGAGCTCGACCTGCCGCGCAACCTGACGCTGGCCGACGCCTACTGGAAAGACGAGGTCGCCGGCGGCAACAGCTTCATCCAGCGTGGCAAGCGCCTGGTGTTTCGCGTGCCGCACTACAAGAGCGGCGCCGCGCTGGCGGCGGAAGTGGCGGCCGCCAAGACCCCCAAGAAGTAGGGTCAGCAGGCCCTAATGCGGATAGCCCAGCGCGGGCTGGCCAAAGCCTTCGGCCGCGCGCCAGCCCGGCGCTTTGACGAACAGGTTGGTCAGCATGCCGCCCGGGTCGTAGGCCGGCCAGGCCTGGCCCGGGTGCAGCGCCTCCCAGTCGCGGCGGATGTCGGCGCCGGTGCGGTAGTGCGGCACCTTGTGCAGGTAGCTGCCCAGCGACTGCGCACGCCAGCCGGTGGCGCGCATCGCCGGCCACAAGCGATCGGCATGGGCCAGGTTCCATGCCGGGTCGAGTTGCCAGGCGGTCTGGCCGATCACGTCACCGAAGATGAACAGCCTGCCGTCGTGGATCTGCCACGCGCCGGGGTCGCTGCCGAGCTTGATCGCAAACGCCGCGCCGCTGGCGCAGAAGCCGCCGTACTGCGGCTCGTAGCGCGCCGGGTCGACTTCGAAGCGGGCCTTGTGTTCGGCGCTAATGAAGTAGTAGGTGCGCTGATCCAGCCGAACCCGGTGCTCGGGCAGGCCGCGCTCGGGCCGGCCGCGGGTGAAATACGCCACCGGGTCGTGGCCCAGCAGCATGACCGGCTCGCCGGCGGCGTTGGGCACGGTGGCGTACGGCGTGCCGCAACCCGACAGCAGCCAGGCCACGATCAGCCAGGGCAAAACCGATCGGATGCGCATGTTCACTCCTGACGCCGGTGCGTCCGGGCCGGCGCACCTGTGCATCGATTCTGGGCCACAAACGCCACCACCCGGCGCCTCGTGCTTGCAGCGCCGGCGGCTGCTCGGCGGCGCCGGCGCGCTGGTGCTGGCCTCGGGCTGCACGATCAACCCCGATGCAGACCACGCCGGCCCGGACGCGCCGTCCAGCGGCCCGCTGCCCAGCGTGCCGCGCATCGCCTGGGTGTTCAGCTCGGGCGGGCCACGCGGCTTCGTTCATGTCGGTGTGCTCAAGGCGCTGCACGAGTTGGCGCTGGCGCCCGACCTGATCGTCGGCGCCTCGATCGGCGCAGTGGTGGGCCTGCTGTGCGCCGCGGGCATGCCGGCGCCCGAGATCGTGGCGCTGGCGCTCGACTTGCAGCCGACCCGGCTGGCTCGCCTGGCCTTGACCGGCAACGAGCCGCTGAGCGGCGCCGCCGTGCGAGAGCTGGTGCGCGAACGGGTGCGCGAGCGCCTGCTCGAACGCCTGCCCACGCCGATGGTGTGCGTGGCGCAGCGCCTGGCCGACGGCGCGGTGGTCGGGTTCAACCGCGGCGATGCCGGCCTCGCCGTGCAGGCCGCGGCGGCAATCGTTGGGCAGTTCACGCCGGTGCGCATCCGCGGCCAGCGCTATGCCGACGCCGACCAGCGCATGCCGTTGCCGGTGCGCCTGGCGCGCGCGCTCGGCGCCACGCGCGTGTTCGCGGTCGACGCGTCCGCGCACGAAGGCCGCGCGCCGCCCGGGGCCGAGCGTTACCGCGAAGGCGACCTGCGCAAGCGCGCGTTGACGCAGCCCGACGCCGCGCTGGCCGACCTGCTGTTGCAGCCGGACTTCGGCTACTGGGTCAGCCTGTCGCGCGAATTCCGCGAGCGCGCCATCGAGGCCGGCTACCGCGCCACGCTGGCCGACGCGCCGCGGCTGCGCGCGCTGCACGGCGTTTAGGGCCCGGGCGGCGCTGCAAACTCGCGCTCGACGATCTGCAGGAGAACCTGGGGCAGATCGACCCCCGCACGATGGCGTGGTACTACTGGGCGCAGATCGAGCGTCTGCGGGCTTGGATGGAGAGGTCGGTTCGGGAGGGGTGGGGTATCAGGCGCGGACGGGTCGATTGGGAGGCCGCAACGTTTCTGAGGGCTGTATAACGTGCGTTGCCGCCGATTGCCCCGCAAAACGTTGGGGTTGACACTTTGTCTCGCCCATATCATTCTTGGTATTCTCCTGTGGTTAACGTTCACAACGACGCTGTGCAGGACCTGCAAGAAATCCGCACCAAGAACCCACTTGCCTTCGGCCGGATCGTCGCCCTGATTCAAGAACTAACGACTGACCCACGCTTGGTTGACAAACTGCTTGACCACAATTTCGGTGCTGACGGGCGGGGCACGGTCTCAGTCATGAAGTGGATCAAGGCATGGCGAGCGAATGTGCCTGTGCGGAGGCTGAAGTTCTGGGACCTCGAAAAGACGGGACTGAAATACAGGCTTCTCTACATCTACAACTGGCCAGACAAGAGCTACAACATTATGGCCATCGTGGCCCGAGATGAATTCGACTATGACGACCCAAGCCACCCGATACGACTCCGCGTTTTCAACCAGTGCCGCAAGGAGTTTCCCAATGCATAGCGGCGTAGGGATAGCCGTTCACGGGTCAGACGGAGTGAATCGCATCTTCAGTTCGTCGAACGAGGTGGTGTCTGTCAACCCGGCGCCTTGTGTCGTGTATGAACTCAAGCCAATTGCTGAGGGACATCCGCGCGATTCGTTCTCCGAGTTCGATCGTCTTGTGGTTAGCCTTGGTTCTGACGCGGAGACCAACGCGCTGGTTGCGGAGGGTCGCCGCTGGGTGGGGAGCACTTTCTACGGAAGTGAGTCACCGACTCTGGCCACTCTTCGGCTCGCAGCCGGGTTGTCCCAGCGTGAATTCGGCGATGCGTGCGGGCTTGACCAGCCACACGTTTCTCGTTCGGAGAGTGGCCGACACGAGCCAGGTCTGACCTTGGCGGCTGCCATGGCTAAAACCCTGAACGTTTCACTGGAAGTGTTTTATGAAGCTTGGAAGAACACCCGGCGGCAACTTGAGGCGGGGGGATCAAAGTGACTGATCGTCTCGTTCACACCCTTTGGTGCGATGACATTCGGCAAGAGGTCGGCAACAAGCCGTCTTTCATGGGGGCGTACATCGCGGGCCTGGGCGTAGGGGCGCTTCCTGCCTTGCTCCCCCGGCTTTGTATGTTCACCTGGATAACAACTCCCGTCGAGCGTCCGATCCACGAGTTGGTACTTCGTGTGGTCCGTGACGATGGGCAAGTGCTTGCCGAAGTCAAGCCCGAGGGCATGGCGGCGGGCGCAGGCGCGGACGCGCAACTGCGACGAGGATCTACAAGAAGAGTCGTCATGTCTGGTATCGCAATTGCGCCGCTTGAAATTCCCGTTGGATGCCGGTTCTTGCAGGTTGTCATTGAAGCCGACGGCGAATTGCTCAAGGGGCCGCGGCTTTGGGTGGAAGTGAACGCAGAGTTGGTTGCGAGCATCATGAATCAGCCTCCCCGCGCTGCTCAGCTGGCTGTTGACCAAGGCACATAGAGTGCCTTTCACAGCATCAATCGGCTAAGGCGTCGCGGCGATGGTTTCGGCCAGGCGCCACAGCGCCAGCCGGTGTGCTGCCACCAGGCTGTCGACATCGGTGCCTGCGCTGGCGGCCGACAAGGCCACGCTGTCGGCCCGGGCCGGCGCCGCACCGCTCGGGTCGACCAGCGACCAGCGCGCGCGCAACAGCACCGAAGAGCGGTCTGCGCTGGCCTCCAGCGCCAGCAGTTCGACCCGCAGCCGGCGCGTGATCACCACCCCGGCCGGCACCGGTGCGGTCCAGACCCGCGATTCACCCAGCAGCGCCGCCAGGTCCTGGCGCAACACCCGCGGCACGCTGTCGCGCAGCGGCTCGGCCCAGCGGTGCCCGGGCAGCGGCTGCAAGCCGTTCTGGCCCTGGCGCAGCAGCAGCGCGTCGCGGTCCAGGGACTCGGGCAGGCTGACCGGTTGCAGCAATTGCCATTGCAAGGCGGACGGCGCCTGCGACGCGGCCGGCGCCGGTGGCGCGGCGCGCAGCTGGTACAGCCGCGGGGCCGGCGCCGGGCCGGCGCAACCGGCCAGCGCCGTGGCGGCCAGCACAAGCACAAGCACAAGCACGAGCACACGCTGCGGCGCGCGCGGAAGGAGGGCGATGGGTTTCAAGCGGGGCTCCTGTGGGCGGGGTTCAAGGCGCTGCCGCCTTGCCGCGGATCAATGCCTGCGGCTCGCGCTCCAGCAGGTCGGCCAGTTCGCGCACCGCGCGCGAGGCGCGCGACACGTCCTGCGTGGCGCGTTCCACGTTGTTCAGCAGGCTCGAATCTTCCGCCGTGGCGGCACGCAATGCGGTGGCGGTTTTCGACAGCTCGTCGGCGGCCAGGCGCAGGCTTTTCAGCATCGGCGCGCTGTCCACCAGCACGCTGTCGGCCCGGTCGGCCGCGCCGCCGACCCGGTCGGCCGAGTTGCTCACACGATCGGCCGCCGCGCCGAGCTGGCCGGCCGAGCGCCGGGCATCGGCCAAGGTGCGCTGGACCGAATCGGCGAGCGGGTCGACGCGCCGCTCCAGCTTGGCGGACAGGCGCTTGAGGTCGCCGGTGATCCGGCTCACGTCGTCCAGCGCCTGCTGCAACTTGGGGCCGGAGACGAACTCGCGCGTCGACGCGGCGATCGATTTCACGTCGGTCAGCAACTCGCCGAGGTTGAGGTTTTCCAGTTGCGTTTTCAGGGCCTGGATCGTGGTTTCGGTGGTCGGGATTTCGACCATGCCGTCGGTGTCGCGGACCGGGCGCGGCGCGGACGCGGGTGCGGATGCCGGAGCCGACGGCGCCGATGAGTTCGGAGCGAGTGCCTTCGTCGCCAGCAGCGAGGGTGCGCCGCGGCGCAAGTCCAGGTCGACATACAGCAGCCCGGTCAGCAGGCTTTGCGTCGACAGCTGCGCTGTCAGCCCCTGCGCCACCAACGCCTCCAGCGACAGCGCGGCCTGCGGCGCGCCGGGGCGGCCGGGCAGTTCCTGGATCAGGTTGCGATCGACCTCGGCCACCACCGGAATCTCAAAGCGGCCGCTGGCGGCGTCGTGCACCACGCCGATGCCCACCACGCTGCCCAGGCGCACGCCGCGAAAGACCACCGGCGCGCCCATCTGCAGGCCGTAGATCGAGCCGCTGAAGTACATGACGGCGCGCTCCTTGCTGGCGAACAGCCGGCCGCCGGCCACCACCATGACCGCCGCGATCAGCAGCGCCAGCCCGCCGATCACGAACAGGCCGATGCGGGTCGGGTTGGCGCGCTGCATCAGGCCGGCTTTCCACGGTGCAGGAATTCGCGCACGTTGTCGGGGCCGTGGTCGGCCAGGTGTTGCGGGGTGTCGAGCGCGGTCATCGTTTTCTCCACGGAGTCCAGGAACAGCAGCCGGTCGGCCACCGCGAACACGCTGTCGATCGCGTGGGTCACCATCACGACCGTGGTGCCCAGGTGGCGCCGCAGGTTGAGTATCAACTCGTCGAGCCGCGCGATGCTGAACGGGTCCAGCCCCGATGAGGGCTCGTCCAGGTACAGCAGCTGCGGGTCGAGCGCCAGCGCGCGGGCAATGGCGGCGCGTTTGCGCATGCCGCCGCTGAGCGACGCGGGCTCCAGGTCGAAGCTGCCGTCCAGCCCCACCAGGGCCAGCTTGAAACGCGCGCTCAACTCGCGCGCACGCCGGTCGACCTGGGTGAACAGGCGCAGCGGCAGCATGACGTTTTCACCCACCGTCATCGAGCTCCACAGCGCGCCGGCCTGGAACATCACGCCGAACTGGCGCCGCAGGCCGGCCAGCGCCGCGTCGTTGCAATGGTGCAGGTCGTGTTCGCCATACATCACGCGGCCCTGGGCCGGTGTTTCCAGGCCCACCAGGTGGCGCAGCAAGGTGCTCTTGCCGCAGCCGCTGGGGCCGACGATGGCCAGCACCTCGCGCTGCCGGATGTCGAAGCCCAGGTCGTGCTGGATCACGTTGTCGCCATACGCCATCGTCAGGTCGATCACACGAACCAGCGGCTCGGTCGTGGCCTGCACCGTCACAGCCCGAGGCGCTGGAACACGATCGTGCTGACCGAGGCCGCGACCACGATCCACAGCAGCCCCTTGACCACCGCCGTGGTGGTGGCAAGGCCCACCGCCTGCGCGTTGCGGCCGGCGTGCAGGCCTTCGCGGCAACCGGCCAGCGCCACCAGCGCGATGTACAGCGTGCCCTTGAACAGGCCGATCCACAGGTGCGTCCAGGTCAGCGCGGCCACGCATTTGTGCAGGTACTCGACGGCCGGCACGCCGTAGATGGCCACCGCCGCCGGCAAGCCGGCCAGCACGCCCACCAGCGCGGCAAACGCAATCAGCAGCGGCGCCACCATCAGCATGCCCAGCAGGCGCGGCAACACCAGGTATTCGATCGGGTCGATGCCGAGCGTGCGCAGCGCGTCGATTTCTTCGTTGGCCTTCATCGTGCCCAGCTGCGCCGCGAACGCCGCGCCGACGCGGCCGGCCAGGATCACGCCGGTCATCAGGCCACCGAGTTCGCGCACCACGCCCACCGTGACCACATCGGCGATGTAGCTCTGCGCGCCGATGCGCGCCAGCTGCGCGCCACCCATGTACGACAGCATCAGGCCGACCAGAAAGCTCGTGACCGACACGATCGGCAGGCTGGCCGGCCCGGTCTGGTCGAACTGGCGCGCCAGGTCGGACCAGCGCATCGTCGTGCGGCCACGCGCCAGCCGGCCGATGGCCAGCAGCACCTCGCCCAAAAACGCGGCGGTGGTCAGCGCGTCGGCCCACCAGGCCCGCAGCCGCGGCCAGTGGCGCGACGCTTGCTCGTCGGCGCCAGGCACGTCGGCCGGCGGCGCGTCCACCGGCGGCAGCGCCAGGTCGAGCGCGGCGCGCACGCCCTCGGGCAGCGAGTCGAGCACCAGCGTGACCTGCCGGCGCCGCAGCGGCGCCAGCAAATCCCACAGCGCCGGGGCGGTGCCCGCGCCCCAGGCCTGCAGCCGGCTGGCATCGACGGTGAGCTGGCTCGCGTCCGGCAATTCCGCCGGCACCGCGCGCCGCAGCGGCGCGCCGGCGCGCCAATCGCCGGCCAGTTGCAGCGTCCAGCCCGCGCCCTCCTGCTGCCATTGCAAGGTGGGGGTCGCCGAGGCCGGGGGTTTTTTCACAGGGGCGATCATGCCCAAGTTTGGCGAGACCCAGGAATTCGCCGCAGAATGCGCCTCGACCCGGCTCGGCCGACGAAGGAAACCCCATGACGATGACCCGCCGACACCTTGCCCTGCTGAGCCTTCTGCTGGCCGCCGCTCCATGGACGGCGGCGCAGGCGCAGGCACAAGCGCAGGCACAAGCGCAGGCATTCGACCACAGCCATGCCGCGTGGACCGCGCTGCTGAAGAAGCATGTGGTGTTGCTCGACGGCGGCCGCGCCTCGCAGCTGCGCTACGCCGGCATGGCGGCCGACCGCGCCGCGCTCAAGGCCTACCTCGCCACGCTCGCGGCCGTGGCGCCGGCGGCGTTCGAAGGCTTCAGCAAGCCGCAGCAGATGGCGTTTCTGATCAACGCCTACAACGCCTACACGGTCGAGCTGATCCTGACGCGCTACCCGAAGATCGAGTCCATCAAGGAGATCGGCACCTTGCTGCAAAACCCGTGGAAGCAAAAGACCGCGCCGCTGCTGGGCACGCTGATGACGCTCGACGGCATCGAGCACGACACCCTGCGCGCGCGCGGCCGCTACGACGACCCGCGCATCCACTTCGCGGTCAACTGCGCCTCCATCGGCTGCCCGATGCTGCGCGAAGAAGCCTTTGTCGCCGAGCGGCTCGACGCCCAACTCGACGAGCAGGCGCTGCGCTTCATGTCCGACCGCAGCCGCAACCGCTGGAGCGCGGCAACCCAAAAGCTCGAGGTCTCGAAGATCTTCGAGTGGTACGCCGAAGACTTCCGCCTCGGGCACAAAGGCATCGCCTCGGCCAACGCGTTCTACGCGCGCTATGCCGACCAATTGGCCGAGGCCCCCGCCGACCGCGAACGTGTGCGCGGCCAGAAGGCCGGCGTGGCGCATCTCGACTACGACTGGAAGCTCAACGACGTGGCGCGCTGAGCGCGGTGGCGGGGTCCGGGTCCTGCAGCAGTTCGACCGGCCCGCGCGCCAGGTTCAACTTCCCATGGCGGACATCGCTTCGCGGATTTGCTCGAAGCTGAGGTCGCGCGTGTGGGTGGCCACCGACCAGTGGTGCCCGAACGGGTCTTCGAGCTGGCCGTAGCGGTCGCCCCAGAACATGTCGGCCACCGGCATCGTGACCTTGGCGCCGGCGGCCACCGCCTGCGCCACGGCGGCGTCCACGTCCTCGACGAACAGGTGGATCGTCACCGGCGAGCCCTTCAGCGTCTTCGGGCCAAGAGCGCCCCACTCCAGGTTTTCATCGACCAGCATCAGGGCCGAGTCGCCGATGCGCAGCGCGGCGTGGATCAGCTTGCCGCCCGGGCCGGCCAGGCGCCCCGATTCGACGGCATTGAATGCCGCCTTGTAGAACTCGATGGCGTCGGCGGCACCGGCGCAGACCAGGTGCGGCGTCAGCGAATGCATGCCTTGCGGAATCGGCTTGACGGTGGGGTTGGACATGGCGGGGGCTCCTTGTTGGAAGGTGGGTGAATGCACTGGACAGCGCTCCAGGCGGCGTGGACGGGTGGAGGACGACGAACCTGCCAGTTCGCAAGCGACAGGTTCAGCGCGATTTTTATCCGTTTGTTTTATCCATTTGTTTTTTCCTTTTGTTTTTTCCTTTTGTTCTTTCCCTTTGTTGGCGCCGCGACCCGGCGGCCCGACGGGTTTCGGTCGACTCTCAGCCTCTCAGCCCGCCGGCGCCGCCAACGCCCGTTCGATCCGGTGCCGCGCCACCCGGGTGCGCGGCACCGGCCCGCTGAACCAGCGGCGCACGTCTTCGTCGAGCCCGATGCCGTGCATGTAGTTGTAGAGCGCCTTCTTCAGCGCCAGGCCCAGCGCGTCGTGGTCGACCCCGGTGGGGTCATCGAAACCAACATCGTTCCTGGCGAACGACACCGGCGGCAGCGGCTGCAGCGTGACGCCAAAGTCCTGCGGGTGTTTGCCCACCGGCGAATGCACGGTGCAGGCGAAGCGGTGGAAGAAGCCCGACTGGATGCAGCCGGCGTTGAACAACTGGCGCACGAATTCGAGCGCG
>JANORB010000107.1:0-35163 GCA_031415135.1 Methylibium sp.
TGCACATCGGGCATGGCCGCGATGTGCTTGAAGACGATCGGCAGGCGCGCGGCGTTGGCCAGCTGGCGCTTGGTCGTCGAAGACCGCGAACTCCTCGATATAGGCGCCGTGCCCTTCCAGCAGCGCCGTGACGGCGGCGACTTGTCCGCGCGCGCTGGCGGCGGCGAGGTTCAGCACAAAGTGGCCCGGCCTCCGTTGATCGACGTTGGCTGGCTGCATACGATTCCTCTCAGAGAACGGAGCGTTCGGTCGAACGCCTGACCGAGTCCGCAGCGTCGGCGCGCTGCTGCGCGTCGAACTCGACCCGCGTCGTCTGGCGCTCGATGCCAACCGCCACGGCGTTGCGGCTCATCAGGCAACCTCCATGCTGCGCACTTCGGCATTCGCATTGGGAACGGCCCAGCGGCTCATGCGCTGTTTGTACAAGCCGACCCACACCGTCTGCACGCGCGCATCCAGGCCGAACAGAAAGGCAAGCAACTGGTTGATGCGCGCCTCGAGCAGGGGCGAGTGAGGCGTGCGCGGCCACTCATCCGACAGCCAGCGACACAGCGGCTCGCAGTCGAAGCACTGACCGAGCGAGCCGGGTGACGCCGGCGCCATCCCGGTGGCCGTCAAACTGGCCCACGCTGGTTGCGGCTCGACCTCGTCAGCATGGATGCCAACCGGCAGCTGGATTTCCAGCCGCTCGACCCTGACGGGCCAGGACGTATTCACACAAAGCGGCGCGTGACCAGGCCGCACTCCTGCGTGCTGCGCTCCAGCATCAGCCAGAAGTAGCCCATGAAGCTGCGGCGCACCAGCACCTCGCAGGTCGGCGCTTCGTCGGTCTGCCATAGCCAGATCGAGGCTCTGAAGTACAGCGAGCCGGCGCAAGCACCGGGCTTGAAGACGCGCGGGTGCAGGTCGAGCGGGCAGCCTTGCGCCAGCACCTCGCGCACCGGAGCGCCGCCCAGGTGCGGCACGGTGTAGCCGCTGCTGACGTCGCTGACCGCGTGGTGCGTGCCGGCGAGTGCGGTGCGCAGCCGCGACGCGATGGCTTCGGCCTGGCCCTTGGGCCCGATCACGAACCAGTCGTCGGGGCCGGCCCAGACCACCCGGCTGACGGTGTTGGCCGAACTCGTGCAGGCTCGCACCGGCAGCTCCAGGCCGAGCGCTCGCGACGCTGCAGTTCGAAACGCAGAGCCGTCGGCGTTTCCGCGCGTCGCCTCACAGCGGCAACCGCGCCTGCGCGATCGAGGTGCAGTCCGCGTTGGTGATGCTGATCGAATCGATGCCGATCAGGTGGCACAAGCCGCGGGCCAGGAACATGCCGGCCAGCGAGACGATGAAAGGCTGCAGCCGCAAGCGCTGGATCAGCCAGCCCATCAAGCCGCCAAAAGCCGCGCCCATCAGCAGCACCTGCGGAATGACCTGCGTGGCGCTCAGGTGGTGGCGCTCGACCAGTGCAGCCGACACCAGCGTGCTGAGCGCGACGACCGCACCCAGGCCCGCACCGTGAAGCGAAACTCCGGCGACCGCAGCAGCATGACCGCAAACACCACCAGTGCCTTGACGACCATGTTGACCTCTGGTGGCACGCCCACCGAATAAATCGTCGTCGTCAGCGTCTGGATGATCAGCGCACCAATCACGCTGCCAGCGACACTGAAGCGCCCGCCCCCCCCAGCAGCGTGCCGCCGAGCGTGACCGCCAGGATCGCGTCCAGCTCCATCGGCTGGCCCGCGTTGTTGCCGTCGGCACTCTTGACGTTGCTGCTGACGATGATGCCGGCCAGCCCCGCGCACAAACTGCGGAACGCGTAGGCGCCCACCGTGATGCGGCGCGCACGCAGGCCCGCCGGCCCCGCCGCCGCCGGGTTGATGCCGATGGCCTGGATGAACAGGCCCAGCGCCGTGCGCGTGAGCGCCAGCTGCACCACCCCCCACGTCACCGCGGCGATGAACGCCGCAAACGGCAAGCCGAGCAGGAAGCCGTTGCCGAAGAAGAAGCACGGCGCGTAATACACGGTGATGATCTGACCGCCCGTGATCAGTTGCGCCACGCCGCAGCCGGCCACCATCAGGATCAGCGTGGCGATGATCGGTTGCTGACCCAGGCGTGCGCCAACCTGGCGGGCGGCATCGGCAGCACATTCGGCGCGGTGGTGGGCGCGGCGCTGATCGGGGTCATCCGCAACAGCCTCACGCTGGTGGGCATCGGCACCTTCTGGCAGGGCAGGTTCGTCGGCAGCTTCATCGTCATTGCCGTGCTGTTGGATCGGCTGCGGGCGCGCGGCGCCAACGACTGAGGAGCCTCCACCCCTTGTCACGCTGAATCCGATGGCGCAACATCATTGCCTACCCCCGGTCCGGAGACACATGATGAAAAAGGCCAGCACCGAGCTCTCGCCCGCTGAACAAGCGCTGCGCGAGGCCGCGCTCGACTACCACCGCTCACCCACGCGCGGCAAGATTTCGGTGGCGCCGACCAAACCGCTGTCGAACCAACGCGACCTGTCCCTGGCCTACTCGCCCGGCGTTGCGTACGCGTGCCTGGCCATCGAAGCCGACCCGTCGCTGGCGGCCGAATACACCGCGCGCGGCAACCTGGTGGGCGTGGTCACCAACGGCACGGCGGTGCTGGGGCTGGGCGACATCGGCCCGCTGGCGGGCAAGCCGGTGATGGAGGGCAAGGGGTGCCTGTTTCAAAAGTTCGCCGGCATCGACGTGTTCGACATCGAACTCGCCGAGCGCGACCCCGACAAGCTGGTCGACATCATCGCCGCGCTGGAGCCCACGCTGGGCGGCGTGAACCTCGAAGACATCAAGGCGCCCGAGTGTTTCTACATCGAGAAGAAGCTGCGCGAGCGCATGACGATTCCGGTCTTCCACGACGACCAGCACGGCACCGCCATCATCTCGGCCGCCGCGCTGCTCAACGGGCTGGAGCTGGTGGGCAAGAAGATCGGCGAGGTCAAGATCGCGGTCTCGGGCGCGGGTGCCGCGGCCATCGCCTGCCTGGACCTGATGATCGAGCTTGGCGTGCGGCGCGAGAACGTGTTCATGTGCGACTCCAAAGGCGTGATCCACCACAAGCGCGAAGACCGGCTCGATGAATCGAAACAGCGCTACGTGCAAAAAACCGAGGCGCGCACGCTCGCCGATGTGATGGCGGATGCCGATGTGCTGCTCGGCTGCTCGGCCGCCGGCGCGGTGAGCGCCGACATGGTGAAGTCGATGGCCAGGCAGCCCATCATCCTGGCGCTGGCCAACCCGGAACCCGAGATTCGCCCCGAGCTGGCCAAGCAGGTTCGGCCCGACTGCATCATCGCCACCGGCCGCTCGGACTACCCGAACCAGGTCAACAACGTGCTGTGTTTCCCGTACATTTTCCGCGGTGCGCTCGACAGCGGCGCCACCAGCATCACCGAGGCGATGAAGGTGGCCTGCGTGCGCGAAATCGCCGACCTGGCCAAGGCCGAGATCAGCGCCGAGGTGGCCACCGCCTACGCCGGACGCGAATTGCGTTTCGGGCCCGACTACCTGATCCCGACGCCGTTCGATTCACGCCTGATCCTGCGCATTGCGCCGGCGGTCGCGCAAGCGGCGCAGGCGTCCGGCGTGGCCACGCGGCCGATCAAGGACCTGGAGGCTTATCGGCAATCACTCACCCGCTTCGTTACCCACACCGGCATGTTCATGCGGCCGGTGTTCACCGCCGCGCGCGCCAACCCGCAGCGCGTGGCCTATGCCGAAGGCGAAGACGAGCGCGTGCTGCGCGCGGTGCAGGTGGCGCTGGACGAACAACTCGTCAAGCCGATCCTGATCGGCCGGCCGGCGGTGATCGCGGCGCGCATCGAACGGGCCGGGCTGCGCCTGCAGGCCGGGCGCGACTTCGAAGTCGTCAACCCCGAGGACGACGCCCGCTTTCGCCAGTACTGGGAGGCTTATCACGCGCTCAACGCGCGCGACGGCGTGACACCCGAGATGGCCAAGGCGGTGGTGCGCCGCTCGAACACGACGATCGCCGCGTTGATGGTGCACCTGGGAGATGCCGACGCGATGCTGTGCGGCCTGGTCGGCCGCTTCGACGGCCACCTGGACCACGTGAAGGAAGTCATCGGCCTGCGCCCCGGCGCGCGCGCCGTGGCGGCGATGAACGCGCTGATGCTGGACAAGCACACGCTGTTCATCACCGACACCTTCGTCAACGACGACCCGAACGCCGAACAGCTGGCCGACATCGCCGCGCTGGCGGTCGAAGAGGTGCGCCGCTTCGGCCTGCCGCCCAAAGTGGCGTTCCTGTCGCACTCGATGTTCGGCAGCAGCAAGCGGCCGTCGGCGCTGAAGATGCGCGCTGCGCGCGACCTGTTCCTGCGGCGCATGCCCGAGGTGCAGGCCGATGGCGAGATGCATGGCGACGCCGCGCTGAGCGACGAGCTGCGCCACGTGCTGATGCCCGGCTCGACCTTGACGGGCGCCGCCAACGTGCTGGTCTGCCCCAACCTGGATGCCGCCAACATCCTGTTCAACGTGCTCAAGATGACCGGCGGCCACGGTGTCACCGTGGGGCCGATTTTGTTGGGGGTGAACGCGCCGGCGCACATCCTGACGCCATCGGCCACGGTGCGGCGGGTCGTGAACATGACGGCGCTGGCGGGCGCGCATGCCGGCGCCATAACAAAGCCTGGCTGAAAACGAAGTTCAGCGGATCACCTCGGGCGGCGTGTTCGTTGGCGCGTTCGTCGGCACGTCAGGCACGCCGTTGATTTCCCGCGCACGGGCGATGAACGATGCCGCCGGCAGCGGCCGGCTGCACAGGTAGCCCTGAAAGATGTCGCAGCCCAGCGCCAGCAGCCTGGTGCGCTGGGCCTCGGTTTCGACGCCCTCGGCCACCACGCGCAGGTCCAGGCTGTGGGCCAGCACAATGATCGCTTTCACGATCGCCAGGTCGACCGCGTCGCCCGGCGTGCCGGAGATGAACGACTTGTCGATCTTCAGCTCGTCGAGCGGAAAGCGCCTGAGGTAGCTCATCGACGAAAAGCCGGTGCCGAAATCGTCGATCGACAGTTCCACGCCCAGCGCGCGCAAGCCGTCGAGTTGCCGGCGCGTGGAGTCCACGCCCTCCATCAACATGCCCTCGGTCAGTTCGACCACCAATTGCCCCGGGCGGATGGCGTGGCGCCGCATCGCCGCGCCGATCATCGGCACCAGGCCGCCGGCCACCACCTCCTGGCCCGACACATTGACCGCCAGTTTGATGTCGCCTTCGCCGGCCGCACGCCAGCGCGCCATCTGCGCACAGGCCCGATCGACCACCCATTCGCCGATCTCCACGATCAGGCCGGTCTGCTCCGCCAGCGGAATGAAACGATCCAGCGGCACCAGACCCAGCTCCGGGTGTTTCCAGCGCAGCAAGACCTCGGCGCCCACCAGCCGGCCCGATGCGATGGCGATCTTGGGCTGGAAGTGCAGCAGCAGTTCGTCGCGCTCGATGGCGCGCCGCAGCCCGGTTTCAAGCGCCAGCTTTTCGCGCGAAGCCCGGGTGAATCCGGTCGAGAAGAACTGGTAGTTGTTGCGCCCGCCGCTCTTGGCATGTGCCATGGCCGCCACGGCGCTGCGCCGCAGCGTTTCATCGTCGTGGCCATCGGCGGGGCACAGCGCGATGCCGATGCTGGGCGTGATGAACAGGTCGCGGCCGTCGTGCTGGAACGGGCGCGCCATCGCCACCAGGATGCGGCGCGCCATGCGTTCGGCCACGTCGGCCGACGGGACCCCGGGCAGCAGCAGCGCGAACTCGTCGCCGCCGATGCGGCTGAGCAAGGGCGCATCGGTCTGCCGGCGGCCGGTTCGGCTGTCGCCGCGCCGCAGGCTGGATTGCAGGCGCAGCGCAATCGCGCCGAGCAACTGGTCACCCGCCTTGTCGCCCAGGCTGTCGTTGATCTGCTTGAAGCGGTCCATGCCGATGTGCAGCAAGGCCAGCACCCCACGCTGGCCGCACATGCCGTTCAGCGCGGCGCGCAGGCGTTCGACGAACACGCGCCGATTGAGCAGGCCGGTCAGCGGGTCTTCATTGGCCAGGCGGTCCTGGTAGACCTTGGACGCCAGGCTGTTGCGAACCCGCAGCGCCAGTTCGCCGCCATCCAGCGGGGTACACAGAACTTCGACGGCACCGAGTTCGAGCGCCTTGAGTTTGAGGTCCGCCGACCTGGCATCGACGAGCCCGATGACCGGGATGTAGCGCAATGCCTCGTCGGCGCGCAGGCATTCAAGAATGTCCAGGCCGGACGAGCCAGGCATCGCCAGGTTCAGCAGCAGCACGCCGGGGTGGTGCCGGCGCACCGCGTCCAGCGCCCAACGCGGGTCATGGACCGTCACGAAATGGCGGAACCCGGCCGCCTGCAGGAAACTGCGCACGGCTTCGCTGCGCGCCGGCGCGTCGTCCACGATCATCACCGTCACGTCGTGCAGCGCCGACGAAGGCGGCAGCGGCGTTGCCTCGCTGGCCACGAAGTCCATCGGCGCCTGCGCCGACTCGGCCCAGCGCGCGAAATCGGTCGCCGGGCGGAAGTCGCCGTCCGATCCGGCCAGATGCAAATCAAGATCGAGTTTGAAGGTCATGGTGTGAACGCGCGGGTCGGCTGGCCTACGCCACACAGGTTCGGTTCTTGCCCGTGCGCTTGGCCTCGAACAGCGCCTGATCGGCGCGCTCCAGCGCATCCTCGATTCGCTCGCCGAGGCGATAGCCCGTCACGCCGGCCGAGAACGTGACCATGACCTTCTTGTGCTCGTGCATGAACAGTCCGCCGCTCAGGCTTCGCTGCAAACGGGCCAGGACCTGCTGCCCCTCGGGCACCTCGGTCTGGGGCAGCAGCACCACGAACTCCTCGCCACCGTAGCGGGCCACTGTGTCGGTGGGGCGCAGGCTCGTCTTCACCACTGCGGCAAGCGACTTCAGAGCCTCGTCGCCCGCGTTGTGGCCCAGCTCGTCGTTCAGGCGCTTGAAGTTGTCGATGTCGAGCAAGCCCATGGCAAGCTGGCCGCCATGGCGCTGCATGCGGTGGCACTCGGCCTCGAATTCACGCAGCAGGCCGCGCCGGTTGGCCACCTGCGTGAGCTGGTCGGTCGACACCTCGCCCGACAGGCGCTGCAGTTCGCCCTCGAGCAGGCTCACACGCTCGGTCAGGCCGGTGGCGCGGGTGTGTTCATCCTTCAGGCGTTGCCGGGTCTGCGCCACCAGCGTGCGCACCGTGTGGCTTTCCTCCACCATCTCGCGCACCACGCCGGTCAGCGTTTCGAGCGATTCGGACTGCTCGATCACGTCGGCATAACGCCCCACGCTGTCGTGGAAGCGGCCGGTCTGCTCGCCCAGCTCACCCAGTTCGCCGAGCATGCGGTTGATCAGCGACTTGAGCGCGTCGCGCGCCCGGTTGCGCTCCAGCCGCATCTGGCCCTGGCGCTCGCGCGTGGTGCGCAGCAATTCGCCGACCGCCTTGACGCCGCGCGCGCTGATGCCGTCTTCCAGCGTGACACGCATCGCGTCGCACTGGCCTTTGGCCCAACTGTCGTCTTCGGCCAGCTCGGTCAGGCTGGCGGTCAATTCATGGCACAGGCCGCCGAGCTGGTCGACCAGGTGGTGGCGGTGCTGCAGCAAGCGCCGGATGCCTTCGCACTGCGCGCCCAGCTGATCGACCAGTTCGGGCGTGGCGCCTTGATCCCCAATGCACCGCACCACGCCCGCCAACTGCTCGGCCGCAGTCTGCCCGGCCGCCTCGGCCTGCGGCAGCGCGTCGGTCAGCGTGGCGGCCAGCTGGGTCAGCAAACGATCCCAGGCGAGCACCGGCGCCGGGCTGGCGGGCGCTTGCGCGGCCGGCTCGACCAGCGGCCGGGGGCTGTCGGCCGCTTCGGTCTCCACCCCCTCGCCCGGTGCGTCGGACTCCCAGTGCGCCACCAGTTGACCCAGCCGCTGTTGCAGGCGGTGGGCATCGGAACGGCTGCCGTCCAGAACACGTTTCAGGCTGTCCTTCTTGCGCGCCAGGGTCCACTGCCGGCCGCCCGACTCGATGCCGCGCGCCAGGCGCTCGATCAACTGCGCCAGCTGGCGGCCGTCGTTGCCCGCGTCGCCCAGCATCGCCTCGGCGCGGCCCCATTGCCCATCGGCCAGTGCCTTGCAGAAGTTGGTCGCGCGCACCGCCTCGTCGTCGCCCATCGCACGCGCCGCGAGGCGTTGAACCAGCACCAGGGCCTCGGCCGGCAATGCCGCCGGCCTGGCGCCGCCCGACTCCAGGCGGTAGGCGATGGCGTAGTTTTCGGGCGTGGGCTCGAGCTTGTCCATGGCCAGGCGCCGCAGTGCAGCTTTGGCGCGCTCGGCGACCGACGTGGCGCCGGTGCTCGATCGTTGGGTGGTCACTGCCATGGAAGCACCGGAAAGACGGGAACGGGAGGCGGCCGGATCACGCGACACGCTGGTCCGTGCCCACCGGAGCCGACTGAACGAAAGGATGTGTCGACGCCAGCTCGGCGTTGGCCAGGATCCAGGGCGCGCGGCCCGATTGCAGCGTCTGGCGCCACCAGCGCTCCAGCTCGTCGGGCGCTTGCGGCTTGCTGAACAGGAACCCCTGCATCAGGTCACAACCCAGGCGCCGCAGGGCCTGCATCTGGCGCACGTTTTCCACCCCCTCGGCAATCACGCGCAAGCCCAGCGACCGCGCCAGCGCGACGATGGCGGTGACGATGGCCGAGCTTTGCGGCGTCAGGCCCAGGTCGCGCACGAACGAGCGGTCGATCTTGATCTCGCTCAACGGCAAGGACGTGAGGTAGGCGAGCGACGAATAACCGGTGCCGAAGTCGTCGATCGAGATCTGCACGCCAATCTCCTTCAGCCGGTTCAGCGTCGGCAGGACCTGCGCCAGATCCTTCATCAGCCCGGTCTCGGTGATCTCGATCATGATCGCGCTGTGCGGCAGCCCATGGGCCTGCACGGCGGCGTCGATCTGGCCGGCCAGGTCGTGGCGCTCGAACAGCCGGTTCGGCAGGTTGACGGCAATCGGCTCGGAAAACCCGAAACGGTCCTTCCAGACACGCGACTGGCGCGCCGCCTCGCGGATCGCCCAGGCGCTCATTTCGACGATCAGCCCGGTTTCCTCGGCCAGCGGAATGAAGTCGCCCGGCGGCACCAGCACGTCGCCGCGCTGCCAGCGCATCAGCGCCTCCACACCCACCATGCGGGCGCTGCGAAGGTCGATCTTGGGCTGGTAGTGCAACACCAGCTCGTTGCGCTCGATGGCCTTGTGCAGCGCGCTTTCGATCTCCAGCTTTTCGCGCCCCTTGCCCGCCAGGGCCGGCCGGTACGACGCCGCGGCGTTGCGCCCCTGAGCCTTGACGGCGTACATCGCCACGTCGCCATTGCGCATCAGCTCGACCACCTGCATGCCGTCGCGCGGGTACATCGCAATGCCCACGCTGGCGGTGACAAAACACTCCTGGTCGCCGACCAGGATCGGCTCGCGCATCGCCTCGACGATGCGCATGGCCACAAGCTTGGCCTCGGCCTCGTCGGCCACCTCGGGCAACAGCGCAATGAACTCGTCGCCCCCTAGCCGGCCCACGGCTTCCAGCGTCGGGTGGGCGCGCGAGCCGGCCGATTCGAGCGCGGACTCGACCACCTGGTCAGAGTGCCGCACGCACAATCGCAAGCGGCGCGCCACCTGGACCAGCAAATCGTCGCCGGCGGCGTGGCCGAGGGTGTCGTTGACGACCTTGAAGCGGTCCAGGTCGATCAGCAGGAAGGCAAACCGGTGGTTGAGGCGGCGCGCATGGTCCAGCGCACGCTCGCCGCGCCAGATGAGCTGGCGCCGGTTGGGCAAACCGGTCAGGGCGTCGAAGTTCGCAAGGTGGCGAATCCGGTCCTCCGCGACGCGCCGGTCGGTCACGTCCTGCACGATGCCGCTGTAGCCGATCAGCTTGCCATGCTCGTTGAACTCGGGTTCGGCCTCGGTGTGGATGACACGCTGCTCCCCGTTGGCCAGGGTCACCGTCACGTCGGCTTCCAGCACCGTGCTGGCGGCGATGATTTCCTTGAACATGCCGACCAGCATGCTGCGGTCGCCTGCCGACACCATGCGCAGCAAGCTGCGAAAGCCGGGCGGGTCGTGCGGCCCCAGCCCCAGCACGCGCAAGCCTTCCATCGAAAATTCGGGTGCGCCCTGGCCCACGCGCCAGTCGACGCTGCCCATGCGCGCCAGGTCTTGCGCGCGGGCGAGCCGGGACTTGCTGCGTTCGAGTTCCAGCCGCGTGCCGGAGGCGCGCATCAGGTAGCCCAGCCGCCTGGCCAGCAGCGTCCACTGGGTCGACTTGACGAAGAAGTCGGTCGCCCCGGCTTCGTAGGCCCGGCTGATCGACGCGTCGTCGTCCAGGCCGGTCAGCATCAACACCGGCAAGGACGCCGCACCCGGCATCTGGCGCAGCAATCGGCACACTTCGAAACCGTCCATGTCGGGCATCAGGGCGTCGAGCAGCACCGCATCGGGCAGCGCGGCAGCCAGCATGTCCAGCGCCTGCTGGCCACTGCTCGCCTCGGCCACGTCAAAACCGCGCTCGCGCAGCGCGATGGCGGTCAACAGCAGGTTGACCTCATCGTCGTCGACCAGCAGAAACTTGCAGGTGTTCATGGCGCGCGTCTTGTTGGGGGTGGGGCCGGGTGTCATGTTCGGGTGGCCGCAAGGCTGCGCAGGACGGAGAGCGCGATGTCGGTCTCGGCGGCCATCGATTTGACGCGGGTGGCGAGATCACAGGGCTGGCCGGCACGGCTGTCGGCTTCGATGTCGGCGCACAAGCGCGTCAACCTGACGGCGCCGATGCTGGCCGAGGCCGATCGCAGCGTTCGCGCCACCTGCCGCACGCCATCGAGGTCGCCGCGGCGCGCGCCCTCCTGCAGCTGCGGGATCAGCCGCTGGGTCGAGTGGTCGAACGCCGTGACCACCCGTTCGAGCAGCCGGTTGACGCCGTTTGGGTCGAGCTGCGACAGCCGGTTCAAGGTGGCTTGGTCGAGCACGCCGTCAGAGCTCGAATCCGGGCTGGTGCCGCGCGGGTAGCGGGTCAGCAACGGCGGCAACTCAGGGGCAGCGCCTGCGCGCGGCCGGACGCCGCGCTCGGCGACCTCCGTGAGCTCGATGCGCACCAGCTCCAGCAGGTGCAGCAGCGCGGCGCCGGACAGCGGCATCTCGATCGTCTTGAACTCGAGCCAGGCCACCGCAAGGCCGTTGCGCGAGACGGGAACGGCGTAGCCGGCCTCGGCGCTGCCCTCCACCCGCTGCGACAGGGTGGCTTGCGCGGCGATGGCACTCATCGTGGTGGCCAGTGGTTGCTGGAGCGGCGCTCGGCCAGCGGGGTCGATCCGCCCGGTGGTCAGGCCGTCGGCACCGAGTTCCTGCACCAGGACGCGCGCCACGCCATGCAGTGCGGCGGGCAGGTCGCGGGCGTGGGCGGCGCAGCGCACGATCAGCACGACGGTCTCCAGCAAGCCGGAGTCTTCGATCGGCACGGCCGATGCGGTGCCGGGCCCGGTGCGCGACGCCTCGTGCGGGTGCGGGTGCGGGCCGGCCCGCCCGAGCAGCAGCGACAGCGCGGCCGCGGCCACCGCCAACGCCGCCACCCAGGTCCCCAGCGGCGCCGGCAACAGCACGGCCAGGCTGGCCGCCAGGGCGGCCCACCAGAACGTCAGTCTTGACAGCAGGGATTTCATGGTGGCGGGAAGAGGCAGGGCTCAGGGTTGGGATGGCGATGACACGCACTGGTCTTTTCGGCCGCAAGGTGCACAACTTGAACCGTTTTGACCCTGCGGCGATGCCGGATCCACAGTGGCCGCTCCCTACAATTCGACCGATGGAGGGCACGGACACGATGAGCGCCGAGGGTCGATGTGACAAGCCGGCGTGGTCCGTGCCGCTGCCCGCATGCCGCTGGGCGGCGCTGGGCGGTGCGGCCGCCTGCGCCACCGGCGCGGCGTTGGCGCAGGCGGCGGTTCCCGCCGCGGTCGAGGCCTCCGGCCCCGGCCTGACCGCAGCGCTGCTGGTGGCGTTGGTGGCGCTGGCCGGCAGCGTGGTCGGGCTGGCGCTGAGTCAACGCGCCGGCGCACAGCGGCTGCGCCAGGCCCAGCTGCAATTGCACAGCCTGGGCAACCTGCTCGACGTGTGGTTGTGGCGCAGCGATGCGCAGCACCGCATCACGCGGATTCGCCCACCCGCCGGCGCGGCGCCGTCGCTGTGGTCGCAGCGTGTGCTGGGCCAACCGGTGTGGGAACAATTCCCGAGCCCGATCGAAGCCGCGCTGCGCGCCCAGCTCGACGCCCACGCGCCGCTGGACGGCGTCGAAGTCAGCGTGGCCGGGGCCGGCGGCGGGGCGCGATCGGCCTGGCTGCGCGCCGCCGCACTGACGAACGCGCAGGGCCGCTTCGACGGTTACCTGGGCATTGTTCGAGAGCACTCCGACACCGATGCCGAAAGCCAGCGGGCCGGCCCCGACACCCAGCCCGCGGTCGCCGACACCAGCGTTGCCCACGCCGGCGCTGCGCAATCGCTGGGCGACAGCTCGGACGAGTCGTTTGCGTACACCATCTCGCACGACCTGCGCGCGCCGATCCGGGTCGTCGAAGGCTTCACCCGCATCCTGAAGGAAGACTACGGCCACGTGCTGGACCGCATCGGCAACGACCACCTGGACCGGGTGCTGGGCGCCGCGGCGCGCATGAGCAGCATGATCGACGCGCTGCTGGGCCTGTCGCAGTTGTCGGCCAAACCGCTGGAGCGCCAGCCGGTCAACCTGTCGCAACTGGCCGCCTACGTGGCCGAAGACCTGCGCCGGCAATCGCCGCAGCGCCAGGTCAGCCTGCACATCGAGCCCGACATGCAGGTTCAGGGCGACCCCACGCTGTTGCGCATGGTGATCGAGAACCTGCTCGGCAATGCCTGGAAATACACCGGCAAGCGCGCCGATGCGCAAATCTGGTTCGAGCGCAACCCGCAGGATCCGCGCGCCGCGTTCACGGTGCGCGACAACGGCGCCGGCTTCGACATGCGTTTTGCCGACCGCCTGTTCGGCGCCTTCCAGCGCCTGCACAGCGCGAGCGAATTCCAGGGCACCGGCGTCGGGCTGGTGTCGGTGCGCCGCATCGTGCGCCGCCACGGCGGCGAGATCTGGGCCCAGGCCGAGCCCGGCCACGGCGCCAGTTTCCACTTCACGCTGGCGCCGCGCGGCAGCGCGGGATCGGTTTGACCGCCTCGGTGGCGCTGCGCCTCGGCTACAGCGTCGACGGCAGCGCCAGCACCTCGACCGCGGCGATCAGCCGCTCGGCCTCGTCGGCCACCGATTGGCCCTGGGACTGCGCCATGCGCTGCAGCCGCTCCAGCGCCGGGCCGCGGGCCAGCGAATAGCGGTGCATCAGGATGCCCACCGCCATCGCCACCGGCGGCGCCATCGCGGCCGCGCCAGGCGGCGCCTTGTCCGCCGACCGCGCGGGGTCGCCGGGGCGGTGCGCACCGAGGTTGGCAAATGCGGCGTCGACCGCCGGCACGATCTGGCCGATGTCGAGCGGCTTGATCAGGTAGGCCACCGCGCCCAGCGCCTTGACCTGCGCCACGGTGTCGTCGTCCGAGAACGCCGACAGGAACATGAACGGGATCTGCAGGTACTCGCGCAAATAGGCGGCCACGTCGAAGCCGCTCATGCCCTCCATGCGGATGTCGAGCAGCGCCAGTTCGGGGCGGTGCTCGCGCGCCATCAGGATGGCGTCGTCGCCGTTGTCGGCCGTGATCACCGCGTAGCCGGCCTGCGACAGGCCGTAGCTCAGCGTGGCCAGCACCAGCCGGTCGTCGTCCACCACCAAAATCTTGCCTTTGTCAGTCACGGCTCGGCCCTCGTTGCGATTGATGCATGCCTGCGGTCATTGTCCACCCAGCCTCACACCGGCTCCAGGCGCGACACGCCGGGCGGCACCAGCAGCACCGAGCTGACCACCTGGGCGCCATGCTGCTCCAGCGTCAGGCTGGCACTGCGGCGCGGCAGCAGGGCGCGCACCAGGCCGAGGCCGGACACACCACCGGGGTAGCGCGCCAGGCTGAAGCCATCGGGCAACTGCGCCCGGTTGGCGATCTCCACGCACACGCCCTCGTCGCTCAGGCGCAGCGTGCAGGTCACCGCTTCGAAGCCGCCTTCGGGCACGGCCACGCTGTGCTTGACGGCGTTGGTCAGCAACTCGTTCAGGGTCAGCGCGATCGGGATCGACTCGGCCTCGGGCAACACCCATTCGCGCGGCGCGTGGCCGCGCACCGCCAGCGTGATCGGCCGCCCGAAGGTGCGTTGCACCGACGCGGTGATGGCCTCGACCACGCTGGTCACGCGCAGCGGCCCGCCACTGCCGACCTGCAGGCCAAAAACCTGCGCAATCGCATGCACCTGACCGACCACTTCGGAGATCACAGCCGCCACCTCGGGCTTGCGCACCGCCACTTGCTGCAGCAGCCCGGCCACGCCTTGCAGGTTGTTCTTGATGCGGTGGTGCACCTCGCGCACCAGCATGTCGCGCTGCGCGATGGCCTCTTCGAACTTGGCCTGTTGCGCGACCCGCTGTTCGGTCACGTCGGTGGCCACCAGCAGCAACTGGTCGGCCGGCTGGCCGGGTGCGGCCAGCGGCAGGTAGCGCGCGTCCCAGAGGCGCATTTCGCCGTCGATCGGGGCGCTGTACTCGCGCGTGGTGACTTCGGTGGCGCTCAACGCGGCGCGCATGTCGGCAATCATCAACTCGGCCTGCCCGGGCTCGAACAGCGCCTGCGGTGTGCGGCCGATGATCTCGCCGGCCGGCAGCCCGGCCATGCGCGCCGCCAGTTGATTGATTTGCAGCACGCCCAGCGTGCGCGCGTCGCGCAGCGTGATCGCCAGCGGCGCGGCTTCGATGATGCGCTGCAGCGATGCCTGCGCTTCGGCGATGCGCGCATCGGCCTGGCGGCGCCGTTCGATGTCCATCAGCGCGTAGGTCAGCTGCCGGCCGGTCGTCTGGCGGCCGGTGGCCACCGCGTTGCCGACGACCCAGAACTCGCGCCCGTCGCGCGCCTTGACGCGGCACTCGAAGGTCTCGGCCTCGCCTTCGACCAGTTCCTCGCGGTAGTGCGTCTGCCGAAACGGGTGCGCCGGGTCGGGTGTGGCCACGGTGCTGATCGGCTGGTTGATGAAGTCGGCCAGGTTGCCGCCGAACATGCGCCGCGCCGAGCGGTTCATCCATTCGATGCCGCGCGGGCCCACGGTGACGATGCCCACCAGCACCGAGTCGAGGATCGCGCGGGTGCGCTCGGCCTGCAAGGCTTCGGCCTGCTCGGCGCGGTGGCGGTCGTCGACGTTGACATAGGACGCGATCAGGTCGCCGTCCGGGTCGCCGATGGCGTCGCCGGTGGCCACCAGCCGCTTGCTGACGCGCACCCACACGAGCCCGCCGTCGAGCCGCCGCAGCGGCCGTTCGCCCAGCCATTCGCCATGCACGCGCAGGGCCCGTTGTTCCTCGGGCCACAGCCGCTCGAAGTCTTCGGTGTCGGCGAACAGCGCCCGCAGCGGCTGGCCCGCCAGCTGTTCGGCGGCGCAGCCCGCCAGCTGCGCCAGCGCCTCGTTGGCGCGCTGGATGATGCCGCCGCGCACGTACGCGATGCCGACCCCGGACAGGCTGAACATCAGCTCGCGGTCGCGCGCCAGCACTTCCAGCTCGCGCTGCTCCAGCTTGAGCCGAGTGATGTCGGACAGCACCGCGATCGCGTCCATGCGCTGCGACTCCGGCGCGGTGCGGCGCACCGCCAGCGCGTACCAGGCCGGCGCCAAGCCGGCTTGCGGCCCGGCGTCGACCTGGAACTCGGTCTCGAAAACCTCGCCCCGGGCCAGCGCCTGCTGGGTCTGCGCGGCGATCTGCGCCGCCAGCGGGTGGCGGCCCAACAGGGCGTCGAACGGCGCGCCCGGCTGCACACCGTGCACGCCCATCATGTCCTCGAAGCGGCGGTTGCAGCGCACCAGCGCCTGGCCGCGCAGGTAGGCGATGCCGGCGCTGGTGTTCTCCAGGATCGTGCTCATCTCGTGCAGCAGTTGCTCGTTGCGTTGCTGCGCCTGGTGCTGTTCGGTCACATCGAGCGTGATCACCGACGTGCTGTGCCGGCCCGACGCCAGCAGCGCCGGCTCGACGCGGGTGAGCAACCAGCGCTGGCCGTACTCCGGGTGCGAAATGGCATAGCGCACCTCGGCCCGCTGCGATTGCCGCAGGGCCTGCTGGAGGCGCTCGAATTCGGGGATCGATTCCGCCAGCACCAGATCGCGGCTGATCGACTGCAATGCCGCCGGCGCCGCCGGCGCCGCAAACGCGCTGGCCGCCGACGGGCGCGGCTGCACCCAACCCGAACTGTGCTGGAACGTGCTGAGGCCGACACCGGCTGTCTCCATCAACGCGTCGCGCTGAATGCGCGCCAGGTCGCGTTCTTCTTCCACGTGCAGGTCTTCCACCACGGCCAGCGTGCGGCGCTGGCCGCTGGCGGTCTCGATGCAGCGCAGCGTGGCGCGCAAGTGGCGCGACCCGCCGGCCGGCTGCGCCAGCCAGGCCTGGCGCTGCACCGCATCGGCACCCGGTTGCAGCGCGGCCGGGCCGGCATCGCCCCAGCCGAGCAGCTGTTGCAGGCCGGGCGAGGCGTCCGAGAGGTTCAACGCGGGCGGGCCGGTCAAGGCCTCGAAGACGCGGTTGGCTTTCAGCAGGCGGCCGGCCGCGTCGATCAGCACCATGCCCTGCGGGCTCAGATCGAACCAGTGCGCGATCTCGGTTTCGGCATCCTGGGCGCGTGCGCGTTCGGCCTGCTCCTGGGTGCAGTCCTGCAGCACCGAGACCCAGAAGAGCCGCCCTTGCAGGTCAGTCACCGGGCTGCGCGAGGCACGGTACCAGCGTTCGTGGCCACTCGCGTCGAGCAGCCGCTCGGCCTGCGCGGGCGCCGCCGCCGCACGGCCAGGGTCGGCGCCAAGGCGGGCGCGCAACAGCCGCAGCGCGGCCCGGTCCGGCAGCGGCTGAAACTCGATCGGGTCGCGGCCGACCAGCGACTCTTGCGACCGGCCGGTGAACTGCACATACGCCGGGTTCACATCGACCAGCACAAAGGCGCTGTCTTGCAAGGTGATCGGGATCAGCGATTCCCAGATCAGCCGGACCGGTGCGGCCACGCCCTGAGGCATGGCCTGGACGGGCGCCGCGGGTGCCACCGCGTCAGCCCGCACGGAGCCCATGGGCCGCGGCGGCGAAGGGGCCGGAGTGTCCGCAGGTGTCATTCAAGTCCGATATCCCGTCCAGGTGCAGACATCGGTGCGCCGCGGGCTTGCGGCGGCGGATGCGCAACGGGTCAGTCTATCGCCGATGCGGCGTTGAGCGCGCGCAATAGTGCACGGTTGATCTCGTGCACGCCCATCATCAGTGACTCGGCGGACGCCTTCAGATCGAATGGCGAGCCGCCCTCCAGCGCGTTCACCACGTCGAGATAGGGCTGGAACGGACCGCCATTGTTGACCAGCGCTTCGAACACCCGCTCGGGCACGGGAATCGCCGACAACAGCTGCTCGAAGGTCTGGCCGAACATCCGGTCGAGCAACGAAAAGACACCGCAGATGAACATCTCGCTGCGCATTTCGTCGTCGCCGCTGGAGCGCGCCAGCTCCTCCATCAACAGGCCGCGCCGGACCGCGGCGAACATCATCGGCTTCATGCTGGCATCCTTGCTGGCGGTGGCCAGCAGCACCGCCAGCCAGCGCTTGAAGCGCTTGAAGCCGAGCAGCATGATCGCGTGGCGCAGCGAGCTGATTTCCACGCTCATGCCGAACGCCGCCGAGTTGATCAGCTTGATCAACTTGAACGCCAGCGCCGGATCGCGCTTGAGCGTGTTTTCCATCCGTTCGATCGGCTCTTCCGCGTCGACCTGCTGGATCAACTGCAGGATCACCGTCATGTCGGTCTGGGCCTGCGCGCTGGGGTCGGCGCTGGCCGCCGTGACGGCCTCGCCGATCGGCCAGCCCAGCACCGCGGCCGCACTGCGGCCAAAGCTTTCTTCCATGTCGGCCACGCTGTGGATGCCGGCCTGCACGAACTGGATCGACCGGGTGACACCCGGCGGCGGCGCCGACCCGAACTTGCCGCGCCGGTCGTCGGCCAGGTCGATGATCGAGTACGTGAAGCACGGCAGCACCTCGCGCGGCAGTTCGCTCGCCGGCCGGCCCTTCAGCAGCAGCACGTTGCCGTGGGCGTGCACCGCGCGGATGGCCGCCAGGTTGGCCGGGTCGCTGGCCATGAAGGACGGGATCTCGACCATCACGTTGGTCGGCAGGCGCGCCCTGATCAGCTCGGCCAGCAGCGTTTCGCTGACCACGTTGAGCGACACCCGCGCCCCATTGGCGGGCCAGACCTCGCCGACCGCGTCCAGCAACAACCCGGCGTCGAGCACCGTGTTGCGCTGCAACGGGAACACCGTCAGCCGGGTCGCGCTGACCGCATGATCGCGGTCGATGAACGCTGAGTAACCCAGGGTCACCTGGTTCAGGATGGAAACCTCGGCCACGACAACTCCCGGGTCAATGTCTGGTCACGCGTTCAGGTACTGGAACAGCGACATGCGCTGCACCATCGAATAAGACTTCAGCGCGGCCTCGTAGCCGCTTTGCTGGTTCTGGAAGTCGGAGATGGCCTGCACCATGTCCAGGTCTTCGGCGTTCGATCGTTCGACGCCGGCCTGCAGCTTGATCGTGGCGAGGCGGCTTGCCACACCGTCGATGCGGTTCAGCGCATCACCGGCCATCGCGCGCGCCGACTGCAGCTGGCCCAGCACCGAATCGATGTCGCGCAGGTCGTTGGAATTGCTCTGCGCAATTTGCGCGCCGCCGCGAAACGGCGTCTTCAGGGTCGCGCTGGCGCGATCGAGCAGGTCGAACACGCTCAGCGACGAGGTCGACGGCAGCATCTGGAACTCGTCGCCCGCGGCCGGCGCGCCTTTGATGCTGACGCTCAGGCCGTCGATCTCGATCGCCTTGCCGGCGCTGAAGGGCACATCGGTCTGGGCGGTGGCGGCGCCGTCCTGGAGCACCGAATACGTGGTCACGCCGGCGTTGATGCTGAACTGCACGCTGTAGCCGCTGCCGGTCAACGCGCCGGGTTGCGTGACCTGGCCCGCATCGACCCAGGCGGTGCCGGTGCTGGTGACCGCGCGGGTTTCGAACACGCCGTTGCCGGTGCGCGCCGCGAGCCACACCGAGCGGCCGTCGGCGCTCAACGGCAGCTTGTCCTCACCCGCCGTCGATGCCTGGCCCGAGGTGCCGCGAAACTGCACGCCGCCGACCGCGTCGACAAACGGCGGCTGGCTCGAACCCTGGCCACCGAACAGGAAGCCGACGGCGCCGTCCGACCGGTTGGCCACCGCCAGCAGCTGTTCGCGCAGGCCTTCGATCTTTTGCGCCACGCCTTGCCGTTCGGCATCGCTGTAAGTGGCGTTGCCGCTGGCGACCAGGGCCTCGCGAACCTGTTGCAGCAATTCACCGGCTTCACCGAGCGCGCCTTCGGTCAGCGTCATCATGGTGCGGCTGGACTCTGCGGCGCGCTGGCCGGCTTCGGCCCGGGACGACTTGGACAGCGCGCGCTCGGCCGATGCCGCCGCCGCCGGGTCGTCGCTGGCGCGGTTGACCCGCTTGCCGGTGGTCAGCTGCAATTGAGCGTCGCTCAGCTCGCGCTGGCGCCGGGTCAGCGCCTCCAGCGAGGTGTCGTAGGCATGGGCGGTGGCAACTCTCATCAGCGTGTCCTGGTGGTCTGGAATCAGCTCGACGTGGCCTGCAGCAGCGTGTCGAAAACCGACTGCGCCACCTGCAGCATCTTGGCCGCGGCCTGGTAGCTCTGCTGGTACTGGATCAAGCGCGCCGCCTCTTCATCGAGGTTGACGCCGGTGGCCTCGGCATTCGCCGCCTGGGCGTCAGTCGCCGCGCTGGCCGACATGCGCGCCGCGGTGTTCGAGCTTTGCACGCGCACGCCGATGTCGGCCAGCGCATTGGCATAGGCGTCGGTGATCGCCACGCCGGGCTGCGTGACCACACCGCCCGAAGTCTGCTGGCCCACCAGCGCGGCGTCGCGCAGGTCGACCAGCGCGCGGGCGTTGCCGTTGTTGCTGGCCGGGAACTCGGTCTTTTGCACCGTGATCGTGTCGCCGCTGGCCGGCACGCCGCTCAGGTTCAGCTCCCAGCCGTTCAGGCTCACCGGCACCCCGGCGGCCCAGGTGGCGCTGCCGTTGCTGACCAGGGCATCGGTGGCGGCATCGCGCAGTTCCCAGTCGTAGTCGCCGCTGGCGCTGGTGAAGCTGAGCGTGGCGCGCAAGGTCGGGTCGAGCGCGGTGGTGGCCGCGCGCAGGCTCGCCACGCTGGCGGTGCCGGTGTTGCCGGCGCCCGTCGTCGCGGCAACCGGTGCCGCCGCCGCGATGCCGCGCGGATCGTCCAGCACGCGCCGCATGTTGCGCGACGCGCCACCCACCGGCTGGAGCAGGAAGCGGTCGCCGGCGGAAGGAGCGGGGGCGCTGATGTCGATGCGGAACCCGTCGATCACGTCACCGGCGGCCACGGTGCGCGACAGGCCGTCGCGCAGGCGCTTGAGCTGGTAGGTGCCTGCGCCGGCGGGGTCGGCCTGCAATTCATAGTCGCTCGCTTCGAGCTCGCTGGGCGAGGTGACCGTGAGGCCGACCGTCGGCACGCGGGCGCCGCTGCCATCGATCATCGAGGCCACGTCCACACCGCCCGCCTTGGCATTCGTGGCGGCCGGCAGCACCGCGAGTTTGCCGACGTTGAACATGGCGGCGCCGGCGCCGGCGGGCTGGCGCAGGTCCAGCCCCAGGGCTTGCTGTTCGTTGACGCGGCCCGCCAGCGCCGACGCCATCTGCCCGAGCAGATTGCGCGCGTCGACCAGGTCGACGTTCTGAAACCGCATCAGCCCGGCGATGGAGCCGCCGGTGATCAGGCCCTCGGGCATGGCGATGGCGGTGGCGCCTTCCTTCAAGCCCAATTGCACACGGGTCGGGTCGTAGGGGTCGGGCACGGTCACCAGCTGCGACGCCTGACTGCCCAGCACCAGCCGCTGGCCGCCGCCGATGAACAGGTTCACCGAGCCGTCGTCGGCCGCAATGCTGGTCACCTGGATGACCTTGCCGATCTCGCGCACCATCTGGTCGCGCTGGTCCAGCAGGTCGTTCGGCTGGTGGCCCGAGCCAACGCTGCCGACGATCTTTTCGTTGATTGCCGCGACGCGCTGGGCCAGTTCGCTGACCTGCTTGGCCGATGTCCTCAGCTCCAGCGTGGCACCCGACTGCAAGGCGTCGAGCTGCTGGCCGGCGGCGCGAAAGCGCGTGGCCAACTCGTCGGCGCGCGACAACGCCACCTGGCGCGCCGAGCTGTCTTGCGGTTTGGCCGCCACGTCGACAAACGCGTTCAGGAACTGGCCCGCCGCATGGCCGATGCCGGCTTCGCCGGTGTCGAACACGTTTTCGAGCTGCTTGAGCTGCGCCGCGCGGCTGGCGTCGGCGGCCGCCAGCGCGTCGGTGCTCGCCACTTCGCGGGTCAGGAATTGATTGTGCGAGCGGGTGACCGTGGCCACGTCGACGCCCTTGCCGAAAAAGCCCGCGCCGGTGAACTGCCCGCCCGCCGTGGCCAGCTCCACGCCCTGGCGCGAATAACCCGGCGTGTTGGCGTTGGCGATGTTGTTGCCGGTCGTCTGCAGCGCCGAATAGTTGGCGAACAGGGCACGTGTGCCCAGGCTCATCAATGCACCGGTTCCCATGCGTGGTTCTCCTGGATCAGGTCACGCCACGCTGCAGGCGCAACGTGGTGTTGATGACGCGGGTCAGCTTGTCCGCGTAAGCCGGGTCGGTGGCGTAGCCCGCGCGCTGCAGGCCTTCCGTGAAACCGCGCGCCGTGCCGGCGTTGGCCACCACCTGGCCGTAGCGCGGGTTGTCGGTCATCAGGCGGGCGTAGTCGTTGAACGATTCGGCGTACGACGCGTAGGCGCGGAATTTGGCGACCCCCTTGCGCGGCTCGCCGTTGACGTATTCGGTGGTCGTGACCTCGGCGGTGGCGCCCTTCCAGCCCGGCCCGGCCTTGATGCCGAACAGGTTGTGCGACGACGAGCCATCGGCGTTCAGGATCTCGCGCCGGCCCCAGCCCGACTCATGCGCCGCCTGCGCCACCATGAAGCCGGCCGGGATGCCGCTGCGCGCTTCGGCGCCGCGCGCCGCTTGCGTGTGGCTGCGAACGAACTGGGCCTGGCGTGTGCCCGGGTCGGTCAACGCTTCGGCGCCGCGCAGTGGCGCGGCGGCCGCGGGGCTGGCCTGGGCCGCGCCGGCGCCACCCATCTGCCGCTCCAGCTGTTTGGCAATCGCTTCGCTCAGGCCGCCGGGCAGGCCGGTCATCTTTTGCGCGAACTGCGTGTCCAGCATCTCGGTGCCCATCTGCGTGCCCGAGTTGTCGAGCATGCCCGACGACAGCGTGGCCGCGCGCATGCTCTTCATCAGCTCCTGCATGAAGAGCGCCTCGAATTGCTTGGCCGCTTCCTTGATCGCGCCCTTGGGGTCGCGCGCGGCGCTGGCGCGCAGCGCGTCGATGCCGCGCTGGTCGGGCGCGGCGCCGGCGCGCGCGGAGGTGGTGACCGGGATCGCCATCAAATCACTTCCAGCTCGGCATTCAGCGCACCGGCCGATTTCATGGCCTGCAGAATGGCCAGCAAGTCCTGCGGCGTGGCGCCCATCGAGTTGAGCGCCTTCACCACATCGGCCAGCTTGGTGCCGGCGGCCATCTGGATCAGCGATCCGGGTTCCTGCCGGATCGTGATGTCGGCCTTCTCGCCGACCACCGTCTTGCCTTGCGACAAGGGGCCGGGCTGGCTCACGAGCGGGGTGGAACTGATCGTCACCGACAGGCTGCCATGCGCCACCGCGCAGGCCGACAGCGTGACCGCGCTGTTCATCACCACCGAGCCGGTGCGCGCGTTGATCACCACCTTGGCGGCCGGCGCGGCCAGCTCGAGCGAGAGGTTTTCGATGTCGGCCATGAAGGCCACGCGCGCGTTCGGCGAGGCCGGCATGCGCACCCGCACCACGCGACCGTCGAGCGCTTGCGCGGGCGCATCAGGCATGCGGGCGTTGATGGCGCGCGCCACTTCGCGGGCGGTGTTGAAGTCGCTGGCGTTCAGGTCGAGCTGCATGTAGTCGCCCTGGTTCAAGGGTGTGGGCACGGCGCGCTCGACGCTCGCGCCATCCGGAATGCGGCCGGCGCTCAGGTGGTTGATCTGCACCTTGGAGCCGCCTGCGGAGGCGCCCGCGCCACCGACGATCAGGTTGCCTTGCGCCATCGCGTAGATCTGGCCGTCGGCGCCCTTGAGCGGCGTGGCGATCAACAGGCCGCCGCGCAGGCTCTTGGCGTTGCCGAGCGAGGACACGTTGACGTCGATGTTCTGGCCCGGCTGCGCAAACGCCGGCAGCTGCGCGGTCACCATCACCGCAGCGACGTTCTTGACCTGCATGGTGGTGCCGGGCGGAATGGTCACGCCCATTTGCTGCAGCAGCGCGTTCATGCTTTGCGCGGTGAACGGCGCCGAGGTCGATTGGTCGCCGGTCCCGTCCAGCCCCACCACCAGGCCGTAGCCGGCCAGCTGGTTGCTGCGCACGCCTTGCACCGACGCCACTTCCTTGATGCGCGCCGCACTCGAAGGCAGCGGCCACCACAGCGCGGCACTGGCCAGCAGCCACGCCAGCCAGACCACGATTCGCATCAGTTTTTGTTCGGTTTGCATGGGGGTCGTCAGAATCCTTATCGACCGATTCTGGGCCAACCTAAATCGGCAGAACGTTCAAAAAGAAGCGGCTCAACCAGCCAATTCCCTGTGCCTCGGCCTGCGCGCCGCGGCCACGGTGCTCGATGCGCACGTTGGCGATCTGGGCCGACGCGACCGAGTTGCCGGGCTGAATGGCGCGCGGGTCGACCTGGCCCGAAAAGCGCAGCACGTCCACGTTGTGGTTCACGCCGATCTGCTTTTCGCCCGAGATCAGCAGGTGGCCGTTGGACAGCACCTCGGTCACCGTGGCGGTGATCGTGCCGGAGAAGTCGTTCGTGTTTTCGGTGCTGCCCTTGCCCGCGAAGGTGTTGCCCGACGAGCCCGCCACACTGGCGCGCCCGAACGAGTTGGCCGACACAAACGGGAACGCAGAGATGCTGCCCGACAACTTGCCGCTCTTGTCGATCGAGCTGGTGCTCTTCTGGCTGGCGCTGACTTTTTCGACGATCTGCACCGTCAGCGTGTCGCCGATCAAGCGCGCGCGGTGGTCTTCGAACAGCGGCCGGTACTGGGTCGGCTGGAAGATGGCGCCGTTGCTGACCACCGGCGCCGCCTGCGCCTGCGGCTTGGCCGAGGTGGGCTCGCGAATGTCCACCGGCGGGCGCGGGTTCAGGATTTCGCAGCCGGCCAGCAGCAGCGCCAGCGCGAGCAGGCCCAGCCGCTGGCTCACCGAAAAGGTCAGCGCGAAGCTCACAGCTGGCCCAGGCGCGCCAGCATCTGGTCGGATGTCTGGATCGCCTTGGAGTTCAGCTCGTAGGCGCGCTGGGTCTGGATCATCGCCACCAGTTCCTCGACCACGTTGACGTTGGAGGTCTCGACAAATCCCTGCTGCAGCGCCCCCAGGCCGTTTTGCCCCGGCGCGCCCGAGTTGGCCGTGCCCGACGCCGCCGTCTCGGCAAACATGTTCTGCCCTTTCGGGTCCAGGCCGGCCGGGTTGACGAAGCTGGAGAGCTGCAACTGGCCCACGCTTTGCGGCAGCGGCTGGCCCGGCAGCGCCACGCTGACCGTGCCGTCGGCGCCGATCGTGACGCTCTGCGCGTTGGCCGGGATCGTGATGCCCGGCTGAACCACATAGCCGTTGTTGGTCACCAACTGGCCCTGCGCGCTGACCTGGAACGACCCATCGCGCGTGTAGCCGGTCGTGCCGTCGGGCATCTGGATCTCGAAGAAGCCGTTGCCACGCACCGCCAGGTCGAGCGGGTTCGTGCTTTGCTGCAGGTTGCCCTGGCTGAAGATGCGCGAGGTGGCCACCGCGCGTGTGCCCAGGCCGACCTGCAGGCCGGTCGGCAGGGTCGTCTGCTCGGTGCTGTTGGCGCCGGCCTGGCGCAGGTTCTGGTACATCAGGTCTTCGAACACGGCGTGCGAGCGCTTGAACCCGTTGGTCGAGACGTTGGCCAGGTTGTGCGAGATGGTGTCCAGCTGAGTTGCTTGGGCTTCCATCCCGGTCTTCGAAATCCACAAGGAACGCATCATGGCGGGGCTCCGGTCGTTGCCGCTGATGGTGTCGGGTGGGCTGGCTGCTGAAGCGTTGAATAGAGCTGCGGACGGCGGCCATCTCTGCGCGCTATCAGACCGCCAAGGCCAACGGCGCAGCCGGCCCCATCCAGCCGAAGGTGTCAGCGCCAGCGCACTGACCGGGGTGGCAAGACTCGTGTTGCTGCGGCTCGCAGGCGCTTGGCCAGACGTTTCAAGCAAGCAACTCAACGGGTGGCGTCAGCGCAAGGCCCTTGGCCCTCTTTGCCAGTCGTCGGTCGAATGTCGCGAATCCGGAGGCACGTGAACTGCGCGCCATGTGCAGGGCGTCAGCGAAATCGAGGCCCTTGTCGAACGCGTCGACCGCCACCAGGACCGCGTCGCGGTCTTCGAGCGTGATGTGCTCGATGCCCGCCAGCGCCCGCAACACGCGGGAGATGTCCATCGGCGGGATTTCATAGAACCCACGCATGACCCACTCCAGTTCCAGCAGCACGGTGACCGAGACGAACGATCGTTCGGAGAGCGCCGCGACAGCGGCTGGCCGCTGTCTCCGGGCTTGCGCATCGTCGGCGTCGTCGACGAAGAACCGGGCCAGGAGGTTCGTGTCCAGGGCCCTCATGGCTTGCCGCGGCGCGAACGGGCCAGCAGTGACGCCGGGTTGAAGTCCTCCAGGCGACGAGGGACACCGCGCGCTGAGGCTTTCACCATGCCCGCCATGCCGGTCAGGTCGGCCGTTGCGACCGACCGGATGACGCGCAGCTTCAGCCCGTCTGATTCTTCGAGCACTTCGATCCTGGCGCCCGCACCCATCCCGAGCCGGCGCCTCAATGCGGCGGGCAACACGATCTGGCCTTTCGAGGAGACGAGGAGTGTGGACATGTGTTTCACGCTGGCAGACAACCCTCATGGTATCTCGGCTTACGTGGTAAGTCAAAGACCAGAGTGACGCTCCTTGCTCAGCTCGAACGAGGGCTGCGCGGCTGACGACGCGCACGTGGTCGCCCGGCGAACGCCAGTCAGCGCGGCGATGATGGGCGGGTCAACGCTGAACCATTGGCGCCGCCCGTGGGGCTTTGCGCGCTCGCGTCAGCGCGGCTGGTTCGCCACACCGTCGGCCTCGCCGCGCAGGCGGTCTTCCTGGGCCCGCAGCCCGGGCGTGAATTCGGCCCCGAAATCCTCGGCCTCGAACAGTGGGCGGATTTTGGAGCCGGTTGTTCGAGCCGCACCGCCCGGTTGCGAGCTGCCGAGTAACGCTAGACTGCGGCCCTGTTCGGGAGTCTGCCGGCCGTTGTGGCCACGCTCTTCCCGGGCTGGCAACGTGCAAGGTTCCGCGGATGGCCCGAATGCTGGTTGGGCGGCTGATCCTCTTCATCAGCCTGTGCGTGGCGCTGCCGATCGGCGCCGCCACGGACTACCACTTCAAGGTGCCGGGTCGGAACGCGCCGGTGGCGCTGGCTCCGACGCTGCTGTCCGAGACCGACCGCCAATTCATCCAACGGCTGCCCGAAATCCGCGTGGCGATGCAACAGGTGGGCGCGCCGCCGTATGAACTCGTCGGGGCCGACGGGGAGGTCGAGGGTTATCAGGCCGACGTCCTCAGCTACCTCGCCACGGCGCTGGGGCTGCGCATCCGCCCGGTGGTGTTTCCCGACTGGCCGAGCGTGCTGCGCGCGGTGCGCGAGGGCGAGGCCGACATGGTGCTGACGCTGGCGATCACACCCGAACGCCTGCGCTACCTGGAGTTCACGCTCGGCACGGTGCCGGTGCCGGCCGGCCTGCTGGCCCGGCGCGGCACGCTGGTGCCGGTGGACGGCGCCCGCATCGCGCTCGAACGCGAGTACTACGGCAACGACCTGGTGCGCCGCCAGTACCCGCGCGCCATCATCGTGCCGACGAACACCACGATCGAGGCGCTGCGCGCGGTGGCCGAGGGGCGCGCCGACTACTACGTGGGCAGCCTGCTCGAAGCCATCGACGCGATGTCGCACAACCCGGTGGCGGGCATCGAGGTGCGCGAAATCCTGCAAAGCGGCTCGGGGCTCTACCACTTCGGCATCCGCAAGGACTGGGCGCCGCTGGCGGGCATCCTGAACAAGGGCATCGCCCGCATCCGCGCCGATGGGGAGCCACGCGCCGTCGCGGCCGCGGCTTCGAGCCTGCCGGGCGGCGCGGCGCCATTGGCCGCGATGACCATGACCGCCGCCGACCTGGCGCTGCTGGCGCGGCGCTCGGTGTGGCGGCTGGGTGCGGTGCGCGGGCTGGCGATGCTCAACGATGTCGACGCGCGCGGGGCGCACTCGGGCATCTCGGCCGAATACACCGAGCATGTCGCGCGCCGCCTCGGGGTGGGCATCGAGTTGGTCGGGTTCGACAACGTGGCGGCCATGCTGGACGGGCTGCGCGATGGCCGCATCGACTTCGTCCCGTTCCTCACCCGCACCCGGGAACGCGAGCGCGAATTCAGCTTCTCGAAACCGTACTTCGAGATGCCCTACATGCTGGTGGCGCGCAGCGACGCCCCGCTCTACTGGGACCTGGGCAGCCTGCGCGGCAAACGCCTGGCGCTGGCGCTCCAGCATCCGCTGCGCGAGGTGCTGGCGCAGCGCTTTGCCGACATCGGCGTGCTCGACGCGCGCGACGGCAACGAAGCCATGGAGATGGTGGCGCGCGGCGACGCCGACGCCGCGGTCGAGGTCAAGGTCTTTGCCAACCTGCACATCAACAACGATCCGGCGGCGCGCTTGCGCGCGGTCGGGCAGGTGAACGAACTGCCGGCGCAGTTCAGCTTTGCATCGACGCGCGAAAGCGCCGCGCTGCTGCCGCTGATCGACCGCGCGCTCGACGAGGTGCCGCCTGTCGAGCGCGAACGCATGTTGCGGCGCTGGGTGGCGATCGACCTCGATCCGCCGTTCCCGTGGCGCCGCCACCTGCCCACGCTGCTGGTGGGCGCGGCCGCCCTTCTTTTGCTGGCCACCGGCACGGCGTGGTGGATGCGGCGCCTGGCGCGCGAGGTGCGCGCGCGCCGCCACGCCGACGAGCAACTCGACGACATCGGGCGCACCATGCCCGGCGTGGCGTTCCGCTACACACTGGGCCGCGGCGGGCGATTGACGCGCAGCTTTTTCTCGTCGGGCGCCGAAGCGTTTCTCGGCGTGCGGCCGACCGGCCACCAGACGCTGCTCGACGTTTTGGCGGGGCGGCTGCGCCCGGAGCAGGCCGAGCAGGCTCTTGAAGTCCAGAGCGCCAGCCTGCGCAGCGGAGAACCCTTCAAGGTGACCTGCGCCTACACCCGCCCCGACGGCCGTGAAATGTGGCTGCATGCCGAAGCCGTGTGCAGCCACAACCGCGACGGCGACGCGGTCTGGACCGGCTACGTGGTGGACGTGAGCACCGAGCGCCAGCTGCAGGAACGGCTGGCGCGCGAGGCCGACGAGCGGCATGTGCTGCTGGCCTCGGCCAGCCACGAGCTGCGCGCGCCCACCCACACGCTGTCGCTGGCGCTGCAGGCCATTCCTGCCGACGGCGTGGCGCCGGCGTCGGCCCGCTCGCTGCGCATCGCCCGCGAGGCGTCGCGCACGCTCGCGCAGTTGCTCGACGACGTGCTCGACGCGGCCCGTTTCCAGGCCGGCCCCATGGAGCTGCGGCCGCAAGACTTCGAGCTGCGCGCGTTCGTCGAGCAATTGCGCGAAGCGCACGCCGGTGCGCTGGCCGCCAAACAACTCGGCTTCGAGTGCCAGATCGGGCCCGAGGTGCCGCGCATGGTCTTCCTGGACCCGCTGCGCCTCAAACAGGTGCTGAGCAACCTGCTCGGCAACGCCGTGCGATACACCCACCAGGGCCACGTGGCGCTGCGTGTCGGGGCGCGGGCGCGAATCGGCCAGGCGCCGATGCTGGAATTCGTTGTCGAAGACAGCGGCGAAGGCATTCCCGCGGAGCGCCAGCAGCATTTGTTCGAACCGTTCGGCAGTGTGTCGGCGGCGCCCGGCAGCACCGGCCTGGGCCTGTCGATCTGCCGGCGCCTGGCGCAGATGATGGACGGCACGATCGAGGTCGACAGCGCCCCGGGCCACGGCACCACGGTGCGCGTGGCGCTGCCCGCCGGCGTGCGCGGGCCGGCCGGCACGCCGCTGCGCCACGGCGGCGCCGTGCTGCTGTGCGAAGACGACCCGGTGTGCCGCATGCTGATGGCCGAGGCCTTGTCCACCGACGGGCACCGGGTGGTCGAAGTCGCGGATGGCCAGGCCGCGCTGGAACGCTGGCGCCGCGGCGACGTGAGCCTCGTCATCACCGACCTGACCATGCCGCGCATGAGCGGCGTCGAGCTGATCGACGCGATCCGCGCCGACGAAACCGGGCGGGCCGAGCGCACCGCCATCATCGTCTGCTCGGGCGACCCCGCGCCCACGCTCGACACCGCCGCCGCCGCCGGCGCCCCGCGGCACGACGCCTTCCTGAGCAAACCGATGGACTTGCGCACGCTGGCCGAAGCGCTGGCCTCGCTGGGGGTGCGCCGCATGCCGACGGCGTCTTGAAGCGGGTGCGCCTGGGCCCGGCCCGCGCCCGCCCCGGTGGAGCTCAGCGGTGCATGGCCGGCACCAGCCGGTCGGACGGTTCGACCGGCTCTTCGCCCTCGATCTCGATCGCCACCTGGGTGCACACCGCGCGGCACAGGGTGGCCACCCGCTCGCTCTGGAGCCGGTAGTACATCTGGGTGCCTTCGCGCCGCTTGGCCAGCACGCCGCTGCGGTACAGCATGCTCAGGTGCTGCGACATGTTCGGCTGGGTCGTGTCGATCTCGGCCAGCAGTTCCGAAACGTTCTTCTCGCCGTTGCAAACGGCGCTGATGATCTTCAGCCGAATCGGCGTCGACAGCACGGCAAAAAGCTCGGCGACCGACTCGAAGACCTGGTCTTCCGTGTTCCTCGTGCCCATGGCCCGGCCCTGTGTGATGCGAATGAAATTGATTGTATTCGCAATCACCGATATTTGGCCGCCGGCTACTTGAACCGGTAGTGGTCGCGGTTCAACACCGCAGCGATGGCCGACACCTCCTCGGGGAACAAACCGAGGTTCATCTCGGTGTTGCACTGCTCGACCATGCCGCGCAGGAACCCGGGCGTGTTGATGCGCCCGGCGGGCCGGTAGATCGACGCGCCATCACCGCCGACCTTGCCGACATGGCAGGCCACGCAGCGGTGCTCGTGGATCAACTTCGCGCCCAGCGCCAGGTCGGCGCCCTGGAACAGCTCGGAGGCCGGCTGCGCCCACGCCGGGCCCGAGGCCCAGCACGCCAACACCACCCAAATTGCACTTTGAACCCGTCCCATGCCAGCCTCGACTGATTGGTCACACCGGGCCCGATCATGCAACACCCGGCCTCCGAAACGGAAGCGTCAGCCGCCGTTCAGCGCGGGCCCTGCTGCTCCATCAGCAAGTAGGTGTTGTAGGCGTTCATGCGGTTGGCCGCGCGGAACAGCGGCATGCGCTCGAAGCGCGACCAGTCGGTCCGGTCGTAAGCGGCGTCGAACGGTTCGAGATCGCGCGCCGCCTCGCCCATGGTCTGGCGCAGGTACCGCAGGTAGTCGCGCGTCAGCGCCAGGTCGGCCTCGGGGTCGGTGGACACCGGCCCGTGGCCCGGGATCACGAGCCGCGCGTTGAAATCGGTCAGTTGCGTCAGCGAGGTGATCCACTGCCGGCTGTCGGCCTGGCCCACGAACGGAATGCGCCCCTGGAACACCAGGTCACCGGCGAACAGCACGCCGCTGTTGGGCACAAAGACCACCAGGTCCTCGGAGGTGTGCGCCGGCCCCACGTGGCGGATCTGGAATTCGTGCGCGCCGACCCGCAGGTTCGTGTCGTCCGCATCCAGCCAGCGGTCGGCGCCGACGATGCGCGTCTTGTCGTCGATCCACGGGAACAATTCCTGGCGGCTCGTTTCCAGGCGCAGGCGGGCCGCATCCGAGCCGAGGTAGTCGCGCCCGGCCTGGTGCGCCAGGATCGTCGCGCCGGCCGCCTGGAACGCCTGCAGGCCGTAGATGTGGTCGGCGTGATAGTGGGTCACGATGACGTAGCGGATCGGCTGCGGCGTGACGCGGCGGATCTCGGCGATCAACTCGTTGGCCAGCGCCGGGGAGCCGAGCGCATCGATCACCACGACGCCGGCGCCGGTGACGACGAAGCCGGCGTTCGAGATGAAGTTGCGGTTGGCAGCCGACCCCAGCGCCGCCTGGCCCTCAACGAACCAGACATCGGTGGCCACGCTCCTGGCGCGCACCGGGCTGCCCGCGTCCTGCGCGAGCACCGTGCCGGTCAGGACGGCAAGCCAGATTGCGGCGAGCCTGCGCCAACGATTCATGGCTTGCCCTTGACCGCGCGAACCCACCCGGCCGGTCAAGGCTTGATGTAGGCCGCGCCCTGCGCCTGCAGCTTGGCGATGCGCACCACGCCCGACGGCGTGAAGCTGGCTTCCTGGATGAACTGCTCTTTCTTGAGGTCGCGGTTCTTCAGCGTGATTTCGCAGATCTCGAAGTCCACGCCGCGGGCCTTCAGCGCCGACACCAGCGGCGCATAGTCGGTGCCGTTGGCGGCCTTGGCGTTTTCCATCAGCAGGTCCACCCCTTCAGCATGTGTCACGACCGTGAGCTTGGCCGCCGGATCGACGTCGAGGTGGTTGCGCACGTTGCGCAGACCCTTGAGGCCTTGCGCCGCGGCGTTGTCGATGTGATAGACCACCCGGTCTTGCGCCCAGGCCGCACTGGCCGCCAGCCACAGCAACGATGCAACGGCGAATCGAGAGAGTTTCATGCCACGCTCCTTTCGGTTGAGAGTCCAGTCAGAAGGCGCTGCACCGGTTGCGCTGTTCATGCCGCGATGCCCGGGTTGCCCGCCATGCCGATCAGCGTGGGCGTGTTGAGCTTGCGCGGCTTGATGCGCCCGCCCTGGGCCTTCAGCCAGGCTTCGACCACGTCCCACACCGGTGGGTTGCCGGGCGCGCCGCGGGCCTCCTCGCTCACCGGCGCCCAGCCCGCCACCTTGTATTTTTTGCCGGCCTCGATCGGCTTGCCCGCCAGGCGCATGTCGCCAATGCGGCTGCCCATCGCCGCCGCCGGTTGGCAGCTGTAGGCCAGGCCGCCGACCCGCACCATGTCACCGCCCTGCTGGTAGTACGGGTCGGGGTTGAACAGGTTGTCGGCCACGTCTTCGAGGATGGTCTTGATCGTCGCGCCGGTCATCTCGGACACCGTGGCGTAAGGGTAGGTGATGGCCAGCTGGTCCATCATCAGCTCGCGCGTGATGGTGTCGCCCGGCAGCAGGGTCGTGCCCCAGCGAAAGCCGGGCGAGAACGCGATCTCGGCGCCCTGCACGTCCATCAGCGCGTCGCAGATCAGCTGGTCCCATGAACCGTTGAAGTTGCCGCGCCGGTACAAGAGGCCGTCGGTTGCGGCCAGCTTTTCAGCCAGTTTGGGCTCGTAGGGTGCGCGCACCCTGGCGATCAGCGCGTCCATCGCCGGGTCGGCGACCAGCTGGTTGGCAAAAATCGGTAACAGGCGGTAGCGGAAGTCGGCCACCTTGCCGCCTTTCACATCGAAGTCCATCAGCCCCAGGAACTTGCTGTTGCTGCCGGCATTCGTGACCAGGGTCTTGCCGCCGGCCGTACTTCCCCCGTTCGCCACCGGTACCGCGACCGGCACGCCGTCGTGGGTGTGGCCGCCGAAGATGCAGTCGATGCCGCGCACCCGAGAGGCCATCTTCAAGTCGACGTCCATGCCGTTGTGCGACAGCAGGACGACCACCCGGGCGCCTTTGGCGCGCACCTCGTCGACCACCTTTTGCAGGTTCTCTTCCTGGATGCCGAAGCTCCAGTCGGCCACCAGGTAGCGCGGGTTGGCAATCGGCGTGTAGGGGAAGGCCTGGCCGATGATGGCGCAGGGCACACCGTTGATCTGGCGCAGCGTGTAGGGCTTGAAGACCGGGTCGCCGAAATCGTGGGTCTTGATGTTCTGGGCCAGGAATTCGATCCGGCCGTTGAAGTCCTTCTCGACGATTTCCTTCACCCGCTCCATGCCGTAGGTGAACTCCCAGTGGCCGGTCATCACGTCCACGCCGAGCAGCTTGGCCGCCTCGACCATGTCTTGCGCGTCGGTCCACAGTGAGGTGGCCGAGCCCTGCCAGGTGTCGCCGCCGTCGAGCAGCAGCGCACCGGGCCGGCTCGCCCTGAGCTGCTTGACCAGGGTGGCCAGGTGCGCAAAGCCGCCCACGCGGCCGTAGCGCCGGGCGGCTTTCTCGAAGTCGACATGCGTGTAGGCGTGCGCGGGCGCGCTGCCGGGGCGCACGCCGGCCTTCTTCAGCAGAGACTCCCCGACCAGGTGCGGCAGCTGCCCGCGCATCGAGCCCAGCCCCAGGTTGACGCTGGGCTCGCGAAAATAGGTCGGCTTCAACTGCGCATGGCAGTCGGTCATGTGCAGGAACGACACATTGCCGAACGGCGCGATGTCGTACAGGCCCGCCTGCGCGGTGGCGGCGTCGGCGTCGGCATGGCGGCCCAGCGCCATGCCGGCCACCGAAGCGGCCCCCAGCAACTGAACGAACTCGCGCTTCGATAAATTCATGCTTCAGCAATCAGCGATATGAGCGCAAAGGCAAGGAGGATGCGCCGCGCCCGAGTCGGCCGCGCCACGCTACTGGTTGACGGGCGACTTCGGGTCGAGCAGCAACGCCATCAAGTGCTTGAGCTGCGCCTCGTCGAGCATGCCGGCATGGCCGAAGCGCGGCATGCCCGAGCAGGCGTTGTAGGCCTTGGCGTTGTACAGCTTGCCCCAGGTGTATTCGACGATCGGCTTGGCGGCCGGGCTGGCCGGGTCGGACACGCCGCGAATCTTGCCGTAGTGGTACAGGCTCGGGCCGATGGTGCCGAACGAGATCTCGGCCTTGCTGACCTGGTGGCAGTTGTAGCAATTGCCGCCGTTGGCCGCGGTCGCCGCCGACGGATCGCTCCAGGTCATGCCGCGGCCGTTCTGGGCCAGTTTTTCGCCCTCCTTCCAGTCGCCGATGAACTGGCCGTCGCCGGGCATCTTCACCGTGGCCAGGTTGGCGGCCTCGATCGCCTTGGCGCGTGCCGCCGGCAAGTCTTTGCCCTGCGCGGCCGAGCATTCGGCGTTCGACGGGTCTTGCCGCAGGCGGTCGATCTTGGCGATGCCCTGGTCGCGGAACGACGACGCCATCATCTCGCCGAGCAGCGTGTCGTAGTCGGGCGCCGGCGCGACGCTGGCGCAACCCGCCAGCGCCACGGCCATGGCAAACACTTTGAGGATGTGCATTGGGTGTTCCTGGTTCAGCGTTTGATGGCGGGCGCGATCGACTCCGCGCCCTTGGCATTCACGCCCATGTACACCGCCAGGGCAACCGTCACGTCGGAGCCATAGCCGGGGAACGGAAAGCGCTGCTGGCGATAGCAGTCGTTGAGCCGGCGCTGCATGCTCCACAACTCGCCCGAGCTGACGCGGTAGGCCGGCCAGGCCGCGAAGCCGATGCCGTCACCGGGGTTTTTGGTCAGGTCGGGCAGGTCTTGCAGGCGGATGCGCTTGCCGGCCTCGCCGTGGCACGATGCGCAGGAAAAGTCATACGGCCCGGCGCGGTAGAAGAAGGCACGCTTGCCCAGTTCGAGCATCTTGCGTTCTTCGGCATGGCCTTGCGGCAGGTTGAATCGCTGGCCGCGCGACTCGGCTGAAATCCAGGCGACCAAGGAGTCCATGTTGGCTTGTTCGCCGCGGGCGAATGGCGTCTTGGCGATCTCGGCGGCGT
>JANORB010000108.1:0-3316 GCA_031415135.1 Methylibium sp.
GCCATCGGCCTGAACCCCGAGGCGATCCTGGCCCACTTCTTCGTGTTCGACAACTTCCGCCTGATGGACTCGGGCGCGCAGATGGAGTTCGTGGCCGACCGGCTGCGCGGCGAGATCGCGCGCTTCGACATCACCGACAAGGCCGGCAACGTCGTGTCGAAAAAGACAAGCGCATCACCGCCCGCCACACCCGCACGCTGGAGACGACCGAGACCCAGTTCATCAGCGTTCCGGAAGACTATCTGCTGGCCCGCATGCTGGCGCGCAACGTGGTCGATGCCGACACCGGCGAGATCATCGCCAAGGCGAATGACGAGTTGACCGAAGCGCTGCTGAAGAAGTTGCGCGTGGCCGGCGTCAAGGAAATCCCCTGCCTCTACACCAACGAGCTGGACGAAGGCGGCTACATCTCGCAGACCCTGGCGTCTGATGAAACCGCCGACCAGCTGGCCGCGCGCGTGGCCATCTACCGCATGATGCGCCCCGGCGAGCCGCCGACCGAAGACGCGGTCGAAGCGCTGTTCCACCGTCTGTTCTACAACGCCGACACCTACGATCTGTCGCGTGTGGGCCGCATGAAGTTCAACGCCCGTGTCGGCCGCGACAGCGCCGAGGGCGCGATGACCTTGTCCAACAGCGACCTGCTCGACGTGGTGAAGATCCTCGTCGAGCTGCGCAACGGCCGTGGCGAAGTGGACGACATCGACCACCTGGGCAACCGGCGTGTGCGCTGTGTCGGCGAACTGGCGGAGAACCAGTACCGCTCTGGTCTGGCGCGGATCGAAAAGGCCGTGAAAGAACGCCTCGGCCAGGCCGAGACCGAAGCGCTGATGCCGCACGACCTGATCAACTCCAAGCCGATCTCGGCGGCGTTGAAGGAGTTTTTCGGCGCGTCGCAGCTGAGCCAGTTCATGGACCAGACCAACCCGTTGTCCGAGATCACGCACAAGCGGCGCGTCTCGGCCCTGGGCCCGGGCGGTTTGACGCGCGAGCGTGCCGGCTTCGAAGTGCGCGACGTGCACCCGACCCATTACGGCCGGGTGTGCCCGATCGAGACCCCGGAAGGCCCGAACATCGGCCTGATCAACTCGCTCGCGCTGTACGCACAGCTCAACGAGTACGGCTTCCTCGAAACCCCGTACCGTCGCGTGGCCGATGGCAAGGTGACGATGCAGATCGACTACCTGTCGGCCATCGAAGAAGGCAAGTACGTGATCGCCCAGGCCAGCGCCACGCTGGACAAGGAAGGCCGCTTGATCGACGAGCTGGTGAGCGCGCGCGACAACGGTGAATCGGTGCTGACCTCGGCCGAGCGCATCCAGTACATGGACGTGGCGCCGACGCAGATCGTCTCGGTGGCGGCGTCTCTGGTGCCGTTCCTGGAGCACGACGATGCGAACCGTGCGCTGATGGGCGCCAACATGCAGCGCCAGGCCGTGCCGGTGCTGCGCCCCGAAAAGGCGTTTGTCGGCACCGGCGTGGAACGTGTGGCCGCGAAGGACAGCGGCACCGTGGTGGCGGCCAAGCGCGGCGGCATCGTCGACTATGTCGACACCAACCGCATCGTGATCCGCGTCAACGACAACGAGACCGTGGCCGGTGAAGTGGGGGTGGACATCTACAACCTCATCAAGTACCAGCGCAGCAACCAGAACACCAGCATCCACCAGCGCCCCATCGTCAAGCGCGGTGACAAGCTGCAGGCCGAAGACATCATTGCCGACGGTGCCTCCACCGACATCGGCGAGCTGGCGCTGGGCCAGAACATGCTGGTCGGCTTCATGCCCTGGAACGGCTACAACTTCGAAGACTCGATCCTGATCTCCGAACGCGTGGTCGCCGAAGACCGCTACACCTCGATCCACATCGAGGAGCTGGTCGTGATGGCGCGCGACACCAAGCTGGGCGCCGAAGAAATCACGCGCGACATCCCGAACCTGAGCGAGCAGCAACTGGCACGCCTGGACGAGTCGGGCATCGTTTATGTCGGTGCCGAAGTGAACCCCGGCGACACGCTGGTCGGCAAGGTCACGCCCAAGGGCGAGACCACGCTGACGCCTGAGGAAAAACTTCTGCGCGCGATCTTCGGCGAGAAGGCTTCGGACGTGAAGGACACCTCATTGCGTGTCGACCAGGGCACCAACGGCACGGTCATCGACGTGCAGGTGTTCACCCGCGAAGGCATCCCGCGCGACAAGCGCGCCCAGCAGATCATCGACGACGAACTGAAGCGTTATCGGCTGGACCTGAACGACCAGTTGCGCATCGTCGAGGCCGACGCGTTCGACCGCATCGAAAAGCTGCTGGTGGGCAAGCCGGCCAACGGCGGCCCGCAGCGCATCGCCAAGGGCACGGTCATCGACAAGGTGTACCTGGCCAGCGTCGAGAAGTACCACTGGTTCGACATTCGCCCGGCCGATGAAGACGCGGCCAACCAGTTGGAGAGCATCAAGAACTCGCTCGAGCAGACGCGCCACAGCTTCGACCTCGCGTTCGAAGAAAAGCGCAAGAAGCTCACCCAGGGCGACGAGTTGCCCGCCGGCGTGCTGAAGATGGTCAAGGTCTACCTGGCCGTCAAGCGCCGCCTGCAGCCGGGCGACAAGATGGCCGGCCGGCACGGCAACAAAGGTGTGGTGTCGAAGATCGTTCCGGTCGAAGACATGCCCTACATGGCCGACGGCACGCCGTGCGACATCGTGCTGAACCCGCTGGGCGTGCCTTCGCGCATGAACGTGGGACAGGTGCTGGAAGTGCATTTGGGCTGGGCCGGCAAGGGCATTGGCCAGCGCATTGACACCATGCTGCAAGAGCAGGTCAAGGTGGCCGAGTTGCGCAAGTTCCTCGACGAGCTGTACAACAAGTCGGGCGGCAAAACCGAGCGGCTCGATCACCTGAGCGACGACGAAGTGCTCGAGATGGCCGGCAACCTGACCAAGGGCGTGCCGTTTGCGACGCCGGTGTTCGACGGCGCGGCCGAAGAAGAAATCCGCGGCATGCTCAAGTTGGCTTACCCGGACGACATCGCCAAGGCCAAGGGGCTGACGGCCACGCGCACGCAGGCCATCCTGCACGACGGCCGCACCGGCGAGGCCTTCGAGCGCCCCGTCACGGTCGGCTACATGCACGTGCTGAAGCTGCACCACCTGGTGGACGACAAGATGCACGCGCGCTCCACCGGCCCGTACAGCCTGGTGACGCAGCAACCGCTGGGCGGCAAGGCGCAGTTCGGTGGTCAGCGTTTCGGCGAGATGGAGGTCTGGGCACTGGAAGCGTATGGCGCCTCGTACATCCTGCAGGAAATGCTGACGGTCAAGTC
>JANORB010000109.1:0-9022 GCA_031415135.1 Methylibium sp.
CTCAAGGCCGTGGTGCAGCAACTCGGCGCCGTGAAGCCGGAGTTCTTCAGCGTCACCTACGGCGCCGGCGGCTCGACCCGCGAGAAGACGCTCAACACCGTGCGCGCCATCGCGCAAGCCGGCTTCGAGGCCGCGCCGCACCTGTCGTGCGTGGGCTCCACGCGCGCCGGGCTGAGCGACATCCTGGCCACCTACCGGGCCCAGAACATCCACCGCCTGGTGGCGCTGCGCGGCGATCTGCCCAGCGGCACGGTCACCGCCGGCGAGTTCCGCTACGCCGCCGAACTGGTGCGATTCATCCGCGAAACCCAGGGCGCCGACTGGCACATCGAAGTCGCCGCCTATCCCGAATACCACCCGCAAAACCGCTACGCCGCGCGCGACCTGCGGCACTACGTCGACAAGGTCAACGCCGGCGCCAGTTCGGCCATCACGCAGTTCTTTTTCAACCCCGACGCCTACTTTCATTTCGTCGATGAAACCCGCAAGCTGGGTGCCTTGGCGCCGGTCGTGCCCGGCATCATGCCGTTCCACAATTACGCCCGCATCGCCCAGTTCGCCGCCCGCGACGGCATCGAGATCCCGCGCTGGGTGGCGCTGAAGATGGAAGGCTTCCTCGACGATTCGGCGTCGATCCGGGCGTTCGGCATCGACGTGGTGGCCCGGCTGTGCGAGCGCCTGATCGAAGGCGGCGCGCCGGGCATCCACTTCTACACGATGAACCAGGCGGGTGTGACGCTGGAGATCTGCAAGCGGCTCGGGCTGGGCTGACGCGGCTCAGCCGCGCTCCCACATCACGCCGTCTTCGGTCAGCATCGCGTCGAGCGGAACGTCTTGCGGGCCGGCGCGCAGCAGCGGCAAAAAGCCGTGGGTGTAGCTCACCCCCACGGTCACCGGCCGCGGGTTGATGGACGACAGCGTGCGCTCGAAGAACCCGCCGCCGTAGCCCAGCCGCACGCCGCCGGGGCCGAAGCCCAGGCAGGGCACCACCAGCATGTCGGGGGCGAACTCGTCGGTGCCCTTGGGCTTGGGGATGTCGTAGGCGTCCAGTTCGGTTTCGCAGCCCGGGTACCACACATGAAAGCGCAACGAGCCCGACTCGCGGTGCGCCACCGGCAGGCCGATGCGCCGCATCACGTCGTCGGGCGCGCCTTCAGTCCAGCGGTAAAGCGCCGGCAGCGGATCGAACTCCCCCTTGATCGGCCAGTAGGCGCCGATCGACTTTTCGCTGCGCCCGACCAGCCACACGCGCAGCACCTGCTGCAAGGCCACGGCGCGCTCCAGCCGGTCCGGCAGCGCCTGGCGGGCGGCGACCAGCTTCTTGCGCAGCGCAGCGTGGTCGGCGGCGTGGTCTTTGGGCTCCATGCGGGCTCCGGTTGAACAGGGGCGCCCATTGTGCAAGACTGGTTCATGAACAGCGCCCAAGCCGGGTTCACCCGCCACTGCGTCGACCTGCTCTCGCCGCTGGGCAGCGCGCGCGCCAAGCGCATGTTCGGTGGCGTCGGGCTGTACGTCGGCGACGTGTTCATCGCGCTCATCGCGCAGGAGCGCCTGTACCTGAAGGTCGACGCCCTGACGCGGGCGCAGTTCGAGGCCGCCGGGTGCCGGCCCTTTGTCTACGACGGGGCCGGCAAGGCGGTGACGATGAGCTACTTCAGCGCGCCCGAAGACGCCATGGAATCGCCGCCGCTGATGCAGAACTGGGCCCGCCTGGCGCTGGAAGCGGCCTTGCGCGCCAGGGCCGCCAAACCGCCTTCCGCGCGGCGCAACGCTGCTGCGGCAGCGCCGGCCAAACCGGCCAGGCCACGCAAGGCGGCCACCAAGGCGCCCACCAGAAAGGCCGGCGGGCGCACCGGCTGAGCGCGCCGCTGCCACTCCACCGTGGCCGACCCACCCCAGGGCTCGAGCACCAGCCCGGCGCCCGCCCCGAAGCGGATGCTGCGGCCGGCTTCCAGCACGTGGTCGCCCAGGTCGTCCTTGCGCGTCACCCACACGCGCCCGTCGACCACGCTGAGCTCGCCCGGCCACGGGCTGACCGTCAGGGCCTGCCCACTCACCAGCGTGGCGTGGCCGCTGCCGCGACCGGACCGCGCAGCCAGTTGAAGACCTTGCTGTGTTTGCGAAATCATCATCAATCTCCTGGGGTTGATGGGACAATGATCGGCCATTTCCCTCCAGGACTCCAATGAAACCGGCAACGGGCTTTAATGCTGATTTGATATGAATACGCCACGCCACCGCAGCTTGTCCCTGGGCAACCTGCGGGCCTTCGAAGCCGTGGCCCGGCGGCTCAACTTCAGCGAAGTGGCCGATGAACTGCATGTCACGCAGTCGGCCATCAGCCGGCAGATCAAGACGCTGGAAGACGAACTGGGCGCGCCGCTGTTCATGCGTGGCACCCGCCACGTGCAGATCACGCCCGACGGGCAAACGCTGCTGCGCGTGGTGCAGCCGTGGCTGAGCCAGCTCGACGCCGGCGTGCGCCAGATCCGCGCCAAGCGCGGCCGACAGCGCGTCAGCCTCACGACCTTTGCCTCGTTCGCGTCGCTGTGGCTGCTGCCCAGGATGGAGGCGTTTCAAAAGCAGCACCCCGACATCGACCTGCGCGTGTCGGCGCAAGACCGGGTCGAAGAGCTGGACGATCCCGAGCTCGACGTGGCGCTGCGCTACTGCAGCCCGGCGCAGGCACCGGCCGGTGCGCTGCGCCTGTTCGGCGAGATCCTGACCCCGGTGGTGAGCCGGCGCCTGATGGAGCAGGTTCGGCGCGGCGAAGCGCCGCCGCTGTCCAAGCCCGCCGACCTGGCCGAGCACACGCTGGCCGAAGAAGACGACAACAAGCCCAGCACCGTGTACCTGACCTGGCGCCATTGGCTGGCGCAGCGCAACGAGCCGGCCCTGGAGCCGCGCCGCTGGCTGTACCTGAACTTCACCTACCAGCAGGTGCAGGCCGCATTGGCCGGCCAGGGCGTGGCGCTGGCGCGCGTGGCGCTGGTGTTCGAGGCGCTGGAGCGCGGCGAACTGGTCGAGCCGTTCGGCGCGGCGGGCCGCATCACCAGCCCGTATGCCTATTGGCTGGTGGTGGCGCCGGCCAGCCAGGCGCGGCCCGAGGTGCGGCAGTTCTGCGCCTGGGTCGAGCAGCAGGCCGTGCTGACGCGGGCCGCGATCGGCGAAGCGGGTTCGGCGCCGGTCGAATGAGACTCAGCCAGGGCCCGCCACCACGCCCTGCTCGGTCAACACCAGGCTCAGCGCCAGATCGTGCGGCTGGGCCTCGAACTCGGTGCGCTGCAGCTCGGTGAAGGCCCATGCGATGCCGACAGTCGTGACCTGCGGGTGTGCCGCCATCCAGCGGTCGAAAAAACCGCCGCCGTAACCGAGCCGAAAGCCGGCTGGCGTGAATCCCACACAAGGCACCAGCACCACATCGGGCACCACGGTCGCACCGTCGGACGCCGGAATGCGGGCTTCGTCCAGCAGCGCAGGCACCTTGCCGTCCCAGGCGCGGTAATGCATCTCCGGCGGTTCACGGCGCACGAAGGGCAGCGCCAACGGCAACATGGCACGCGGGTCGTCCGACGCCAGTGCAACCGGTGCGTTAAATTCGGATCGAATCGGCCAGTAAAGCCCGAGGCACTGCGGCTCCAGCGTCGCGATCAGCGCCTGAAGCTGGCGCGCCATCGAAGCCTGCGCCGCGGGCGCTGCGGAACTGCTGGCGAAATCGACGCGCGCGACCAACAATCGGCGGCGCACCTGCGGCCGCGGCGACACGAGCGAGGCGGTGGGTGTTGACATCAAATGGGAACTCCATGACCTGGGATCGAATGTCCAAGCCAAAACCAGTATATGGGCGCGTTGTCGCGGCTTGCGTGCAGGCGCTGCTGGGTGCGGGCATGCTGGCCACCGCGCCCGCAGCGTATGCGCAGGGTGGCGACAACGCCATCGTCGAAGCCCGCGAGGCGCTGCGCAAGAAGGATCGCCCCCGCCTCGCTGCGGCCCGCGCCACCGCGCTGGCCGAGCGCCACCCGCTGGCCCAGTGGGCCGAGTACTTCGAGCTGAGCAACCGCCTGCCCGACGCCCAGGCCGGCGAGGTGGCGGCGTTCTTCACGCGCTGGAGCGGCACCTATGTCGAAGACCGGCTGCGCAACGACTGGCTGCTCGAGTTGGGCAAACGCCGCGACTGGGTCAACTTCGGGCTCGAATATCCGCGCTTTCGCATGAACGACGACCGCGAGGTCAGCTGCTACGCGCTGCTGCTGGACCAGCAAGCCGGCAAGGAGGTGCACGACGCCGCATGGGCCGCCTGGCTGGCCCAGCGCGATGCGGACGATGGCTGCGCGCTGATGGCCGCCGCGTTGTTTGAAGCCAAGGTGTTCGGCACGGCCGAGGTGTGGAGCAAGGCGCGCGCCGCGGCCGAGGCCAACCGGCCGCGCGCCCTGCGTCAGGCCGTGATGCTGGTGAGCCTGCTGGCCGCCGGCAGCGCGGGTGAGTTGATGGACAACCCGGCGCGCTACCTGGCCGGCCGAACTGCGGCGGTCGGCCGCACCGAGGCCGAACTGGCTGCACTGGCGCTGGCCCGGCTGGCGGCCTCCGACACCGACGCGGCGCTGGCGCAGCTCAACGATCGCTGGGACCGCGCGCTGCCCGCCGACATCGCCACCTGGACCTGGGCCAGCGTGGCCAAGCAAGCGGCGATTCGCCTGGCGCCGGACGCGTCCGACCACTTCCAGCGCGCCGCCATGCGCGCCGCCAAGGAGGGCAACCCGATCGAGTTGCCCAACGACACGCTGGCGTGGAAGGTGCGCGCGGCGCTGCGGGCCGACAACGGGCGCGGGCGCTGGCAACAGGTGGTGCAAGGCGTCAATGCGATGAGCATGGCCGAACAGCGCGACCCGGCCTGGGTGTACTGGAAAGCGCGTGGCCTGCAGGCGCTGGCCAAGGATTCGCAGGACGCCGAGTCGATGCGCGCGCTGGCGCAGGAGCTGCTGGCCGGCATTGCCGACCAGCTTCACTTTTACGGCAAGCTGGCGGCCGACAACCTGGGGCAGGCCGTTGCGCTGCCGGCGCGCCCAGCGCCATTGACAGCGGAAGAACGCGAAGGCGCATCCGGCCACCCCGGCCTGGCGCGCGCCTTGCAGCTGATCACTCTGGGCTTGCGCAGCGAAGGTGTGCGCGAATGGAATTTTTCGCTGCGCGGCATGGCCGACCGCGAACTGCTCGCGGCCGCCCAGCTGGCCTGCGACCGCGAGGTCTGGGACCGCTGCATCAACACCAGCGACCGCACCCGCCACGAGGTCGACATGGCGCAGCGCTTCCCGACCCCGTTCCGCAAGGAGGTGCAGGCGGCGGCGCGCGAGATCGGGCTCGATCCGGCTTATGTGTACGGCCTGATTCGGCAGGAATCGCGCTTTGTGCTGAACGCCCGCTCCACGGTCGGCGCCTCCGGGTTGATGCAGTTGATGCCGGCCACCGCGCGCTGGACGGCGAAGAAGATCGGCCTGGACTACAGCGCCGACCTGATCAACGACCGCGACACCAACCTCAGGCTCGGCACCCACTACCTCAAACTGGTGCTGGATGATTTTTCGGGTTCGCAGGCATTGGCCGCAGCGGCCTACAACGCCGGCCCGGGGCGGCCGCGCAAATGGCGCGAGGGCCCGCTGCTGGAGCCGGCGGTGTGGGCCGAGAACATTCCGTTCGCCGAGACGCGCGACTACGTCAAGAAAGTGCTCAGCAACAGCGCCTATTACGCGGCGCTGCTGAACGGCCAGGCGCCGTCGCTGAAAGCCCGCCTGGGGCAGCTCATCGGGCCCCGCGAGGGGAGCGCGCCAGTGCCGGACAAGAGCCTGCCTTGACCGTTGACCGCGTGCCGGCACGCGCGCGGCACAATCCGGGAGTTCTCTGCCAGGCTGGCCGCAGCCTGCGGCTTGCAAGCAGCATGGGGCTGCGCTACGAAGGTTCAGATGTCCAACATTCTTGTTCTCGGCGGGTCCGGTTTCTTGGGGCGCAGCGTGTGCGCCAAGCTGGTGGAGCGCCCCGGCGGCGCCAGCGGCAGCATCAAGGTGCCGAGCCGGCGGCCGGCGCGCGCCAAGCACATTCAATTGCTGCCCACCGTCCAGGTGGTGGGCGTCGATGTGAATGACGAAGCCCGGCTCGCGCAGCTCGTGGCCGGGTGTGATGCGGTCATCAACCTGGTGGCCATCCTGCATGGCAGCCCGGCCGCGTTCCAGCGCGCGCATGTCGACCTGCCGGCCAAGCTGGCCCGGGTCTGCCAGGGCGCGAATGTCAAACGCGTCATCCACGTGAGCGCGCTGGGGGTGTCGGACCGGGCGCCGAGCCACTACCTGCGCTCCAAGACCGCGGGCGAACTGATGTTGAAGTCGGCGCGGCTGGACCTGAGCATCCTGCGGCCCTCGGTCATGTTCGGCGAGCACGACCACTTCCTGAACCTGTTCGCCTCGCTGCAGAAGGTCTTGCCGGTGCTGCCGCTGGGCGGCGCGCAGGCGCGGTTTCAACCGGTGTGGGTGGAAGACGTTGCCGCGGCGATCCTGCGTTGCCTGGACGACAACCACACCATCGGCCAGACCTATGAATGCACCGGCCCGCGCGTCTACACGCTGAAGGAACTGGTCGAACTGGCCGGGCGCCTGTCGGGCCACCCGCGGCCGGTGTTCGCGCTGCCCGACGCGCTGGCGCGCCTGCAGGCCGCCGCCATGGAACTGCTGCCCGGCGAGCCGCTGATGTCGCGCGACAACATGGATTCGATGCGCACGCCGAACGTGGCCACCACCCAGTGGCCCGGCCTGGCCGCGTTGGGAATCACGCCCACGGCACTGGAAAGCATCGCACCGCTGTACCTGAGCGCGGGCCAGGGCCTGGCCCGGATGGACCCCTGGCGCGCCAAGGCCGGCCGTGGCTGAGCGAATCGTCAAGGCAACGGCGATGCAGCTCTACATCGGCAACAAGAACTATTCGTCGTGGTCGATGCGGCCCTGGGTGTTGATGAAGCAGGCCAGCATCGCCTTCGACGAGGTGCTGGTGCGCTTCGATGCGTTCACGCCGGAGTCAAGATTCAAGACCGAACTGGCGCGCCTCACGCCGGCCGGCCGGGTGCCGGTGCTGGTGGACGACGGCCTGCACATCTGGGACACGCTGGCGATTGCGGAATACCTGGCCGAGCGCTTCCCTAAAGCCAGGCTGTGGCCCAGCGACAAGGCGGCCCGCGCCCGCGCGCGCAGCGTGTGCGCGGAGATGCATTCCGGTTTCGGCGCGCTGCGCAGCCACTTCCCGATGAACATCGAGGCCGCTTTGCCGGAGGTGGGCGAACGGGTGTGGCGCGAGCAGGCCGAGGTGCGCGCCGACCTCGCGCGCATCGTGCAAATGTGGACCGGCCTGCTGGCGGCCCACGGCGGGCCCCTGCTGTTCGGCCGCTTCAGCATTGCCGATGCGTATTTCGCGCCGGTGGTGATGCGCCTGGGCACCTACGGCGTGCCCGTGCCCGACGCGGTGGCCGGCTACATGGCGCGCGTGCAGGCACTGCCGGGCGTTCAAGCGTGGGTCGCCGAGGCGCTGGCCGAGAAGGATTTCCTGGCCTTCGAGGAGCCTTACCGCACCGCGCCCCCATGAAGGTCTACCTGGTCGGCGGCGCGGTTCGAGACCTGCTGCTCGGCCTGCCGGTCACCGACCGCGACTGGACCGTGGTGGGTGGCTCACCCGATGAGCTTGTCGCCGCCGGCTACCGCATGGTCGGCCGCGATTTCCCGGTCTTCATTCATCCGCAAAGCGGCGAAGAATACGCGCTCGCGCGCACCGAGCGCAAGGTCGCCCCCGGCTACGCCGGCTTTGCGTTCCACGCCGCGCCGGACGTGACGCTGGAGCAAGACCTGGCCCGGCGCGACCTGACCATCAACGCGCTCGCGCAAGACGCCCAGGGCAGCATCGTCGACCCGTACGGCGGCCAGCGTGACCTGGCCCACAAGGTGTTGCGCCACGTGTCACCGGCGTTTGCCGAAGACCCGGTGCGCATCCTGCGGCTGGCGCGCTTTGCCGCGCGCTTCGCCGACTTCAGCGTGGCCGGCGAAACGATGGCGTTGGCGCGCCGCATGGTGGACAGTGGCGAAGTCGATGCGCTGGTGCCCGAGCGGGTCTGGCAGGAGTTGTCGCGCGGCTTGATGGAAGCACAGCCGCCGCGCATGTTCGCCGTGCTGCGCGACTGCGGCGCGCTGGCGCGCCTGCTGCCCGAGGTCGACCGCCTGTGGGGTGTGCCCCAGCGCGCCGACCACCACCCCGAGGTCGACACCGGTGTGCACCTGATGATGGTGCTGCGGATGAGCGCACGGCTGGAGGCGCCGCTGCCGGTGCGGTTGGCCTGCCTGTGCCACGACCTGGGCAAGGGCACCACGCCGCCGGACCAATGGCCGCGCCACATCGGCCACGAACAGCGCAGCGTGAAGCTGCTGCGCGCGCTGTGCGAACGCTTGCGTGTGCCGCTCGATTGCCGCGAACTCGCCGAGGTGGTGGCGAGCGAGCACGGCAACCTGCACCGCAGCGGCGAGCTGAAATCCGCGGCCCTGCTTCGCTTGCTCGAACGCTGCGACGCGCTGCGCCGGCCGCAGCGCTTTGCCGAGGTGCTGCTGGCGTGTGAGTGCGATGCGCGCGGGCGGCTGGGGCTGGAGGAGGCACCGTATCCGCCGCGCGAGCGCTTGCAACACGCGCTCGCGCTGGCGCAGATCGACACCACGGCAATCGCCGAGCGTGGAGCGGCAAGCGGCCTGGACGGCCCGCAGATCGGCGCCGCCATTCGCGCGGCGCGTGTGCAGGCGATTTCTGACGGCTTGGCCGCCGGCGACTGACGACACGCCCGGGCCAAGGCCGCTGTGTTGCATCGACCTGATTAGTGACATGGTTCAGCCACGGCTCTTCCCTCACCCCAGCCCTCTCCCGCAAGCGGGAGAGGGAGCAAATTCGGACTCCCTCTCCCCTGTACTCGGGGGAGAGGGTTGGGGTGAGGGGGAGGCGCGCGGCGTAG
>JANORB010000110.1:0-7672 GCA_031415135.1 Methylibium sp.
TCGACCCCGCGCTGCCGCGCCACCTGGTGGGCGATGCGATGCGGCTGCAGCAGGTGCTGATCAACCTGGGTGGCAACGCGATCAAGTTCACCACCGAAGGCGAGGTGGTGGTGGCGGTGGTGGTGGTGGCGCGCGACGCCATGACCGTGACGGTGGAAGTCTCGGTGCGCGACACCGGCATCGGCATCGCGCCGGAGAACCAGGCCCGCATCTTCAGCGGCTTCACGCAGGCCGAGGCGTCGACCACACGGCGCTATGGCGGCAGCGGCCTGGGGGTGGCGATCAGCCAGCGCCTGGTGGGCCTGATGGGCGGCGAACTGCGGCTGGACAGCGCGCTCGGCGAAGGCAGCCGGTTCCATTTCCGCATCACGCTGCCGGTGGCCAGCGCGGCGCTCGGCGACGAGCCCGCGCAGGCAGCACCGAACCCATCGAGCCCGCCGCTGCGCGCGCTGGTGGTCGACGACAACCCGACCGCGCGCGAAGTGATGCAGCGCATGGGCGAGTCGCTCGGCTGGGCCGTCGATCTGGCCGACAGCGGCGAGCAGGCGCTGCGGCGCTTGCAGGCCCAGGGCGTTGACGCCGTCGCCTACCAGGCGGTGTTCGTCGACTGGCAGATGCCGGGCCTGGACGGCTGGGAGACCAGCCGGCGCATCCAGCAACTCGGCCTGGCCGGCACACCGCCGGTGGTCGTGATGGTGACCGCCCACGGGCGCGAAATGCTGGCCCAGCGCAACGAGGCGGAACAGGGCCTGCTCGATGGCTTCCTGGTCAAACCGGTCACGGCGTCGATGCTGTTCGATGCCATCGTCGATGCCCGCGCCGGCCACGCGCTGCCGCACCCGTCGCGGCGGGTGGCGGGCGCCGGCGCAAAACGCCTGGCCGGCCTGCGGCTGCTGGTGGCCGAAGACAACCTGAACAACCAGCAGGTCGTGCGCGAACTGCTGGAAGACGAAGGCGCGCTGGTGCAGATCGCCCAGCACGGCAAGGAAGCGGTCGAGGCGGTGGCCGCCGCCGACCCGCCGTTCGACGTGGTGCTGATGGACCTGCAGATGCCGGTGATGGACGGCTTCAGCGCGACCCGCCGGATCCGCCAGGACCTGGGCCAGGCCAGGCTGCCGATCGTGGCGATGACCGCCAACGCCATGGCCTCCGACCGCGAGGCCTGCCTGGCCGCCGGCATGAACGACCACGTCGGCAAGCCGTTCGACCTGAACCACCTGGTGCGAGTGCTGCTCCAGCACGCCGGCCGGCAGCCGCTGGCCGAGACCCGGGCCGCCCCGGCCGCCCCGGCGCTGGCCGCGCCGGTGAGCGAGGCCGCCGCAGCGGCGGGCGTGGACATCGGCGCCGCGTTGAACCGCCTGGGCGGCCACATGGGCGTGTACCGGCGCATGCTGCGCAGCTTCGTGACCGACCTGGCCGCGATGCCGCAACAACTTCAGGCCCACCTGGTGCGGGGCGAAACGCTGCCGGCGACCCACCTGCTGCACACCCTCAAGGGCCTGGCCGCCACACTGGGGGCGATGGCGCTGTCGGCCGAAGCGGCACGGGGAGAAAATCTGCTGCTGCTCGAACCCGCGCTGTCCGAGGCCAGCGCCGTCGCTCAGCAAGCCTGCATGGCGATGGCCAGCGCCGGCCCAGGGCTGGCGGCATTGCTCGTGGCGCTGCAAGGAGCGCAGGCACCGGCCGCCGCCGCCGCCAGCGCGGAATTCGATGCCCAGGCGCTGGCGACGGCGCTGCAGGTGTTGGCGCTGCTGCTGGACAACGGCGACATGGCGGCCACCGACACGATGGCGGCGCTGCAGCGCGACTTCGGCGGCGCGCTCGGCGAGCGCTTGCAGCCGCTCGACGACGCCGTCGGCGCGCTCGACTTCGAGCGCGCCCTGCGGTTGTGCCATGAACTGATCGAGGTCCAGCCGGCATGAACATCACCCCGGGCAACGAGGCCGCCCTGATGATCGACTTGCCGGGCGAGCCCCCGGGCCAACCCACGCGCCGGCCGCGCCTGCTGGTGGTCGACGACCAAGCGGTCAACATCCAGGCCCTGTACCAGGCGTTTTCAGCCGACCACCAGGTGTTCATGGCCACCGGCGGCGAGCAGGCGCTGGCCTTGTGCGCCACCAATCGGCCCGACCTGGTGCTGCTCGACGTGGTGATGCCCGGCATGGATGGCCACGAGGTCTGCCGGCGCCTGAAGGCCGAGCCGGCCACGCGCGACATTCCGGTGATCTTCGTCACCGCGCACAACGACGAGGCCGCCGAGACGCTGGGGCTGGACCTGGGCGCGGTGGACTTCATCTCCAAGCCGATCAACCCCAAGATCGTGCGTGCCCGCGTCAAGACCCACCTGACGCTGAAGGCGCAGTCCGACCTGCTGCGCCGCTGGGTCTACATCGACGGGCTGACCGGCGTGCACAACCGGCGCCACTTCGACGAGAGCCTGGCCACCGAGTGGAGCCGCGCCGCGCGCACCGGCGGCGCGCTCAGCGTGGTGCTGCTGGATGTCGACTTCTTCAAGCGCTACAACGATCACTACGGGCACCAGGCGGGTGACGACTGCCTGCGCCGCGTCGCCCACTCGCTCAAGGCCTGCCTGAAGCGGCCGGGCGACCTGGTGGCGCGCTACGGTGGCGAAGAATTTGTCTGCCTGCTGCCCGGCACACCGCTGGCCGGGGCGCTGGAACTGGCCCAGCAACTGCGGCTGCGCCTGCGCGAACAACAGATCGAGCATGCCGATTCGACGGCGGCGCCGGTCGTCTCGGTGAGCCTGGGCGTGTGCAGCAAGCCGCAACATTCGGCCGGATCGGCCGCCGCGCTGCTGCGCGAGGCCGATGCGCAGTTGTACAAGGCCAAATCGCTCGGGCGCGACCAGGCCTGCGGCGCCGAGCTGGGGTCCCCCTGAGGCTGAGTGGTGCGCCGCGGCTCGCCGCGGACCCCGGTCAACGCAACCAGGGCGCGTTGGGCAATTCGTCCGGGTTGGCGCTGCCGGCGCCGCCTTGCTTCATCGCAAAGTGGCGCAGCATCAAGGCGTCGACCGCGCCGATGGCCAGGTTCAGGCCGGCTTCGAACTGCCCGGCCTGGAACGCCGCGCGCATGCTGCCCAGGATGCGCTGCCACTCGTCGTCGCTGACCTGCCGGTTCAGGCCGCGGTCGGCGATGATTTCGATCCGGCGCTCGGCCAGCAGCAGGTAGATCAGCACGCCGCTGTTGTGCTCGGTGTCCCACACGCGCAGCTTGCTGAACATCGCCACCGCGCGTTCGCGCGCGCTGGCATTGCGCCACAGGTAGCTCAGCGGCAGGCCCGATTCGACGCAGACGCGAATCTCGCCGATGTGGCGCCGCTCGCTCTCGGTCACCAGCGTTTCCAGGCGCTTCACGCCTTCGGCGCCCAACGCGCGCAGGGTGTCGCGCTCGTCGAACCAGCGGTGCCTGAGGATGCGCAGCAGTCTGTTCATGAGGGGTTCACCAGTCGCCCGACGCGCCGCCGCCACCGAAGTCGCCGCCGCCGCCCGAGCTGAATCCGCCGCCACCGCCGCCGGAGCCCCAGCCGCCGCCGCCACCACCACCGCCCCAGATCACCGGCCCGCCGCCGCGCCGGCCCAGGCCGGCACCGCGGCTGGCGCCCAGGCCCATCACGCCGACCAGGAACAAGGACAGCAGGCCGGCGCCGGCGCCGATCAGCGCACTGGCGGTCAACCAAAAACCGATGCCGCCGACCGCGCCACCGGTGAGCAGCGAGCCGAACTTGCGCCCGAACATGCCGGTGAGCACGGCGCCCAGGATCGGCACGCCGACAAACAGGAAGATCGACAGACTCTGCAGGTCGAACCCCTGCGGCAGGCCGCCGCCATTGCCACCGCCGCGCGGCGCGGGCTCGGCCAGCCCTTCACCGGCAATCCGCGCGCCGAGCTTGTCGACCGCGGCGTTCAGGCCGCCGGCGTAGTCGCCGGCCTTGAACGCCGGGCTGATCTGCTCGCTGATGATGCGTTTGGCGGCCAGGTCGGGAATCGCGCCTTCGAGCGTCTTGGCCACCTCGATGCGCACCCGCCGGTCGTTCTTGGCAACGATGATGACCAGGCCGTCGCCCACGTCGCGCCGGCCGATCTTCCAGGCGTCGGCCACACGCTGGCCGTAGGACGCAATGTCTTCGGGCTGCGTGCTCGGCACCAGCAGCACCACCAGTTGCGAACCGCGCTGCGCCTCCAGCGCCGCCAGCTTGCTGTCGAGCGCCTGCAGCTGCGCCGGCGTCAGCGAGCCGGTCTGGTCGATCACGCGGCCGGCCAGCGGCGGCACCGGCAGCACGTCCTGGGCCTGCGCCCAGCCGGCGGCCAGCAACATCCAGGCCGCAAGGGCCAGCGCGAGGGCGTGAAAAGCGCCGCGCATCATCCGGCCCGGTTCAACCCATTCACTTCGGCGCGGGCTTGTCGAAGTTGACTGCCGGCGGCACCGAGATCTGCGCTTCGTTCTGCACCGTGAAGCTGGGCTTGACCTTGTAGCTGAACATCATCGCCGTCAGGTTGGTCGGGAAGCTGCGCGCCAGCACGTTGTAGGCGGCCACTTCCTTGATGTAGCGGTTGCGCGCCACGGTGACTCGGTTTTCGGTGCCTTCGAGCTGGGTGCGCAGGTCCTGGAAGCCGGCGTTCGCCTTCAGGTTGGGGTATTGCTCGGCCACCACCATCAGGCGGCTCAAGGCGCCGGTCAGTTCGCCCTGCGCGGCCTGGAATTTGGCGAACGCGGCGGGGTCGTTGATCAACTCCGGCGTGGCCTGGATGCTGGTGGCCCTGGAGCGCGCCTCGATCACCTTGGTGAGCGTTTCCTGCTCGAAGTTGGCCTCGCCCTTGACGGTGGCCACGATGTTGGGGATCAGGTCGGCCCGGCGCTGGTACTGGTTGAGCACCTCCGACCACGCGGCCTTGACCGATTCGTCCAGGCGCTGGAAGTCGTTGTAGCCGCAGCCGCTCAGACTCACCGCGGCCAGCACGGCCAGCGCCGTGGCCCAGAGGCGCCGCGCGGAAGTGGAAAAGACGTGAAGCATGCGAAATCTCCTGGGTCGTTGCGGGCCGGATGGTACCCCGCGTCACCACCTGGGGGGTGCGGCCGGCGTTTCAATGCCTTGCCGCAGCGCAAACCGAAGGCCCTTCAGTCGGCGCCCGGGGCGCCGATATTCCACCCATTTGCGGTTCAAGAGAACATGTCGATGAGCTCCAAGCCTTCACCATCTTCACGCTCCCCGGGTGCGGCGCCAGACGCCGGTGCGGCCCTGCGCTCGCTGATCCGCGCGGCGCGCGGTGTCTTCGGCCGGCCGCTTCGCATCGAGCGGGCCGAGGGCAAGCTGCGCGTGGTGCTCGAACCCGAGTCGGTGGCGTCGAACCCCGACGACGGGGACGCCGCCGGCGCGACCGCCCCCGGCGTCCAGGCCCTGCTGATGGCGGCCGACCTGAAGGCGCACCTCGACCGCTGCAGCCGCGCCCGCGCCACCCTGCCCCACCTGGCCACGCTTGAGCACGAGCTGAAACAGCGCGGCATGCAGGTCTTCGACGAGTTGCCGCTGCGGGTGTTGCAGCGCGCCTCGGGCCAGCTCGACGGCCTGGCGCAGGAGCCGATTCTGGAAGGCTTTGCGCTGCTGCAGGCCCGGCTCGACCTGGCGATCGTGGCGCGCGAAGAACGCAGCCAGGCGCAAACGACGAAGCGCAGCGGCCCGTCATCGTTCCTGATGGACCACAAGCTCCAGGTCAGCGACGCCAGCATGTCGGACTTCATGCAGGCCGCCGGCCAGGCGCCCGCGGAGCCGCCGGCCACGCCGGATCAGAAGCCCGGGTGAGCCGGCGCGCCGGCGGCGCCCTTGCGCTGCGCGACCTGTGAGTTCGCCCCCAACCAGGCGGGCCGCCAGCCGTCGAGCAGCGCCCGCGCGGCTGCGCGCCGGGGCGCGGCCATCGGCCGCATGGCCTCGATCACCGCGGCGACCCGGTCCACGTCGATCGCACCGGTCTGCACGGCGCGCGCGAGCATGGCATTCGGGTTGCGCAACAAGCTGGCCAGCCAGGCGGCCTCGACCGGCGTGAGGTCGGCCGCGCGCCGGCCCAGCAAGTGCAACGCCGCGGCGTGCGCGCCGCACTGGCCGTCGCCCCAGGGCGCCAGAGCGAGGTAAAGCCCGAGCACGCGCGCCTTGCCCAGCGTGCGGTCCAGTTCCACCGCGTACAGCAGTTCGCGCAGCTTGCGCGCCGGGCTGGGCTGGTCGCCGGTGTAGATCATCTTGGCCAGTTGCTGGGACAAGGTGCTGGCGCCGCGCGGCCGCGCCGCGTCACCCCGCGTGGCGTTGGCGTTGCCGGACCACGCGGCCACGATCTCGGCCAGGTCGTAGCCGGTGTGCTCGTGGAAGCGCTGGTCTTCGGCGGCGATGACGGCGCGTGGCAGCCACGGCCCGAACGGCGCGCCTGCGCTGCTCGCCGCGCAGGCCGGCAGCGCGCCCGCCAGCGCTTCGGTGCCCAGGCCGGCGACGCTGAAGCCTTCGATGCGCGGGGCGAGCAGCAACTCGCGTGACGGGAAACGCAGCCGCGCGGTCAGGGCCAGGCTGCCTTCGATGCGCGCGCGCCCGGCCTCGGGCACCGCGCTGCCGAACAGGCCGAACGCGTGCGCCATCGGCGTGGCGGGCAGATCGAAAGTCACTTCGGCCTGCCCGGGCTCGATGCGCGCGCGCCAGCGCCCGCGCACCGCCTGGGCCGCGTCGCCCAGCGCAAAGCGGCCGTGCAGGTTCAATCCGGCGTCGCGCTCCAACGTGAATTCGGCGCGCGTGAGCACGATGCGCTCGCGCCCCAGTTCGGCGCGTGCCAACGCACACGGCGCGCACACGATGACCCAGGTGCCGGGTCGGGCGCCCGCCGCCCAGCGCACCGGCCCGAAGCGGGTGTTCAGCGTGTGCCCCTGCAACAGCCCGAGCGTGAACGGGTGGCTGGCCATGCGCACCAGCGTGGGCATGCTGATGCGATGCTGCCAGCGCCCCCATGTCACGGTCTCGGCCCACTCGCCCGGCGCCGGCCGCAACAGGTGCAAGCTGCTGAACGCCAGGCCGGCGGCGCACGCCAGCAGCGCCGCGCCCAGCACCAGCCCCCAGCGCGCGACTGCTTTCAGCCCCGTGCTCACAGCGCCCTCGCGATCGTGATGGCCTGCCACGGGCCGGTGGACTGGCCCAGTTGCGCGGCCCAGAACCAGCTCGACGCGTCGGTGTAGGCCTGGCCGTTGGCGTCGACGATGCGCTCGCACACGCGCGTGGCGCGGCCATCGCGCCCGGCCACGAAACAGCGCCACAGGCGTTGATCGGCGTCGCGTTCCAGATGCGCCTGCGTGATGCGGTAGCCCAGGCCGCGATAACAATCGGCCGCCGGGTGCAGCATGCGCGTCGGTTGGCGCACCTCCCGCAGCACCAGCACCTGCTCGCCATCGGTCAGGCGCGCCAACCGGCCGGGGAATCGCGCGGCGAAGCGCTGCTCCACCGCGCTCAGCGCCAACGGCCGCAGCGGCTTGCCGTCCCAGCGGGCCGGCCATTCGGCGGCCGGGGTCGATGGCGCGGCGGGCGCACTCGCCGGGCGCAGCGCCGGCGCCAGTGCGCACAGGCCCAGCACCCCGGCGAACATCGCCTTCAGCGCGCGCGGCCGCAAGGCATCAAGCCCGCGCATCG